>WRIX01000001.1 GCA_009782495.1 Treponema sp.
AAAGCGGAACTTGACGAAGACAGTGATAAATCGCTTCCTGTTTCGGAACGGGTTTTAAAAATAGAATTAAATGACACAAACAGGCCGGATCTTTGGGGTACTGCCGGATGCGCCCGACAACTGCGAATGTACAACGGCGGCGCCATTCCTGACTACCCATTCTTTGCCGGTAAACCCCGCGGTCCCGGCAGCGGAAATGGCGGCGTAAATCCGCCGGTAAAGTACAGGGTAATTGTCGAAAAATCCGTACAGCAAGTGCGGCCGTATCTGTCGGGCTTTATTGCTTCGGGAAAAGCCATCAGCGATCCCATGCTCAGGGATATGATTCAAACTCAGGAAAAACTTGCGTGGAATTTCGGAAGGAAGCGGCGCACTATCTCTATGGGCATATACCGGACTGCAAAAATAAAATGGCCAATAATTTATAAAGGTGTTGATCAGGACAGTGTATCATTTGTGCCGCTGCAATGGGATGTTCCTCTGACCCTGAGGGAAATCCTGAAACAGCACCCCAAAGGAAAAGAGTATGCATTTATTCAGGAACATGAACAGATTCATCCTTTTTTAATTGATTCGGAAGGCGGAGTGCTTTCCTACCCGCCTATTATCAATTCGGCCGACATTGGCGCAGTACTGGTGGGTGATACGGATATCTTTATTGAACTTACAGGAACTGATCAAAACTCAATTACTCTGGCCGCATCTATTGTTGCCTGCGACCTTGCAGACAACGGCTTTACCATTGAGCCGGTGGAAGTAGAGTATGAATTTGATACGCCTTACGGACAAAAATGTATTACTCCCTATTATTTTCAGGAACCGGTGTTTTGTTCTCTGGAACGCATCGAAAAATATTTAGGCGAAACGATCAGCGCGGAAAATTGCGTAAAAGCACTTGCCCGCATGGGCGTACGAGCGGAAAAAACAGAAGACTCCGAACGCGGAAAAACCGGAACGCCGAAGACACCCGGTGTACTCGCCTGGCCGCCCGAATACCGCAATGATTTTCTCCATGCAGCGGATGTTATGGAAGATATCATGATGGGCCGCGGGCTCAATACCTTTAAACCTGAACGTCCCCGTGACTTTACCGTAGGCCGTCTTACCCCGCTTACAATCTTTAGCCGCAAGATAAAGGAAATAATGGTGGGCCTTGGTTATCAGGAAATGATCTACAATTATCTTGGTTCATACAAAGATCTGTCAGAAAGAATGAGAGGCAGCGGAAAAAACATAATCAAAATCTCCAACCCGATGACAGAAAATTATGAATATGTCCGGGATAGCATCCTTGCATGTCTTATGCAAAGCGAAGCCATTTCCGGAAATTCACTTTATCCTCACCGTATCTTTGAAACAGGAAAAGTAGCATTTTTTAATGACAGCGATAATTACGGTTCACAAACAAAACAGTATCTAGGTTTTATTCATGCAGGGGCTGAAGCAAATTTTAACACCATTGCAGCTGAACTGCAAACATTGTTTTATTATCTTTCAAGAGAATATAGTGTGGAAGAATCAAATGACAGCCGTTTTATTAATGGACGAGCTGCGGCAATTTTTTACCAGGGTAAGCATACCGGGGTTTTTGGAGAAATCCACCCGGAGGTGCTGGAAAACTGGGGCATTACCGTACCATGCACAGCCTGTGAACTTGATACGGAAATGCTGATACAATAGGTGGAAATTATGAAACCCTCCGTCAAAAAAGACAAAAAACTGGAATTAGAAGAAAAAATGAACAAGGAAATCGAACAAGAGCTTGATCAGGAAGATCAAAACGAGGAGAAATTCCAACAGGAAATAGACAGGGAAATTGATGAAGAAATAAAAAAAGCAGCCCTGACGGTACAGCGTAATGAACTAACCGAATACTACGTGTACCACCGCCTTGCGGAAATATGCAAAAATCCCCACAATGCGGAAGTACTTCGTACCATCGGTGATGAAGAATTGGCCCACTCAAAATACTGGAAAGAAAAAACCGGTGTTGAAATAAAACCGAACCGTTTTATGATATTCAAATCAATTTTAAAATCAAGGTTTTTTGGTCTTACCTTTGCCCTAAAGCATATGGAAAAAGGAGAAAACAAAGCCCAAAAAGCTTATGCTACGTTAATTGACTATTTCCCCGAAGCCAAAATGATCAGGGATGATGAAGCAGCTCATGAAAATAAACTTATAAATATGCTTGACGAAGAAAAGCTGCAGTATGTTGGATCTATCGTATTGGGTCTGGGAGATGCGCTGGTAGAACTAACCGGAGCATTGGCCGGTTTTACTCTGGCTTTGGGGGAAACAAAAATTATCAGTATTGCGGGAATGGTAACCGGAGTTTCTGCGGCTTTTTCCATGGCCGCTTCGGACTATCTTGCCAAAAGAGCGGAGAATGATCCCAGGGCAGCCAGGTCAGCTTTGTATACCGGCATAACCTACATTATTACCGTAATACTTCTTATCCTTCCCTTCCTGCTACTGAGTAATCCATTCATTGCTCTGGGAATTACCCTAAGTACGGCGGTGCTGATCATCTACCTTTTTACCTACTATCTTTCCGTTGCCAGGGATCTGAACTTTATCCGCCGCTTTTTGGAAATGGCCTTTATCAGTCTGGGTGTTGCAGCTCTGTCGTTTGTTGTTGGGTATATTTTAAAAATTGCGCTGGATGTTTAAATTACTGATACATAATCACGCAGGGCCGGGGATTTAAATCGTTTACTTCCTGCGGAGTAAGGAGCGGATCATCGTAACCTGCGCCGGGTATGTTAAAATTGTAAAAAAGCTTAAAACCCTTAACAGGCATATTCTTTGCCTGGGCAAGGTGAGCATACGTATTACGTTTTAGCGCAGGATTTCCAAATCCGTCAGCACAGTGAACCAGGGTTACCCTTTTGTACCCGGTGCGGACATCTGTTCTGTCCTGAATCATATTGTGATGAAACTGGTGTATCACCAGCATCCTTTCCCCCGCCAGATGATACTTTTCCAGATATGCAGACATAACTTCCTGTGCCTGATTTATTTCCTCCGCAGTAACACTTCCGATCTCCTGCATGGGCTTGCCGGTACGCCATTCCGGATCAAGAGCCAAGTGAACATTGGGATAATGCAGATACGGCAGCATCAGCTTTAAGGATTCTACCGGATCGTAGCGGCCAATCTGATGGTCAATAAAAACAAGCATGTCGTGTTCCAGGGCATAGCGTATATACTTTTGAAGCAGAGAATCCGGTATATATCCAATTGCTCCTTTTGGCTGGACAGTACCATAAATAATATAAAAAGCTTTGCGGACCCCCCGTTGTCCGTTTACTTTGTTGTATTCTGCCGTAACTGCATTAAGCCGGGTATTGAGTTCGTCAATTTCATAGCGTCCCAAAATTCCCATGTTTTTTGAAAGCGGATGACCGTAAAACGCGATTATATCATTATTAAGAAACAAAGGCCGCTCCCGATCCAAAAACCGCCGTTCCGCTTCCTGTTCGGCAGCCGCCCAGTAAGGCTTTGCTCCTTCACGAAAAATCCAGTCCTGATAAAGGCCGTTAAAATACAGAGCAGGAAATAAATCAAAAAAAGACTCTGTTCCTCCCGAATTATCCCGGGACAGATCCCCTCCTGTACTGAGTAAAAACAAGGACAAACAGATAATTAATGCAAATTTAAAAAAACGGATCACCTTCTATTGACTATCGGCATAATAGCGGAAAAGTATGATAACTGGTATAATGACACATGAACAACGATAAGATCAAAAAAGTCCTTCTTTCACTTGCCGATGCTCCGCTGGAATTTTCTGTAATACTTTCGGGAAAAAAGAGCAGCAAGGTAAACGGAATTTATAAAACTGATACCAGAGAAATTATCCTCCATAACCGAAATTTTTCATCTGATCCAACCGGAGAAAACCTTTTAGTATATACAGCAATTCATGAATATGCTCATCATCTTCACTGCTGCGCCCGGGGAGGGAACCTTTCTTCCAAAGCGCATACTTCCGAATTTTGGGCTATATTCCACGAGTTGCTGGAAAAAGCGGAAAAAAAGAACATTTACCTGAATGTTTTTGCCCATTCCCCTGAACTTGAAAAGCTTACTGATCAAATCAAAAAGAAATACCTGGAAGAAAACGGCAACCTTGTAAAAGAATTGGGAAAACAGCTTCTTAAAGCCAGTGATCTGTGTGAAAAAATCGGCGGCCGCTTTGAAGACTACGTTGACAGAGTGCTGCGTATCCCGAAACTTGCCGCTCAAATGGCAATAAAAATGTTCCAGTACGATTTAGATCCCGGCCTGGGAGCGGATAACATGCGCTACCTGGCGGGCATACGCAACGAAGATGATCGCAGCGGCGCCCAAAAAGCCCTTCTTGCCGGAAAAAGCCCCGATTCTGTAAAAACTGCCATGAAAACCCGCAATGCTTCTGCCCTGACTCAAACTGAAGAAGATCAAAAAGAGCGGCTGGAAAAAGAAAAAGTCCGGATTGAACGAACGATCAATACTTTAAACAGCCGCCTTAAAGAAGTGGAAGAAGCGCTTAAAAAAATGTGATTAAATTTACCAGAGACATTGGTCTTACCTGGAGCTAATATAAATTCTTTATATATACATATTAGGATCAATTTGTGAAATTCGTATCCATGACGTTAGGCAAAATGGGGCATTGACAAATGTTAATAAATGGTTTATATTCCATACTTATGGAAAACATCATAAACCGCATATACATGCTGAATATGCAGGAGATGAAATTGCAATATCATTGGATGGTGAAGTTCTTGAAGGATCAATTCCAAAATCAAAGTTGAAATTAGTTGAAGCATGGATGGAAATTCATCGTGATGATTTAGAGGCAAATTGGAAATTACTTTCTAATGGTGAGCAATTCTTTAAAATAGAACCATTAAAATAGGATGTAATAAATAATGTTGTGTCCCAAAATAATAAATGTAGAACCTCTTAAAGATTACAATTTAAAGTTAAGTTATGAAACTGGTGAAATAAAATTATTTAATGTTTTACCATATATATCAGGTACATGGTATGAAGAATTACATAATAATAATTATTTTAAAACTGTTCATTTGATTTCAGATGGGCATGGTATTGAATGGGAAAATGGTCAAGATATTGCTCCTCATGAATTATATGATATGAGTATAGTAATAGAAAATAAATAAAGTATAGAATATAAATGGTTTTTTACTTCGCCTAACGAGGTTGCAGAAAAAGCCTCAATGTCGCATAACAAATAGAAAAAGGATCGACACAGAACCACAAAAGAAGTAAAATGACCTATTATGGCACGATTATACAAGATAGTGGCAAAGGGATAAAAGACAAATGAAATAGACTATTTGCGCAGTAATTATAAGAGCCTTTCGGCGGCTAGGCTACACCTAAAACATTTTACGAAACACCACCACAAAGATTTATGAGAGCAGAACATAGCCAACGATGTAAAATTCATCGGAAATAATGGTTTTTGAATTTTCTCCAGTATAATTATCTTCAAAAAACTCAAAAAAGAAGTACTTGCATCTTATTTTAGAATATAATATAAATATAATGTATCAAGTTGTTGGGGAAAGGGGCTTTTTTTGGCGAAAACTATGGAAAAACAGTATATTTACATCGTTCAAGCACAGTTAGAACCATCAAAATGCAAAATTGGAAAAACAAACGACTTAAATCGACGTCTAAAAGAATATAATAGTATAACAGGCAAATCCAAAGAAAATAAATACCAGTATTTATTCTCCTGTGAAGTAAAAAATATGTCTGAAGTTGAAAATGCTGTAAAAGAAAAGTTTTTTCACCTTAGAGAAGAAACAAGCAAAGAAATTTATTTTTATAATACCGTTCTGTTTAGAGATTATGTTAATTTTTTGAAAACCCATAAAATGTTTATTAAAGAAACTTTTATTAAAACAGAAGAAAAAAAAGTCGTAACAAAAATCATAAAAAGAACAGCCCCAACACTTGAAGACAGGGGAGTAACAAAACGCGATATATTGCAAAAAGCACAAAGGGTAAACAATGACGAATTTTATACAAGATATGAAGATGTAGAAAATGAATTATCATTGTATCCAATAAATATTTGGAAAAATAAAACTGTATTCTGCAATTGTGACGACGCTGTTGATGATGATGAAAGAAGTACATCCGCATTTTCTCTATATTTTATACATCATTTTCAGCATCTTGGGTTAAAAAAATTAATATGCACACATTATAGCGGTGTAGTGGATTTATTTAATCAAGGTACTAAAGGTTATGTTTTTACAAAAACAGGTTATAAAGAATTAAAAGAATTTCCGGAAGGTTATGATGGAAGTTTTGAACATCCGTTATCACTAAAAATATTAAAAGAAGAAACGGACATAGTATGTACTAATCCGCCATTTTCAAGAGCATCAGACTACTGGAAACTTACAATCGGAAGCGGGAAAAAATTTTTAATTATTTCTAATATAACAAATGTTATCACAAAAGCATTTATCCCATATTTTTATAATAAAAAAGTTTGGGCTGGTTTTACTGAAGTAGATTGGTTTTTAACTCCCAAAAGAGAACTTACACGAGCGGCAGGTTATTGGTTTACTAATTTTCCAATAAATAACAGACCAAAATATAAACAATTAAAAATTATTCCGCTAAAGGAAATCCCTGAAAAAAATAAAAAATTTGATGACGGGAAAATATTACTTGTTGATAATTGTTATATTCCAAGCGATTATAAAAAACCTTTTGCGGTTTCTACCCGACCTATATTAAATGGTTTATTGGAAAAAGGATATAGACTTATTGAAGATAAAGAATATTATCCTTATAAAAACGGTAAAAAATGTTTTGCCAGAGTTTTGGTACAGAAGGAATAATAAAAAGTATATTCAAAATTATAAAATAAATAATCGGAGGAAATTTATGATAAATGTTACAAAAGATTGGAATAATAAACAGAAAAATTTAAAAGTATATCTGCTTAATCAAAAAACCTTTATTAAGGGTAAGAATTTATTATTGGAAATGCATAGTCTATTACATGATAAAAAAGTATATAATACTAGTATAGAAACAATTTATGATAATTTATGGGATAATTTACAGGAAAAAACTTGTAAAATCATCTCAAACAAAGAAACATCAATAATATGGAATATATGGCATATTACCCGGATAGAGGACATCATCTCTAATATAATAATGGGGAATAAAGAAACAATATTCAATAAAGAAATTCAAGGAAAATTGAATATAAAAATAAAGGACACTGGAAATGCAATGGCATATTCTGATATAGAATTACTCAATAAAAATATAAACATAAAAGCTCTAAAAGAATATAGGGTTAAAGTTGGAAAATCTACTAGAAAGATAATTGAATCTCTTGAATATAACGATATGAAAATAAAAGTGACAAAAGAACAACTAGAAAAAATAAAGCAAAACGGTGGTGTAACAAATGATTCAAAATCAATATGGTTATTGGACTTTTGGGGAAGAAAGAATATATTTGGATTAATAATGATGCCGATAACAAGACATCAAACAGTGCATTTAAATGATAGTTTCAAAATAAAACAAAAGAACAATAACAGACTGCCTTAATCAACCAAGCAATCCCATCTTATCCATTACAAGAACCGCCGCTGCTGTGCATGCTGTCTCGGTGCGGAGAGCCCGCTTTCCCAGTGAAAGCCGGAGAAAGCCTGCACTTTCAAGTTGTTCCCGTTCCCTGTTACTCCAGCCCCGTTCTGAACCAACTGCCAGGACTGCCTCTGTGTCTTTTTGGAACGGCTTCAATTCGGAAAAACTACCCCGGGGACTTACATTATCTGCTGCCAATAAAACAATATTTGGAGTAATTTTCGGTAACTTATTTTCTAAAGACCCCTCATAAAGACACGGAGGTACGGAGGGATGCGGGTAATTTGAGAATTCAGTGTTACTCTTTGTGCCTTGGCGTCTTTGCAAGAGGTCTTTCTGCAACCAGGTATTCAGACTTGAATAAACTGCCAATTCGGGAAGCCGTGTATCACGGGCCTGGATTGCTCCTTCGACAAGGGCAGCGTGAGCGCCGCCGTCATCAAGCAGTTTTGTGTCCCTGTAACTTTTCTCTCCAAGTTCAGTTGCTATCAAATCTACAGCGGCCAAGCCCAGACTGGAGCAGTCCCGCAGCAAGCGCCGAAGCTGAATTGGTCTGGGGAATCCCACGCCGAGACGCAAGGGTGTTCTGGAAGGAGGATCCGTATCCAGATTAAGAACAGCACGTAATCCTGTAGCGGTAATTTCGCTTATTACGCCGTTTCCGGTTTTTCCGCCAAGTACACCGGCATCAAAACTACTGCCAACTGTTTTATGAAGCACTTTAAGCAGATGTACTGCCCGTTCATCGTGACGGGACAGAAAAACAGTAACTTCTGCACACTCAGCTTTTGCTGGGTATTCTTCAATGCAGAGTTCCGAATCGTTAAAGAGTATCAGGTTCACGTTATTGATCTGTGAATTTACCACAAGGGAAAAAAGATGTATAGTAAGATAATGCAAAAGATCTACTCATTCTTTCTATTGATTTTTCCTTCTCTGTTCTCAGCTGTATTTATAATAATACTGCTGCTGCTTTTATCCGGTTGTTATACCCTTAAACAGGGAACAACAATGCTGGGATACCTGGGTAAAGCTGTACCGCTCGAAGAACTGGAAAAGACCAAGGGAAAAGAAAGTGAAGAAGCAGCTTTTGTAAAACAGGTAACAGACATACGCCGTTTTGCAATGGAAGAACTGGGATTAAAGGCAAGCAAAAACTATACCCGCTATGTTGAATTGGATCGCAATTATCTGGCAGCGGTGGTTTCCGCCTGTGCCGCAGATTCATTTACACGCCATGAATGGACTTTTCCCGTAGTAGGAACCGTACCGTACAAGGGATTTTTTAATCCAAAAGATGCACAGAAAGAAGCGTCAAAACTAAAAGCCGAAGGACTGGACGTGTGGATTAGACCGGTTGATGCTTTTAGTACATTGGGCTGGTTTAAAGATCCGCTCTATTCGTATATGAAGAATTATTCCGTTTATCAGCTTGCAGACCTAATCATCCATGAATTGTTTCATGCCACTGCTTTTGTTAAAGGCAGAGTAGAGTTTAACGAACAACTGGCCGAATTTGTCGGTACTCACGGCGCCCGGCTTTATATCATTAACCGCTTTGGAATTAATTCACCTGAATACTTATCAATAAGCGATGGGGAGGATGATTACAGGGTTTTTCGGGAATTCCTTTTTAAACTGGGTGCAGAACTGCAAAACCTTTATTCAAGAAATGATATCAAGAGAGAAGAAAAACTTATTCAAAAAGACTTAATCATTAAGACTGCACAGGAACGATTTGAAGCAGAATACAAAAGCCGTTTTCAGAGTGACAAGTACCGGGGTTTTTCAAAAATGCCGATTAACAACGCATATCTGGATTTGTACCGTCTTTACCATGAAGAAGATAACTTTTTTTCCGATCTGTATAAAAAAATTCCTATTGAGGACGATATGCAAAAACTGCAGGTTCTGATAACTGCAGCGGCAGCTCTTAATAAATCGCGGGAAGCCAGGAAAGATCCCCGTGCTGAATTACAAAAACAACTGCAATTCCATATAATGTAAGTTATTGATTTTTTTCAATATATATTGTATAGCTTATATGTGAATAAAATTCTTTATGAAAAAATAATGGAGGCCTTTTCTTCTGTTCTTCCCATTACCATAATTGTTCTGATAGCCAGTGTCGTTCTTACGCCCATGCCGTCAGGGACGATTCTGATGTTCCTGTTCGGCGCATTCCTTCTTATTCTTGGAATGGGTTTCTTTACCCTGGGAGCAGACATGGCCATGATGCCTATGGGCGAAGGCATTGGCATTCAGCTTACCAAAAGTTCAAAAATTCTGATTATCATTATTGTTAGTTTTGTGATGGGCATAGTTATTACCATTGCCGAACCGGATTTACAGGTATTGGCATTGCAGGTTCCCTCTATTCCGTCCAAAGTTCTGATTCTTACTGTTGCAACAGGAGTAGGGTTCTTCCTGGTTATTGCCGTTTTGCGATCTCTGCTAAAAATCCGGTTATCATATTTGCTGGTATTTTTTTATTTAATAACTTTTGGGTTGGCTTTTTTTGCCCTGGATGCATTTGTTCCTGTAGCTTTTGATTCCGGCGGCGTTACTACCGGCCCGATTGCCGTTCCTTTTATTCTGGCAATGGGCGCGGGTATTGCATCGATCAGGAGCGACAAAGACTCCAAAGACGATAGTTTTGGCATGGTTGCCTTGTGCAGCGTTGGACCCATTATGGCTGTGCTCCTTCTGGGTATTTTTTATAAACCCCAATCAGCAGAACTGGAAACTCATCGCATTGTTGAAGCAGCTACTTCCCGTGATGTATTTACGCATTTTGCCGTTGAACTGCCGGTTTTTCTTAAAGAAGTATCCATTGCTTTGGCAGTTATTGTATTTTTCTTTATTGTACTCCAGCTGGTTTCCAGGCGCTTTAAGAAACATCAGCTTGGCCGTATTGCAGTAGGTTTTTTTTACACACTGTTGGGTCTGGTAATTTTTTTAACCGGAGTTAACGTTGGTTTTATTCCTGTAGGACACCTTTTGGGTTTACAGCTTGCGGCTTCTCCGTTCAAGTGGATTTTGGTTCCCCTGGGAACATTGGTCGGCTATTTTATTGTAGCGGCAGAACCGGCGGTTCATGTACTCAACAAACAGGTAGAAGAAATATCTTCCGGCACTATTACCCAGAAAATCATGAACAGGGGATTAGCCATTGGAATGGCCGGGGCGCTGACAATTACCATGATTCGGATACTGCTGAGTATCCCCATAATGTACATTTTAATCCCCGGTTATACTATCGCAATTGCCTTAACCTTTTTTGTACCCCGAATTTTTACCGGTATTGCCTTTGACTCCGGCGGTGTATGTTCCGGCCCCATGAGTACCACATTTCTGTTACCTCTGGCAATGGGAACTTCCGAAGGCGCAGGCAGAGATTTAATGATCGACGCATTCGGAATTGTAGCTATGGTTGCCATGACGCCCCTTATTGTTATTCAGCTAATGGGGCTGATATACCAAAGGAAACAAAAGAGTTCTGAAGAGCTATCCAGAGATGAATTGCTGGCTATGGTTCATAAAGATACCAGGGTGATTGTTGTTTATAATTATGAGGAAAGAGTGTGAGGTCCTTCAGCCTGCGGTTTGCGTCCCCCGAGCGCAAAGATATTATTATAGTTCGCTGCCAGGAGGCAGCGTGTGCATGAAGAAGAAAGAAGCTCCTCCGCCGAAAAAGGAAAAAACCAGCGCCTACAAAAAAATCCTGTTGGCGTTAAAGAAAAAAAAGGGAGAAGATCCCGGTCAAAAAAAAGACGATGAAACCGGCGGAATGCCCGCTACTCCAAATATGCCGGTTCTTGATTGTATTTTTTTTATTCTGGACAGATCAAAATCAAAACATATTTCGGAAATTATGGACGATTCCCATGTCCGCTTTCATTTTGTCTGCCAGGGCAGGGGTACTGCCAGCTCGGAAGTACTCGATCTTTTGGGAATAGGTTTCAGCGAGAAAGCTGTTGTTATATGCCTGGAACAAAACCTTATGGTGCCAATACTCATTAAGCGGGTAAGTAAAAGTCTGGGGCTCAACAATCCCGGAGCGGGGATTGCCTTTACCGTACCGCTTTCGGGGATCAATAAGCCTATACTTCAGGTGTTCAAAGACAGCATCCATAAGAATATCAGTGATGAAGAAAAGAAAGAAACCAGGGATGGAAAGGATACCAAAATGAATCAGAAAAAGCATGATCTTATCGTAGTTGTAACAAACCAGGGTTATAGCGATGAATTAATGGCCTGTGCCAAAGAAGCCGGCGCTTCCGGCGGCACGGTTATTAACGCCAGAGGGCTGATTCACCAGGGGCCGGTTAAGGTTTTTGGAGTTACAGTGCAGGAAGAGAAAGAAATTATTTTAATCCTGACAAACCGGAGCAAACAGGTACCTATTATGCAGGCAGTAAGCCAAAAATTCGGCCTGGCATCCGAGGCCCGGAGCATTGTATTCAGCCTCCCGGCGGAAAATATTACCGGTTTAGACCTGGATTAGCCGCAAAAAGCTAATTTTTTAATAAAAACCCTTGTTTTTTTGCCAATAGTCTTGCATAGTTACTATTGGAGGAACAATAATGAAAAAAAATGTTATCTATGGTTTACTCATTATTACCTTAAGCATCCTGGTATTTGCCGCCTGCGGCGGAACGCCTACTCCAAAACCCGAGCCGGCGGCTAAATCGACGCCTGAAACACCGCCGCCTGCGACAGGTGTTGGAAATTCAATCCTGGATCTTACAGGTGCAACAAATTACACGGTTGTTCAGGGCGATACTCTTTCTGAAATTGCTGCAAGAAAGTATGGCGGGTCGAATATGTATTTCTTCCCCCTTATCAGGCTTGCCAATGAGGAAGCTGTTCCAAATCCCGATGAGATTGAAGTGGGTACTGTTCTTGTTATCCCCGAGCTTTCCCGGAATTTGGATAACCCGGGAGCTAATGGATTGATGCGGGTAGATATGCTTAGAGCTGCAGATCAGTATGATAGGCAAGGCAAACCTGCTGCTGCTCAAGAACTAAGAAACCTGGCTACAAGGCTCTCTCGGTAGTAGACTGCTTTTTCTGCAGATCCCCTCTGTAATGCTGCAAAGCGGCTCTTTACAGAGGGTTTTTTTTTAATTATTATTGAAATAAGAGGTACGTATGGACAACCGCCATTATTTTTTTACTTCAGAATCGGTCGGAGAAGGCCATCCTGACAAACTATGTGATCAGGTATCAGATGCAATACTGGATACCTGTCTTAAAGATGATCCGCAAAGCCGGGTAGCCTGTGAAACATATGCATCCACTTCATTGGTTCTTATCGGGGGGGAAATTACTACAAAAACCTTTGTAGACTTTCAGGACATTGTCAGAAAAGTAGCGGAAGAAATTGGTTATACTCACCCCGACTACGGGCTGGACTTCCATTCTATGGCAGTACTGGATATGATCCATAGCCAATCGCCGGATATCAGCCAGGGTGTTTCCGGCACAGGCTTAAAAAAATATAAAGGCCAGCAGGGCGCCGGGGACCAGGGAATGATGTTTGGCTTTGCCTGTAATGAAACAAAAGAATTAATGCCTCTGCCAATAACCCTGGCTCATAAGATACTTATTACTGCAACAAAACTGCGGAAAAATAAAACGATCAAGTGGCTCCGGCCCGATGCAAAAAGCCAGGTAACGGTGGAATACGAAGGATACAAACCCGTGCGTATTGATGCTGTGGTTGTTTCCCACCAGCATGATCCTGATGTCTCTTATAAAGATATAGAGAAAGAAGTAATCGAAAAAATTATCAAACCGGTACTTGAACCGACAGGATTGCTTGATTCCAAAACCAAGTATTATATTAACCCCACGGGTCGTTTTGTTGTGGGAGGTCCATTTGGCGATACAGGTCTTACCGGCCGTAAAATTATTGTGGATACTTACGGCGGCATGGGCCGTCACGGAGGAGGCGCATTCTCCGGCAAAGATCCAACCAAAGTAGATCGTTCCGCCGCTTATGCAGCCCGTTATGTGGCAAAGAATGTTGTCGCTGCAAAACTGGCAGATCGCTGCGAAGTTGAGTTGGCTTATGCAATTGGCGTTCCCTTCCCTGTTTCAATAATGGTGGAAACCTTTGGCACTTCCTCTGTTCCGGAAAAGAAGATCGAAGAAGCTATAGGAAAGGTATTCGATCTTAGTCCCGCAGGGATCATCAAAACTCTGGATCTGCGCCGGCCCATTTACCGGAAAACCGCTTCCTACGGACACTTTGGCCGCAGTGAATTCCCCTGGGAAAAGACAGACAAAGTCGAAGAACTAAAAAAAGCAATCAAGTAGCCGGGCTTTTTTGAAAAACTGAAGTTTTAATAAAACCTCAGCCGTATTGACATTCGATCTGAGTGGTGTTATGGTTTATCTCTGAAATAATGAGGTTGTAGCTCAGCTGGATAGAGCAGCAGATTGCGGATCTGCAGGTCGCACGTTCAAATCGTGTCAGCCTCAGTAAACAGGTTATTTACCCGGCGGAATATTCCGGCGGCGGTTGATCAATTACGGTAACACGGCAAGCCCTGTAACGAAGCTCTCCTTCCCGTTTAGAGCGTTCTGTATCCTCTTCCAGCTGGTACTTTACTGTCATACCAGTCTGAAGTTCGGAAAAATCCTTGTTGGTAAGAGTACTGTAATGAAAAAAAATGTTATTCTGGCTTTCATCTTTAATAAACCCAAAACCATTGGCATTCAGGCTGATAATTACAGAAATACTTTCAATCAAATTTCGTTGGGAAGAAAAAAAGGCCGGAATATCATAATCATTTTTTGATTCAGAACCGGGAATTTCATTGTCAAGTTTAAGGTTTAGCTGATGGCCGTAATTACGCTCATAGCCTTTGTCGGGGACAAAGAGATTTTTTACATAATCATTGCCATTTTGATCCATTCGCTGGTGCATGGGTATGGAGAAGAATACTTCATCCTGTAATTGCCGGGAAGCTCTTGTCTCTACAACATCACCGCTTTCATTGTGATAAGAAAAATCCCAGCTTATAAGCATTACCTGGGTTCCCAGGGTATGGAGTTTCCTGACCAGCGGAACATAATCCCCGTCTCCTGCTACAAGGACAAGAATATCAAAATGTTTATAAATCGCAAGTTCATACGCTTCCAATGCAAGCCAGACATCTATGCCTTTTTCCTGTGCAACATTATTTTCATTGAAACGCAGTGGAAGGTAATGGGTAACAATGTTTTCACGCATCAGGATATCTTCAAAAACCCGCTCGCTTTGTACCTTTTCGCCCATTTCCCTTGCCGAGGAACGGCCTTTAAAGTAATGAGCATCAATTATCTGGCATTGTCTGATATCCAGTCCTACCAGCTGAGCAACTTCAAATTTAATAAAATCATGAAGTCCCGAAATACTTATTCTGGCTTTTTTTTCATGCTCGTATTTATAAAAATTGCTTACTTTGTAAAAATAATAGCCATCATAAAAAATACCTATTCGCAATACTTCCAGTAGATTATTATTCACAATTTAAGTAAAATGGATTAACCTTATTTAGTCAAGGGGCCGTTGTTAATTTTATGTTAAGTGTACGAATATGGGGCGACCGGGGTTCTATTCCATGTCCCGGAATAAACACAGTTTTTTACGGCGGAAACACTTCCTGTCTGGAAATTCGTGCTGATGAAAAACTCGTAATCGTAGATTTGGGCACAGGAATAAAACCGCTTGGGGACTTTCTTATGGCCAATGACTTTAAAAAAAAAGGCTGTGTCGATGTAGACATTTTTATTTCCCATACTCACTGGGATCATATAATGGGCTTTCCTATGTTCACTCCGATTTTTATACCAACCACCCGTATGCGTATACGGGGACCTGTTTCCTACGAGGACGAGACCCTGGAACAAATAATAGGCGCCCAGCTTTCTTACCGCTATTGGCCTGTTCGCATTGATGAGCTTTCCGCCCATATTGAATATGCACAGATAAAAGAAACATCCATAGAATTGGGGGACGGGCTTTGTGTTACCACAAAATACTTAAACCACCCAATACTTTGCCTTGGCTACCGTTTTGAATACAAGGGAAATTCAATTGTTACAGCTTACGACAATGAACCGTTTCGCAACCTCTTTCCTACAGATCCGGAAGATCCCGATTACGATGAAGATGCCGCCAGAGAAGGAGAAGAAGCAGCCAAAGAAGAAAACAAAAAACTCCTTAATTTTTTTCAGGGTGCTGATGTATTAATCCATGATACGCAATATACTGCCGCAGAATATAAGAGTCATTTGGGCTGGGGACATTCATCCTATGAACATGCTATCAATACCGCAAACAAAGCAAAAGTTAAAAAGCTGGTCTTTTTTCACCATGACCCAAACCGTACTGACGAACAACTGAAAAATCTGGAATACAACTACCAAAAGCGCATAGACGGAAAAACAGATATGCAGATCATGATGGCCAGAGAAGGGCTTACCATCGAAGCATAAAAGCAAATTGAGGTTTGCAGAAATAGTTTAAAAACCATACACCGATTCTGTGTTGTGAGTGTCTATTAAGATAATTCTTGTTCCGTCTTTTGATGTTTTTTCGGTAATTTTTCTGACAGGGGTGTGACCAACAATCTGGCTGTAACCGGGAAGATAATTGCTTTCGAGCGATCCGGGCCTGACCCAAATAGGACTTTGTGTAATGTCATCACCGTAAATATTGTGGCCGTTAAATTTCAGAATATTTCTGTCAACATCAAATGCACTGTTTATGTCCTCCGGTTTAACCCCTCCAATTGATTTAAGAAACCAGGAAGTAACCCCGGCATGAGAAATAATATATTTATCTTCGGTTACATAAACAATCCGCAGAAGATCGATATTTTCTTCCAGAACAGCGCATATTTTTTTACTGTTGTGATCCTGATACCCAGAATAAAATTGGTTGCGGATTCCGTTTAAATAATGATAGTCGTGATTTCCCAAACACATCCTGATACGGCTATCCGCTCTTGCCACTTTACAGATATCTGTAAAGTTGTTGTATTGTTTTAAGAACGGAATATCATAACTGTCAAAATAATCACCGGTAAAATAAAATTCTTTAAAATCCTTTTTTATAAACGATTTCCAGAAATGTCTGCCATGAACGTCCCCTATGGCATAACGCGGAAGACCGGAACAGGATAACGTTGCCGGTTTTTGCTTGCTAATCACAATTTAAATCGTTCGGAGAATTCCTTTAAATGACTTCCTATAAAAAGGGCGCCATAACCTGTAATTACAACTCCCGTAATAATTCCCAAAGGAAGAAGAAATGAAGATCCCTCATCCAGGGCAATACTGGTAAAATCCTGACCGAAAAACACTGTGGTTAAAGAAAGGAGCAGAATAATCCCTGCAAATATCCAGCCTCTAACAGAAAAACCGCCTGTGCCAAAAAAATGTTCTTCTGCTTCTTCATCAAAAGCCGATTCATCGGTTTCCTGATATATGGAATTCATTATTGAATTGCTGAAATCGGGGGAAGAAGGAAAAAAATTAGCCTGCAGTAAAGAACGTGTTTTTGCGTAATTATCCAGATGAAGGGCACAATGCCCGCAGAAGATAATATGAAATGCCAAATTCAGTCTTTTTCCCAGCGGAAAAGGCGGGTCAGCTTCGTAAACCGTATCAAGAACATCATCGCATTTCATTTTTTTCTCCTTCAATAACATATTCGCTATCGCACATTAAAGATTATCGTCCAGTTTTTTTCTAAGCAGCTTCTTGGCTCTGAATACATGGGATTTTACGGTGTTTTCCTGAAATCCCGTTATCACCTCAATCTCTTTGATTGAGCAGTCATAAAAAAAATACAAATCGACGCAAATCCGGTATTTTTCCGGCAATTCCGCTACTGCAGAACGGATTGCCTGGGAAGCGGCAGTTTTCAGAAGCTGCTGCTCCGGACTTTCTTCCGTTAAAGGATCCTCCGCCAGACTGTGGTATTCTTTGCGGCGATTAATGTTATTTACCGCCGTGTTGTAGGCAATACGGTACAGCCAGGTAGAAAACCGCGAATGCCCGCGGAACGAAGCAAGGCTCCTGTAGCAACGGATAAATACATCCTGAGTATAATCTGCCGTATCCTCCTCGTTATGAAAAAAACTCATGCCCATAGCATAAACCTTCTGCTGATATTGCTGTATCAACAGACGGAATAATTCCTTTTCTCCCGACAGGATCTGTTCCACCAGCAGGCTTTCTTCTCCCAAAAGTCCGCTATGTTTTCTGGTGAACCTTGCGGCTTGGCCGAACAATCCGGAAGAGCCATGCTCTTTTCCGTTCATGAACTGCGGTCGCTGCGTTTAATTACATAATATGCAAGGAGTCCTGTCCCCATAGACAAGGGGATTATGCCCCCCAAAAGCCCATAACCGGTGTTTTTCATAACAGTCAAAAAAACTGTAAGGCTAATCCCGACACTTAAGAGGAGTAACCCGGTTAAAAGACTAAAGGAAAGAAGGTCGAAATCAGGTTTTTGGTACTGCCCCGCTTTAATCATCAGAACCCTGCGGCGGTGGTGCCATAACAGATAAAAAAACACCACTATTGAACCCATGACAATACCGACAATGGGAATAATGGCGATAATTACCTGTGAGGCCGACGATTTGATCAACTTGTTCCTCCTGAACTACTGAGCTAACGCCCGGTATTACTTTAACCCGAAAATACCCTTCCGTCTACATTAGACCCCATAAAATTTAATAATGTTGCACTATGATAACTTTCCCGCTATTACCCTGTTATATCCTGCAAGATCCTGATACATTACCGGCTCAGAAAAACCACTGTCTTTCATCAGGATGGCTATCGTTTCCATTTGGGAAGGATCCGCTTCCAGTGCAATATATCCGTTTTTATCCAGATATAAAGGCGCTTTAACGATGATTCGCCGTATCAAGTCCAGACCGTCAACACCGCCGTCCAGGGCAATACGGGGTTCGGCCTTTACCTCAGGCGACAACAAGTCTATTTCACCGGATGGAACATAGGGAGCATTGGCAGCAATAAGAAAAAAACGTGACCGTTTTTCCAGAGCATCAAATAAATCACCCTGCAAAAAAGCGATCCCGCAGTCCAGTGTTTCTGCATTTTTACGGGCAACTGCCAAAGCTTCTTCCGATACATCAGTTGCCCAGACTTCCAAAGCGGGACATTTATGTTTAAGCGCAATAGCAACCGGCCCGCAACCGGTGCAAAGATCAAGAACCGGAAATGAAACATTGCGAAGGGCCGCACAGTCGCTGAGTACAGGCCCGGAGCGAAGTATGGATAAAACTGCTTCGACAAGGATTTCGGTATCAGGTCTGGGAGTAAGTACCGCAGGCGTAACGGTAAAATTCAATCCAAAAAATTCTTTTCGTCCCAGAATATATGCGATGCTTTCTCCTCTGCACCTTCTTTCCAATAATTCAAAGTAATGCCTGCGTTGTACTTCGCTTAATTCATAATCATTATGGGTAATGAGTTTTTCACGGGAAAAACCTGATGCTTCCGCAAGGAGCAAGGCTGCGTCAAGGGCGTGTGAACTAACATTTTTGGAAACAAGGATACGCTTTCCCTTGATTAACAGATCTTCTATGCAATTAGATTTGGTATTCTGAAGCACGATCAATACAGTCAAGATAAGTTGCTTCCATATCCTTCATAGCATTGGCAACAGCTTCTTTTTTATTCTTTTTATATTCCGGAAGCCGCTCAGTCAGGTTAATGGAAGTGCCAATTTGAATAAGCAAACGCTTGGGATGAACATTCAGAACCCGGTTTGAATAGGCTCCGCCCATAGTCCGGTTGGCAAAATCCCAGAGGTTTTGAGCATACTCGATTTTTACATAAAGGGGATCGTCCTCGGCGGGTACCGGTACCCTGAAATACCAGACAAAATCTACCAGTTCCATGTGACGGCTGGCATGCCACGCTTCACCTGCATTAAGATCCAATAGAGCCCGTTCCAACAGCGTCAGATGATCCAGACTGGTAACATCGGAGATAACCATTCTGTCCCAGGTAACCTGCCTTATCAAATACAGCCGATCAAAAAGTTGATTGCTTTTAGGTTTTATTCCCAGGATGTTTTCAGCTCTGGTCAGAGCGGCTTCCATAACTACATCTACACGCTCGGCAAAAATTTGATCTTTTGGAGAAGTAATGGCGTATCGTTTTTCATTTTGTTCCAGGATAAAATCTCTGGCGCGTCTGAGCCTTTCGGTAAAACCTGCTCCATCATTTTTAAATCCGGTGTATTTTTCGATTTTTCTGATGAGCTTGTTTAAAGACCACCGGCCCATACTTCCATAACGGAAATGAATGGAAATGGGGAGTATTTCTACAGGACAATTAATCCCTTTTTTCTCAAGCCGTTCCACAGCCTGGAAACCTATGCGGACGGTACCCTGTTCAAGGCGGGGTACTGATTCGGTGGTATAGCTTACCTGTCCTTCCGGGGCAATTGCCAGCGGGTAAGACCCATTGGTTACGGCCTTAAAAATTCTGTTCATTCCGGCAGTATCCATCTTGGAATGGTGAATCGGCATTGACCCCAACCCGGGCATAATCCAGCGGGCAATGGGTCCTCCCCAACGGGCTACTTCATAACCGTATACAAACGATACATAGGGTTTTTTAGATAATTTTATGCCTTCCATCCAGGCTTTGCGGCGGAGAATAAAAAGTATAAACCACATTAAAATTTGAGCTTCCCCTCCGTTGGGGTGGCGAAAGGCAAGAATACACCGGCTTTCTCCTGCCAAAGCTCTTTTATATGCTTCATAAAAAGAACGGCCGTTTCGTATGACTATTCGTGCAATACCCAAGCCAAAGAAAAGATAAAATCGACCCAATAAAAAGCAGACAACGAGAACAAATTTGGAAATATGCGGTTCCCGCATCTTACGATCCGGAGATGCGGCATTAACCGGCATCATATAAGGTTTGTACACTTTCGTTATGATGATACACCCTGGAAAAAAGAGATTCAAGCTATCGCTGTGTTGTTACAGTAATTACTCCAGTTTAACAGTCAGGATTAAGCAGGTCTTTTCGCTGGCTCTGTCCTTTCCAACAGTTACATTTGACCGCCGGTAGCTTTGTAATGGCTGATTATCGCCTCCATTGTCATTTACTTCAACATTCCATTTGGCGCTGTCAATTCTTGATCCGGTAAAATTATCATAAAAAATCAATATGCCTTCTTCATTAAAGACCCGTACAAAATCAACATACAGAGCGGTTTGAAAGTTGTTCTTCTCATTCAGGGCGCTGATTTCGCTTATCGTGTCCCGGCCGACAATTCCCGTATATTCCCCGCCTGCTGCCAGGTCAATTACAATGGAAAAAGGCTTGCAAAAGTACTTTTCCAGCTCAGGGGTAATTTCCATTTCAAAGTATGGCTTTACGTGTTCCCGCTGTTCCGCAGGCACTTTGTCCAAATCCAGGTACGTTCTGATCCATTTCCGGTTCCAGATCACGGTAACTAAATGAAAATCGCCTAACTGTAACCTATACATATTGGTCTTGAAAACAGTATGGCTCAGATGCCCTTCGCCCGGCTGCAAAGACCCCCAGTTGGCAGCCGCACTAAAGAGTTTGTCCTGAGTTCCCGCTTTAATACCCGAAAAGTGCCCCATCTCAAAAAGCCGGATTTCACCGCAATCCGGCCAGGGGGTCTTTCCGTAATCGGCGCCAATAAGCCCCAGGGCAGGCCAAAGACCGTCTGCGGTATGGGGAATCTTTACATTAATATCAAGACGGCCGTACTGGAAACTGAATTTTCCCAGAGTGCTCACCTTGCCGGAAGTAATGGTCTGGGGCGGTGTACGGGGTGATTGCCCGTAAACCGCCGCTGCTGTTATTACAAAGAGTGTGCAGAAAATGGCAATTTGACGTATGGAACCTTTTATAGAAATCATTATGTATATAATAAACAAAAATACAAAAAAAATCGAGCCTCTGAAAAGGCACGGAGAATATGAGAAGAATTTCCCGCAAAAACGCCAAGCCGCAAAGGAAGAATTTCACACACTCGATTTCTTCGGTTGCTTTGGCACTACGAGGCAAACGTTTACCTTGTGAAGTAAACGTCCACCGTTTTATTGCAAATGCCCATCGTTTAGAGGCAAATATTCACCGTTTTCGCCTGTAAGCAATGACAATGTTAATCTTTGCTAATTGCTAACTGCTCTTTGTCTATTAATCCCTTCTTCCTCTTTGCGATCCCTGCGGCTCTGCATGAAGCATTCTTCACGGCGGCCATTGAAAAAAAGTCTATTTGGCGGTATTTTTTCTACATGGAGATACTTTCCGGTATAGCTGCTGTACCAGGCATTGCAATTGGCAAGGCTTTTCTGTACGCAGAAGACCTAGAAACTCCCCGCTATATCATTCCACAGGAACAAAGCCCGGAAGAGATGAAGCGCTTTATAAGGGCAGTGGAGGAAGTGGCGGCAGAACTGCGTACTCTGCGGGAAAAAGCCAAAACCAGGGAGCAGGACGGCATTTTTGCCGCTCATCTTTTAATGGTGGAAGACCAGGACTTCCACTACAAAGTTAAGGCCCGGTTTGAAACAAACTACGAAAACATCGAATGGGTTGTTTCCGAAGTAGCCCGGGAGCTTTCCCGCAAACTCATAGAGTCTCCGAATGAATACCTTAGGGAACGAACCGCTGATGTGGTTGATGTTTCCAGGCGCATAATAAGAAACCTTTTGGGTATTAAACGTTTTTCCCTTGCTGATTTACAGGAAGAAGTAATTCTTGTTGCCAGGGATCTTCTTCCTTCAGAGGTTCTTGCAATACGTCCCTTCGGGCCGCGAGCGCAAGGAAATTATTATAATTCACCGCCGGAAGGCGGTGTGTGCATAAACAAAGACAAGGTTCAAGCGGTCCTGTTGGATGCCGGTTCCCGGACGAATCATGCAGCAATACTTCTCCGTTCCTTCGGCATCCCGGGAGTATTCGGCCTTTCTTCGGCAACCCAGGAAATTACAAACGGCAGCCTGATTATTGTTGATGGCGGAACAGGACAGGTATTTATAGAACCCGACAATGAAACAGCCAGACGGTATAAAGAACAACTTGCTAAACAGGAACAGCCGGCTGTAAACCTTTCTGCCCTTAAAGATTTTCCCGCAGAAACCACCGACAGCCGCCGGGTAAGTCTTGTGGCCAATATTGAACTTCCCGAAGAAGCTGAAGAAATTGCACATTACGGCGCCGAAGGAATAGGCCTTTATCGTTCGGAATTTTTGTTTCTTCAAAACGGACGAAATTCGGAAGAAGAACAACTGGAAGCCTATAGCAGAGTTGTCAAAGCGATGAACGGAAAACCTGTTACAATTCGTACCGTAGACCTTGGGGGAGAAAAGGCATTACCGGCCATAGCAAATGAAAACGAAAAGAATCCTCTTATGGGCTGGAGGGCTATACGGTTTTCCCTGTCTCTGCCGGATCTGTTTAAGACACAATTGCGTGCAATATTGCGTGCCAGCATTCACGGAAAAGTGCAGATAATGTTTCCCATGATCTCAAATATCGAAGAACTGGAGCAGGCGCTTTGTTTACTGGAAGAAGCTCGAACGGAATGCCGCAAAAAGAATCAGGATTTTGCAGATGATATTAAAATTGGAACGATGATCGAAATTCCTTCGGCAGTAATGACCGCTGATATTCTGGCTAAAAAATCAGACTTTTTTTCTATTGGTACAAACGACCTGATCCAGTACACCCTGGCGGTAGATCAGGAAAACGAAAGAGTACGACATCTGGCAAAGGGAACTCAAATTGCCGTTCTTAGGCTTATCAAGCAAACAATTGATGCCGCTCACGCTGCAGGGATACATGCGGCGATGTGCGGAGAAATGGCGGGAGATCCCGCAGCAGCTGCGTTACTGCTTGGTCTTGGATTGGATGAATTCAGCATGAACGCCTCCGCCATTCCCCAGGTAAAATATATTATACGCAATGTCAGTATTGAATCCTGCAAGGCTCTGGCAGAAGCAGCACTGACCAGCACTTCACACAAGCAGGTACAGGAGCTGATACGGGATTGGTACAACAAATATTTACCAAGCCTTACTCTTGCTTCTGATATGATTTTTGAAACACAGGCTCAAACATGAATTCAGAAGAAAAAGAAAGTGCCTCCATAATGTATGATCCCCAGCTTCAGTATCGAAATCTTCCTGCCGTTGCCCTGGTTGGCAGACCCAATGTAGGCAAGTCAACGCTTTTTAACAGACTGCTTCACCGCCGCCGGGCCATCACCGATCCTACACCCGGTGTAACGCGGGACCCAATAGAAGAAAAAGCTTTTATCGCCGGAAAACCCTTGCGGCTTATTGATACCGGCGGTTTTAAAATTGACAGAACAATTCCGGAAGACGATAAGAACGGACTGAATTCTGTTTTGGATAAACTGGTAGTCGAACGGACACTGGAAATTATCAAAAGTGCAGACCTAATAGTTTTACTTCTGGAAGCCGGTGAACTTACCTCTGAGGACGAAGAATTTATTTCCCTCCTCCGTCCCCATTGGTCAAAACTGATTGCTGTTGTAAACAAAACCGAAGGCGGCCGCCGTGAAGCGGAAGCATGGAATACGGCGCAGTATGGTTTTGAAGAACTGTTATTTATTTCTGCAGAACATGGTGATCGTATTAATGAACTTGAAGCTACTATAGTTTCACGTCTTGACTTTTCCGCTGTAACACTGGACGAGGGAGAAACCGACACTATTGCCCTGGCCATTTTAGGAAAACCCAATACGGGAAAGTCTACCCTTTCCAACCGCCTGACTGCATCGGCAGCTTCTATTGTAAGTACCGTACCGGGTACCACACGGGATGTTGTAGAAGGGGAATTCTGTTACAAAAATAAAAACTTCCGTGTTCTTGATACTGCGGGGATACGGCGTAAATCCAAAGTAACGGAAAACATTGAATACTATTCGGTAAACCGTGCGGTTAAAACCCTGGACAAAGCCAATATCGTGTTTTTGTTAATTGATGCCCAGGAAGGTTTAACCGAACAGGACAAGAAGATCGCCGCCCTTGCCTGCGATAAAGGCCGTGGGATCATTTTTGCGCTAAACAAATGGGATACCATGCCAAAAGTAAAAAATGCCCTGACTGCGGTAAAAGACAAAATTCACTTTTTTTTCGGCCAAATGGAATATGCTCCCATCGTTCCGGTTTGCGCAATCGACGGAACGGGAATGGACGAGTTATTGGAAACTGCAATCCGCATGAATGCCCAGCTTCACCGTCATACCGAAACTTCTGTCCTAAACCAGGCTCTTGCACGATGGCTGGAAGAAAACCCGCCCCCTCAGGGACCGAAAACCCGTTTTAAAATAAAGTATGCCGTTCAGATTTCTTCCAATCCGGTAAAATTTGCTTTTTTTGTAAGCCGCTCCGCTGCCGTAAGCGAAGCATATAAATCGTATCTCCGTAAAAAAATCCGAAAAGACCTTGGTTATTCTTACATCCCCATAGAAGTGGAAATCCGCCCTTCACAAAAAGAAAGAGAAAACTGATGGCCTCTTTTTCCAGCATGGAAGCAGAACGTATTCTTGGAATAAAAAATTCCGTGCTTCGTTTCTGGGTTGATGAAATGCCTCTGATTCAGCCGAAAAAAGATCTTTCCGGCCGCCGGATTTTTTCCGGCAGAGATATGCGCCTGCTTCTCCGGCTTAAATACCTGCTCTACGAACGCCGTCTTTCCATAGACGGTGCAAGAAAACAACTGGAAAAAGAGTTATCCAGCAAATGGCCGGATCTGCGGGCGGAACTGGACGCTGTACGATCGGAACTTTTGGATTTACTGGCGCAGGTTAAAAATTAAAGTAAGAGTAAACCCTGCACTTTCACCTATGCCGGTCTTAGCGAACCAAAATCATTTTCCTTACCCAGCATTTCCAGGTACAAAGAAAGCATGCCCCGGTGAAAGGTATCATGATTAAGGCTCTGCATGATAAGCCCGCCGAAAAACCATGTATAGTCTTTGCCGCTTGAATTGGTATATGTTAACATTCCTTCAAGTTCGCTGTCATTCAGTTCAGCTGCAAAACGGATGATCCATTCATCCAGCCCGGGCCGTTTGGACAGGTACTCGTTCATATCATCAAAAAT
Source organism: Treponema sp. (assembly GCA_009782495.1). GTDB lineage: Bacteria > Spirochaetota > Spirochaetia > Treponematales > Breznakiellaceae > WRIV01. Next base: position 25,815 of record WRIX01000001.1, read on the forward strand.
TACTTCGCTGAACGGATACATTTCCCGGGCAAAAAAACTATCGCCGAAAACCGTAAAGTCCCTGAATTTGGAATAGCGTTTTAGCCAGTTAAAGTCACAGATATAAAGATGGGAACAAAGCCCGTGGACAGATTTAAAAAAACCCCCCAGGTTTTTGTCCCATTCTGCAGGAGTTAATGTCTGTATTATTTTATTCATGGCCTTGTTGGCGGTTTGATTGTAATTGGCAAATAGAATAATGGTTTCTTTGTTCATGGTTTCCTCCAAAACAAGTATAACCTTTGTAACGGTAAAATAACAGTAAGTAAGGTTTTGAATCATCCTGCAAAAAAAAGAAGAAAAATATTGACTTGATTCAAAGGATACCTCTATAATATACCAAAGCAGCCTGGTGCTTAAAAGAAAAATTTACAGGAGGAAGGCTTCAAAAACCAGGATAATGTAAGCTGACACATATATGGGTTTTATTGAGTTTTTTATCAGTATCCTTTCAACACCCGCAGTTTTGGTCGGTGTTTTTGCCATGCTGGGATTAATCCTGCAGGGCAAACAGATTGAAGAAGTAATCAAAGGAACATTTAAGACCATTGTCGGTTTTATGGTTCTTTCTGCCGGTGCGGGTTACCTGGTAGGCGGATCGCTTAACAGTTTCGGTATCGTCTTCAATGCTGCATTCGGTGTAACCGGAAGTACGCCGAACAACGAAGCTGTCGTAGCCATAGCGCTTAAAGATGTAGCGTCCACTACCGCCTACATCATGGTGGTCGGAATGATCGCAAACCTCGTTTTGGCGCGTTTTTCCAAAGCAAAATTCATCTTCCTTACGGGACATCACACCCTGTTTATGGCTTGTCTTCTGGCTGTAGTGTTAAATTTTGCAGGTCTCGAAATGTGGCAAACCGTTGTCGGCGGCGGCCTGATCCTCGGCCTGGTAATGGTTCTTATGCCGGCACTCGCCGAATCCACAATGAAAAAAGTAACGGATGGCGCCGACATCAGTCTGGGGCATTTCGGGACTCTGGGTTATTGGGTTTCCGCGCAGACGGCAAAAATCGTAAAAGGAAAAACAAAAACCGAAGACATCACTTTTCCTCAGCGGCTTACCTTCCTTCGGGATACCATCGTTGCCATTAGCATTACCATGGTATTCTTCTTTCTTATTATTTCGATTGTTGCCGCAGCAAAAGGTGAATTTTCTCCAAACGGCGGGCTTTACTATCTTCTGGCCGGCGAAGGCGGACTTCACTCTTCATGGATAGTCTGGGCAATCGTTCAGGGCCTTTCTTTCGCCGCAGGTGTTTCAGTTATTTTAACCGGTATCCGGCTTATCCTTGGTGAAATTGTCCCTGCTTTCAAGGGAATTGCGGAAAAACTCGTTCCCAATGCAAAGCCTGCTCTTGACTGCCCCATTGTATTCCCCTATGCGCCCAATGCGGTACTTATCGGATTCCTTGCATCCTTTATAGGCGGTGTAGTCGGCTTGGGAATTATTACCGGGATTAACGCCGGCATGACCACCGGTTTTGCCCTGGCAATAATTCTTCCCGGTGTTATCCCCCACTTCTTCTGCGGCGCAACCGCCGGTGTTTTTGGCAATGCAGAAGGCGGACTAAGAGGCTGTATCGTTGGAGCATTTATCCACGGGCTTATTATCACCTTCCTTCCCGCTCTGTTGTACCTGGTGCTTGGTCAAATTGTCGGCCAGGGAACAACCTTCGGGGATTCGGACTTTAGTCTTGTCGGACTTACCCTGGGCAGCCTTTCTCTGGTAATTAAAGGATGGGGCCTCTTTATCATCTGTGTGATTTTGTACTTGCTCCCGATAATCGTTTCTCCGTTTATAAAAGGAAAAAAGGCGTAAGCCGTTAATTCAAAGGCCTGTTGTCCGGCTGTTGAGCGGCCGGACGACTGCCTGTAATTTTCTGTTTTTTTTACATCACATTTAAGGTGGATAATATGGCGATTAAGAGTATAGTATGCTGCTGCGGTATGGGAATGGGAACCAGCCTGTTGGCAAAAATGAACGTAGAAAAAGCATTGGGCAATATCGGCGTAAAAGGAGTTGATGTAGAACACTCCACACTAACAGAAGCAAAGGGCTGTAAATTCGACCTCTATGTAGTCAGTAAAGATCTGGCAGAAGCGGCAAAGACTCTTTCCAATGTGTTAATCATCAATAACCTCATGGATATCAAGGAATTAGAGAAAAAGCTGAAAGAAGCTTTTGGTCTTTAACAGAAGAAACCGATTTAAAACATTTTGTGGAAGCCATAGAAAAACTTCTTCCTCTCATCGAAGAAATCTTTCCCATTCCGGGCCGTTTCCGGCAAAAACTGCCGTTTGATGTAGCAGATCTTTCCCGGCTTCTTACCAGCGCCCGCGGCGAACGGGACGGCGGATACCTCAACCGTCCCAATATGCTTTCCGCTTATCTCCGTTATTTTTTACCCTGGAATGTGTTCCGCCTTTGTAAGCTTTTTTCGTTAAAAGGCGGAGTTCAGGCCGGACAAAACAAACCGGGCATTTTACCTGCTCTTTCAGACGGTGATACAGTAACCGATCTTGGTTCAGGCCCTTTAACATTGCCCATTGCCCTATGGATTGGTTTTCCGGAGCTCCGCAATGTAAAACTTGAATTCCGCTGTGTTGATAAAAGCGCTGCAATCCTTGCCGCCGGATACAAACTATTCAAGGCTCTTTGTTCAATTTCCGGCAGTAACACCTCCGGTAATGTTCCGGGCTGGAAGATAAAAACCATTCATGATTCAATTGCAGCGCCGGTACGCGGAAAACCGGCAAAACTGGTAACGGCTGTTAATGTATTTAACGAAGTTTATACCGGAATGCAGCACGGCAGCATAGAACGGAGCGCAGAAAAAACAGCTGATCTTCTTTGCAGACTCTGTGCAGACAGCGGATCAATTCTTGCGGCAGAGCCGGGGAATCCTCAGGGCGGCGCTTTTATTTCCGCTCTGCGCGCTGCCCTGCTTAAAAAGGAGAAGTATCCTGCCGCTCCCTGTACTCATGTTGAACTATGCCCAATGCCGGGTATTGGTCAGGTTCGGGGGACAAAAGCCAAGTGGTGTCACTATGCCTTTGAAACAGAAACTGCACCTGAAGCGCTTCATATACTTTCAAGTGCCGCAGGACTACCAAAAGAAAGAGCTACGCTGAGTTTTTTACTGGCAGGACCGCAAAAAACAAAAAGCGGATCGGGTATCAGAATTGTTTCCGATACTTTTCCCGTGTTATCCCAAAAAAACGAAACAGGCTGTTACGGCTGTTCAGAAAGGGGAATGGTTTTAGTAACCGGAAACAGAACACAATTTAATCCTATTTCGCACGGCTCACTTTTGACCCTTCCCCTTCCGGAAAAAGAACAGCGGGATCCCAAAACCGGAGCGTTAATTATCCCGCTGTAAAACATTCTTCTCCTGTTACTTGTTTTGCGGAATATCCAGAGGGGAACCTTCACTCACTTCCGTTCGTTCGGTGGAATATCCAGAGGGGAACCTTCACTCACTTCCGTTCGTTCGGTGGAATATCCAGAGGGGAACCTTCACTCACTTCCGTTCGTTCGGTGGAATATCCGGTATTGTTGCAAAACCTTTTGCCAAATCCTCGTCGCTGGGAATTGTGTCGGAAAGGGTTTTTACGTTGTACTGCATATATGCAGAAAGATCAAAATAGCCGGTACCGCTAAGTCCGAATAGAATAACCTTTTTCTCCCCGGTCTTTTTGCATTCCAGCGCTTCATCAATGGCAGCTTTGATCGCATGTGATGATTCCGGTGCAGCAAGTATTCCTTCGGTTTTCATAAAACGGATTGACGCATCAAAAACATCGGTCTGAACTTCCGAGCGGGCTTCTATATAACCGTCATGGTAGAGCTTGCTCAGTATCGGGCTCATACCGTGATAACGCAGCCCTCCCGCATGGTTGGCAGACGGAATAAAACCGTTCCCCAATGTATACATGCGTAAAAGCGGCGTTGTTTTGGCAGTATCGCCGAAATCGTACACATAGCGTCCGCGGGAAAGAGACGGACATGATGCAGGCTCTACAGCAATAAAGCGAGTATCGGATTTGCCGTTAAGCTTTTCTCCCATAAAAGGAGCAATAAGTCCGCCAAGATTTGAACCGCCCCCTGCACAACCAATGATAATGTCAGGTTTTATTCCGTACTTATCCATTGCAGCCTTTGTCTCAAGCCCAATAACCGATTGATGGAGCAGTACATGGTCAAGGACGCTCCCCAGCACATAACGGCACTTGTCCGTTTTAACGGCCATTTCTACCGCTTCGGAAATGGCGCAGCCCAGGGAACCTCCTGTATTCGGATTAATTTCGAGGATCTTTCTTCCCGAATCCGTAGTATCTGACGGCGAAGGAACAACCTTTGCGCCGTAAGTTTCCATCACCGCTTTGCGGTAGGGCTTCTGTTCAGAACTCACTTTTACCATGTATACCGTAAGGTCAAGGCCGTAAAAACCGCAGGCCATTGCCATAGCTGTCCCCCACTGACCGGCGCCGGTTTCGGTAGTGAGTGTCTCCAGCCCTTCTTCTTTTGCATAGTACGCCTGGGGTCCTGCCGAGTTCAGCTTGTGGCTGCCTGAAGTATTTGTTCCTTCAAACTTGTAATAAATCTCCGCCGGTGTTCCCAGCTCTTTTTCCAGGTAATATGCCCGGATAAGCGCCGAAGGCCGGAATGCCCGGTAAAAGTCCAGAAGCTTATCCGGTATTGGAACCATCTTTGTGCTGTCATCCAGTTCCTGCCTAACCAGTTCTTTGCAGAAAATTGCCTCCATATCCGATGCAGTAACCGGTTGCAAGGTTCCCGGATGCAGAATAGGATCGTGTTTTTCCTTCATATCGGCCCGCAGGTTGTACCAAAACTTGGGCATCTCATCTTCGTTCAGGTAAATACGGGTAGGAATCGTGTGGGCCATTTTTTGCCTCCTTAAAAAATTTTTGGCAATTTCCGTACCATCCAGAGGACAGTCTAAATTGCCGGCGTTTCTATACATAGAAATGTTTCTCTATAGAGAAACATACCGAGGAAAAACCATTTTGTCAAGTAGAATTCAACAATGTTTAAAAAAAGTGATAATTTTCCTTCAAGAAAAGAGTAAAAATGTATTGATTTGGAGCAAGCTCTATTTACTTTGCTGAGCTGCGGTTTGTTCGTTGCTCCGTACCAGGCGTTTTGCTATCAGTTTGGAAAGGAATATGCCGTAATGAGGATACTCCCGTATTACATTAATAAAAGTTTTTTGTGTCAGGAGAATAAGTTTTCCCTGACTTGTTGCCTTGATTGTAGCAGAGCGCCGCTGGTTAAGAAGGAAGGACATTTCTCCCATAAAGATATCCTGGGGCGAAAGGGTGCCCACAGGCTGGTTATTGTGGAGAACTTCAAATGTACCGGAAGAAATATAGTACAGGTAATCACTGGGTTCTCCTTCCCGGAGGACAACATCGCCTTTTTTAACAATAACTATCTGTTCCCGGGAGAAACCAACCGGTACTTCGTGTTCCACCGAAATATCGTGCTTTACAATCAGGGCAACCTGGTTCCCTGTGGCATTGTATTTTAATTCATGAAAGAGGCTTGCAGCCATCCTGATACCCCGGCCATGAAGACTATACTCGTCCTGTTTGGCTACTTTTTCCAGATGAGCTTTTACATCAAAACCTTTTCCTTCGTCCTTGATAATAAAGAATGACTTATCCTGATTAATCTCCCAATTAAATGTTACTTTTTTTGCCGCTACTTCAGGATTTTTGCATTTTTCAGCGATTAGGTCGATGGCGGAAATTCCTTCCTCCAAAGCCCTGGTTTTTTCGTCATAGGAGATGCCGCAGTTTCCATGTTCGATGGCATTAACAATAAGCTCAGCCAGAGCCAGTTGAAGGTGCATTTTGCTGTCCGGATTAATAAGCCCTCTTTGCACAAGGATTGTTGCGCCAATACCCGAATAAAGAGGCACTGCCAGAAGATCATTGTGTATGGTAAAACTGCCGGAAGCCCCTTCCAGAAGTGTTTTGGTAAATTCCCGGTGAAATATAATCTGGTAGTTCTGCTCAATTATCTGAATGCTCTTTACAAGATGTGTTTTAAATCTGTAGTTATCCAGAAGGGTAAGTATATTAATGGATTTATATTTTTTAATAAGAGCTTCTTCCGTATCCGTTTCATGGGAATAAAGACCGATAATCCCGAAGTTCAATATCCATTTATCGTCTTTAATATGTTCGATAATGCCCTCTGTATTGATTTTGGGATCCGAAAAGTTGATTACAACCAGTTCCGGCAGGGCATAATTAAAGAATTCAAGAATTTCTTCATCCTCTGACAGGAAGACCAGATCATAATTATGATTTGGAATCTGCTGAAAGACATATTCCGCCGATTTTTTAATTTCCGGGTCTGAATTGACAATACCTAATGTACTCATTTTCTATTTATCGGTAGATTCAGGCAATAACACTAATTCTACCGGCCCTCCTGTAAGTAATTCTGCTGTCAGAATGCTAAGTTCTGCCGCTGTTACCGAGCTGTAAAGACCGGGTCGTTCTGCCAGATGGGACAAGGGTGTACTGGTAATAACGGTAAAATTCGCCAGATTCCGTGCTACAAATCCGTTGTTTTCCATCCCCCGTTCAAAGCTCTTAACAAGCGCTTCCCGGGATTTGGCAAGAGTTTCTTCATCTGCCGCTCGTGACAGGAATGCGAGTTGTTCTTTTACCGCTTTCCTGAGTTCTTCCTGCCGCCCGGGATCGCAGATAAAGTAGATTTCCAGAGACAGCTCCCCGACAGGCGCCGGACTAAAAGATGCTCCGGCATAAATAGAATATACCCCGCCCAATTTTTCACGTATCTCGTCTGTTAAGACAATGTCCAGATAATCATTCAGTACCAGAACAGCAGCATTATCCGCTTCGGTCCAGGTTTTGGAAACAAAATAGCCCATGTAAACAATGCATTTTTCTTCCTTTCCTTTATATATGATTTTTTCGGTCATCCCGGGCCGCTGTATATTCGGATTAGTCCAGCTGTTCCATCGCGGCAGGCCGTTATTCGGAATGGCAGCCAAATACATTTCTGTCAGTTCCTGAAGTTCTTCCCTGTCCCCCAGACTGCCTGCAAGAACAAGTGTAAAATCTGCAGGATTCAGAGCCAGATTTAAAAAGGCCAGGGCTGCTTTTTCGCTTACAGAATCCAAATCCGCAAGTTCCAGGGGCATAAACAACGGATGATTGGAATACATCAGCCGGGACAGTTCTTTAGAGAAGAATATTTCCGGACTGTCTCCTTCCTGGAGCAGTCTGGTTCTGTGATAATCCAGTACCAAAGCCAGTCCGTTTTGATCGATACGAGGCTGGGTAAACGAACCGTAAAGCAATTGAAATAAATAAGGAAGATCCTTTAACGAGGATGATCCCCGAAGACCGCGTGTATGTGTACCGGTCCAGAACGACAGTGAAAGCTGTTTATCGGAAAGGAAGTCCATCAATTCCGGTTTGGAAAGGGCTGCAAGGCCGGAAGCGCTTTGTATTTCAGCGGCTAATTTCGCGGAATGAAGCGCCTCTTCCTGCGAAAAGTCAAATCCGTCAAGTATTGCTTCGCCGTCCGGGAGTACGGCGCTTACCGTACCGCCGCGGGCCAGAGCATAAAAATCCAATTCGTTATTTTTATTGGCGGTAGCAACAAGGATAAGTCGCATTCCGTTGCTTAATTCCCAGACCTCTGCTCCCGATTCATCTTTACTAACGCTGATAATTGAACCGGGTACGGCAACTTCGCTTAAAAAACCGGAAACAACAACTCGTTCTTTCGGCGGTGTTATATCAGCATCACGGCTTTCTTTGACCATGCTGATAATGGCTGCTTCGTTGGGAAGTTTTGCAGCTTCAGTTTCCGGGGCTGTGATAATTGCCAGGAGATCATCTTCTGCATAATACGATCGTACTGTCGAGTTAATCATTCCCAGCCTGATGCCCGGAAGGAGCTGTTTTACCGCATAGAGTTCCCATTCCGGGTCCAATGCATACTGTTCACGCAAAAAATCGGCAGTCAGTTCATTAAGGTATTGTTCCGATTCCCGTCTGTCTTTTTCGGCGGCTATCCTTTCCATATCGGAAAGAAGCGCTCCTTTGGCCCTTTCCAGCTCTGAACGGGTAAAGCCGTAACGAAGAAGACGTTCTTTTTCCAAAAGTAACGCTTCCAGTGTTTCGCCGCTGCGCCCTGCTTTCGCATTTGCAGCCATAATATAGTACCGGGAACTTTGCCCGTAGCGGCTGTTCCAGGAACCGGCTGCCATATAGGGAGTATCTCCGGCGGAAATATTTTCTTCATAACGGAAATCCAGCATCATTTCTATCAGGTAATCGATTAAAGATTCGCGGTATGCTTCGAGGGTTGCCGATCTGGCCTGGGGACTGCGTTTGTAGTAGAGGTATACAGTCGAATCGGGCAGTTCTTCGTCATCCAGCATCATTTCTATCAGGTAATCGATTAAAGATTCGCGGTATGCTTCGAGGGTTGCCGATCTGGCCTGGGGACTGCGTTTGTAGTAGAGGTATACAGTCGAATCGGGCAGTTCTTCGTCTGTAACTACGGCAGTAACAATCGCTCCCTTTTCCGGATCGGGCAGTTCAAAGTACGGCCGGGAAAGGGGAGTCTCCGGAACCGGGGCGCTGAAATGAGCGGCCAATTCCTTTTCCAGAACTTCTCCGTTAAAATCACCCACAAGGATTACAGCCATGTTATCCGGTCTGTACCAGTGTTGATAAAAACCAATAAGCCTTTCTGCCGGGGCATCCTGGATTATTTCCGGCAGTCCGATTGGAAGACGGTCTGCAAAGCGGGAACCGCGGAAGATCAATGGCAGGATTTGCCGCCTTATCCTTTCCCGGGCGCCAAGACGGGTACGGTATTCTTCCATTATAACGGAACGTTCTTTGTCTACATCATCGGGATTAAAAGTAACGGCCCAGGTCCAGTCGTCAATAATGGCAAGAGCACGCTCAGGTATGCGTTTTATGCCATTTTCGTCCTGTTCAACAGGAGTTTCTATGCCGTAAACCGTTTCTTCAAAACCCGTATATGCATTTATCTCCGGGCCAAAACGCATTCCCAGGGAACGGAGGTAATTAATCAGTTCCGCTCCGGGAAAACGCCGTGTTCCGTTAAAAGCCATGTGTTCAACAAAATGGGCAAGCCCCTGTTCATCGTCATTTTCCAGGATGGAGCCGGCATTAACTGCCACGGTAAGGTAAGCCCGGCCTCCCGGAAGTGAGTTTTCCAGTATGTAGTAACGCAATCCATTGTCCAGGGTTCCCGTTCGCAGTGTCGCCCAGGCAGGGAGGGAATCCGCAGGAGCGCCAAGGTCTCCGTATAAAGAAGTTACAGGAAGTACAAAGAGAGGTGTATTATCTGCAAAAACACTGCCGATAATAAGGGTAAGAAAAATGATGAATATAGATAAAATTTTTCTGCTTTTGGCTGATTTTTCCGAAAATCCGGCTGATTTTGATATCCTGTTGAAAATATTCATGGTATAAATATATCAAATAATCTTTTTTATTGTTATACTATGTATTGTTATTGTGGAGGTAAAAATGAGACTTTTAACTAGGTCAGATTTTGACGGTCTTGCTTGCGGAGCCCTGCTTGAATACCTGGGGATTATAGATGATTATAAATTTGTACATCCCAAGGATATACAAGACGGCCTTGTGGAAGCTACTTCCAATGATATTTTAGTAAATATCCCCTATGTAAAAGGCTGTAAACTTTGGTTTGATCACCATTCAAGTGAGTCCGAACGGCTGGGGAAAGACGTATATTTTGAAGGTTCTTCCCGGATTGCTCCCAGTTGCGCAAGGGTAATCTATGATTACTATGACGGGGAAAACAAGTTAAGCCGTTTTGATGAAATGCTCAGTTATGTAGACAGGGTTGATTCGGGGGAGCTAACAAAAGAAGAAATACTGAACCCGACAGGCTGGATACTCCTGGGCTTTATTATGGACCCAAGAACCGGCCTCGGCCGTTTTCGGGATTTTACCATCAGCAATTACGAGTTAATGAAAATTCTTGTCAAAGCCTGTATGAGCAAACCCATTGACGAAATTCTTGCCATGAGCGATATAAAAGAACGGATTGAAGTATACGAGGAACAGGCGGAAGCTTTTAAGGAGATGATTAAAAAATACGCCAAAGCCGAAGACAATGCCATCGTAGTGGATCTCCGCGGGGTAGAAACAATTAATGCGGGCAACCGTTTTTTAATCTATACGCTTTTTCCCGAACAGAATATATCCGTGTGGGTTGTAGACGGTAAAAACAAGCAAAATGTTGCAATTACCGTTGGTTACAGCATCATTAATCAAACCGCTCATGTTAATGTGGGAAGTCTGATGCTGAGTTACGGCGGCGGCGGTCATGTCCAGGTAGGCACCTGCCAGGCGGATTATGCAGATGCCGACCGGGTAATACGGAAAATTATTGACGCAGTAAAGTAAGGCTCTTTTAACAAGCGTTTTTCTTTACTCATATCCTTGCGTATTATTTCCCTTACGGATAGCTGTTCTCCGTTTGTATAAATACTACAAACTATCGCCGAAATCCTTGCGGAATTGCTGAACCAGCATATCCGGCCAGTTTCCCACCGGCTTTAAACGGCCAAAGAAGAAACGCAACACTTTGGGCTCCTCAACAAATTCCAGCCCGCCGATAAGATTACGGTTTTTGAAAAGCCACGCTATACGATCGGCTACGTATTTAACCTGCGACAATGTGAACACGCGTTTGGGGAATGCAAGCCGCAACAGTTCCATTTCCGCCAGGCGTTCACTGCCGTCTTCGTTGCGCTGTTCGCTCATCGTGCCGCGTTCCATACCCCGTATGCCGCCTGCAATAAACACAGCCGATGCCAGCGCACCGGCCCGGTATTGGGTCTGCGGTATGTGGGAACAGAACTCAGTGGCGTCTATATGACAGCCAAGGCCGCCGGGCGGCGTTACAACGGGAATTCCCTTTGTTTGGAGTTCGTTGCAGAGAGCCTCTACAAAAATCGGCGTCTGGCTGATCACATCCATGTCCATAGATTCCTGTAAGCCAACCGCCATTGCTTCCATCTCGCGCACCGACATACCGCCGTATGTAAGAAAGCCTTCGTAGAGCGGCACCATTTCGCGCATTTTAACAAACAGTTCCTCATCGGAAGTAAGGATGCCGCCGCCGCGGGCAGCGCCCAGCTTGCGCGATGAAAAATAAATAATGTCCGTAAGCGAAGCTATTTCGCGTGTTATGTCTTTGATGTCGGCATCCTTGAATTCCGGATCGCGTATCTTGATAAAATACAGGTTGTCGGTTAAAAGGCTTGCATCGTAAATTAACTTGATACCCTCGTTGCGGCAAATCCGGGATACTTCGCGCAGGTTGGTCATGGATACCGGCTGTCCGCCGACAAGGTTGGTTCCCGCCTCGATGCGTACAAAACTGATTTTTTCTTTTCCAAGCCGCTTGACAGCTTCGGTCAGCTTGCAGATGTCCATGTCACCCTTGAACAGATTGCTGCTCTGTATCTTGAGCCCTTCATCATTGATCAGTTCTTCGACTGTGCCGCCCATAAGTGAAACGTGCGCCTTGGTTGTTGTAAAGTGATAGTTCATCAGCGCAACCGATCCCGGCTTTACGATGGTTTGTGCAATGATGTGTTCACAGGCGCGGCCCTGATGTGCGGGAAGAAAATGCTTCATTCCGAATATGTCCTGCAGAACTTTCTCCAGGCGGAAAAAAGTTTCCGAGCCGGCATAACTGTCATCCGCCTGTAACATGGCGGCATACTGTTTTTCGCTCATGGCATTAACACCGCTGTCGGTAAGCATATCAAGGAAAATATCCAGGTTTTTCAGCAGGAATGTGTTAAACCCCGCTTCGCTCATACAGTGCATACGTTTTTCCACCGGATGCAGATTTATCTTCTGAACCATGCGTACTTTGTGCATCTCCAATGGAATACTTTCTCCGGAAAAGAATTTAAGATTAGGCATATCGATCTCCTTGTAAAAAATGGTTTTCTGGCAAAATTATGCCGGAGGAAAATTAATGGTGGATTATGGCCCCTCAGAACGAGGGGCTAAGATAGGAGTAACAGTAACGGTCAGAAACAAAATTCAAAAGCATTAGGTAATCCAATCATTTTTACATAAAAATGTCAAGCATTTTTTCAAAAAGGAGGTGTTTTTCGGAAGTTTCCAAAATAAGTTTTTTCGTTTATACTATTACCATGATAACCTTTGGAATTTACTGTCTAACCGGAATCGTTAATCTGGTAAGCGCCTTTTACTTTAAAGAAGGCTTGCGGAAAATCACAAAATGCTGCCTTATGCCGGCGCTGCTTGTTTTTTACTTTTTTGGAGCGGAGCAAATTCTTGTCCTGGTTATTGCCGCCCTTGTCTTCAGCTGGGCAGGCGACATCTTCCTTATCAATAAGGATAAACCGCTCTTTTTCAGATTAGGACTGGCAGCGTTTCTGGTAAGCCATATTTTTTACAGCGTCGCTTTTCTTACTTTGGCGGGAAGCGTCAATAACATGGCGTTGATCATTTCCGTGGTCATCGCTATTCCCCTGGGACTGGCCATGCTGAAACTGCTGAATGCCGATCCGCCGATGAAGATTCCGGTTACCGCCTATGCCGTTGTTATTATTCTGATGAGTATATCCGCTTTCCAGCTTATGCTTGCCCGGCCGGGCTTTGCAGGGATCCTTATCTTTGCGGCAAGCGTAGTTTACCTTTTTTCCGATACCTTTATGGCGTATCTTCTTTTCCACGGCAAACCCAAACACTTCAACGTTATTACCATGATTCCCTACATCATAGCCCAGGGAGGCATTATTATGGGATTGGTTTTAGGATCAGTACGGTAAGCAGAAATAACGCAATAATATTCGGGATCAAGCAAATCTCCATTGCTCTTTATTTGACCAACTTGACCGGATATAATATAATAATATTATGAAAACGCTGCAATCGGCAGAGGCTAAAACCCATTTTTCGTCTATTTTAAAAGATATTGAGGCTGGAAATGAGGTTGCCATAACATATGGTAAGAAGAAAGAAACTATTGCTGTAATAATTCCCTACAAAAAATGGAAAAAGAGCCGGAAAAGACAATTAGGTTCACTGGAAGGAAAAATATCAGTAAAGTTTGCTGAAGATTTTTCAATGACCGATGAAGAATTAATAAACTTATGAATTATTTAGTTGATACTCACATTCTATTGTGGTCATTGAAAATCGTCTTCATTGACTACCCTTAATCATGATACTGACCTTTTGGGTGTACAGTTTTATTCAACCTTAAACCTTGAAACTTCTCTTATTAAGGTTTCAATGCCTTCGCGGGTTTTTCCACTTAACTCGTTAACGTGGTGTACCGATACATTCATTTGTTCTGCACCGCTTGCCATTTCGTTTATTCCGGAAGAAATCTCCTGTGTTGCTTTGTCAAGTTCCGTGCTTTCACGAATGACCTCAGTAGAACCTTCAAGCATTTCATGAGAGCCCAATTTTACCTGACGGGTTATTTCATTAACTTGGCTAACCCCATCAAGGATTTGTTTACTCCCCTCTCCCTGTTCTTCCATAGCATTGCGTATATGGTCTTCCTGATCCGATACTACCTTGACGCCTGAGTCGATTGCTCCAAATTTGGTGAGTACATTTTCAGTTGAATAATTTATTTTGTCGATCGATCCTTTTATTTTTTTCAAAACGTTACCGATGGTTTTTGATTGTTCGCTGGAACTTTCCGCCAGTTTGCGGATTTCGTCGGCAACAACGGCAAAGCCCTTCCCCGCTTCTCCCGCATGGGCGGCTTCAATGGCGGCATTCATCGATAACAGATTTGTCTGGCTGGCGATATTTTGCATAACGGAGTTAATTTCCATAAGCCCTTCGGATTCCTTGGAAATTTCCTGTATGTCTCCTGCCACTTCCTCTAATCCGGCACGCCCCACTTCGGACGCTTCCCGCAAAGTCTGAACATTTGTCGCATTGTTGGCAAGCGTTGTGGTAACCGACTTTATATTGGCAACCATTTCCTCAATAGCGGAAGAAGCGCGGGCTACATTTGTAGATTGATTTTCTACCAATCCATCTAGTTTGTTTATGTTGACTACCACTTGCTCCATTGTCGCATGTGTTTCGGTAACGCTGGCGCTTTGGTTTAATATGCGTCCTTTTATGCTCTGAATATTTGCAGTTATCTCATTTACAGCGGCGGCGGTTTCGTTCATGTTACTGGCAAGATCATTGCCGATGTTAGATAAATTGACCGTTTCTTTTTTGATGCTCAGAACAAGATTTTTGATTTTTTCCAGGGTCTTATTGAAGTAATGGGAGAGGTCGCCTATTTCATCATTGGAACTGGTAGTTATCCGTTTTGTCAGATCGCCTTCGCCTTCGGAGATGTCTTTAAGAGTTTCCACTACTCTGACGATTGGTTTCGTTGTATAGTGCAAAGAAAGGTAGACAATTGCCGCTCCTGCGAAAATGGCTATGGCTGCTATTATTATGGTAAATCTGGTTATGTCATTTACTTCTTTCATAATAACATTTTCCGCAGTTGCTATCATCAATGACCATGTTGATTCTGAATTACCCTGCGGAATAGGAACCAGCTTAAATTCAAGGTTTGTCCGAAGAGCGGCGGAATATTCTCTGGCTTCAAATTTCGTTCCATCCCGAATGGCATTATCGGCTTCCTGCATACGATTACCGTATATCGTATCTACATCGGTCATCATTTTAAATAAACGGTCAGGAATCGAATGTCCCATGATAAACCCGTTACCTGAGTAAATTACCATAGCCGTTATTTCGTCATTATTGGTCAATGTCTGCATTACCGTAGGTTGTATCCCATTGATAGATAATAGGCACCCAACAATTCCCACTACCTCATTGGTACGTTTATTAATTATTGGAACCGTCATTATGAATACATATGTTTCCTTTCCTTCTATAGTTCTGAGTATGGGATTATCTACACGATCTCTTTTCGCATTGGGACCAGCAAGCCGATCCATAGTAGCCTGAACATCGGTAGCGGCGCGGCTTTGCAATGTGCCGGATTCTCTGGTGTAGGTCATGGCGTACTGCCCTGATGTGGTGGAGCCTGACCTTCCTATATATTGTGCGTCCATATTATCAAGGGCGTTGGGTTTCCATACGGTATATGTAAGAGTCCATGCGGAATTTGAATCAAGCGCGCTCAAGAGCATACTGTCAAAACGGTCACGCCTTTCTCTGACAGGAACATCGTCATAATCGGCCATTATGTCGGCAATCGTACGCAGTGCTCGTAAATGGCCGTCTGTTCGCGCCTTCCAGTATTCGACCTGATGGTCGATAACATGATTAATGCTCTTTCTATTCGATGACAGGCTAATGTTAGTTGCCTCGCGCAAGAGCAGCACAGCGATCCCGATTACAATCACCGTAACAATGGCGATCACCAAAAGACTCAATTTAATTTTGAGTTTCATTTACCTTTCTCCTTCACTGGCAATATCCAAAACTGAGAAAATTAAAAATTAATGCTTCAAAGGAAAGATTTCTACTATAATTTTAACCACTTACAGATGTTATTGTCAATTATATTTTCCCACTTAGGGCTAATTGAATGGCCAATATCAAGGCTATTAGCATGAAAAAAATGAAGCTAAAGCACATTTTTATCAGAAATTTGAAAGAATTCCGAAAAAAAGAAGGACTTTCTCAGATGAAGCTAGCTGAATACTGCAATATAGCACACAGTTATATTGGGGAAATTGAAGTAGGGCGGAAGTTCCCTTCTATGGATGTAATAGAGAGAATTGCCGAAATTCTGCGAATAAAGCCTTACCATTTATTTATTGACCGAACAGAAATAAAGCATAGTATGGGCGAAGTTGAGATTTCTTACCCCAAATTGCCAAAAGCTATGAAAATTGAAATTAAAAGGCAAATTGACTTAACTATTGTGGAAGGAATTCACGAAATTCTTGATAAATATTAGTAAATCATTCATTATTTACACCGACTACATATTGGTATGCGGGAAAAATCGGCGTGGAAAAAATATTGTTTCATTTTATGGAAGTTCTATTAAAACTGACAAGAGTATTTACTCCAGGTTCTTAAGAAAACTCTGCAAGAATTCCAGCGGCTTTATTTCCTTGTTTAAAATTTGATACAACCCTGTTGAGATTGGCATCTTAAGCTTGAGTTTTTCTGAAAGTATTTTTATGTATTTTGCAGCTGCCGCTCCTTCGGGAAGATAGCCGATTTCTCCGATACGGGAAAGCAAATCATCCAGATCCTTAAAAGAGTCCAAAATATTTTTTTCGACAATCTCCCGGCCAAAACGCCGGTTTCTGCCAAAGATCGAACGGCAGGTTACGTCCAAATCTCCCACTCCGGAAATAGAAGAAAAGGTTTCACTATGAGTGGATCCCATAGCTGTGCCAAGGATCAGTATCTCGTTGAGTCCTGCCGCAAGAAGCAGCGATTCGGTGTTGTCTCCGAACATTTCTTCTTCATCGTATGATCCTGTTTTTATGGCGTCCATAATTCCAAAGGCAATGGCGATTACATTCTTTGCCGCCGCCGCAACCTGAACGCCGCGGACATCAAGCGATGCAAAAACCAAAAGACGGCGGCTTTTTAAAAGGTACCTGAAACGAATGGCATTTTTGGGGTTCTGGCTGGCCGAGATAAGACCGGTTATTTTACCGCGGGCGACTTCTTCCGCATGGCTGGGACCGGCTATATATACAAGAGACTTCCGGTAAAAACCGGGAAGGTAATCTTCCAGAGTATCCAAAATCAATGCAGGGCCGCTTGATGTTTCCAGGAAACCTTTAGTGATTACCGCTATAGCAGTATGTCCTTCCCGTATCGAATGTACCGCTAAAAGCTGTTTTACAGTGTGTAATAAAAAAAGAGACGGCACCGCCAGAATCAGAAATTCTCTGTCTGATACCGTTTCACTCATTCCGGTAAGCGCTTTAAGGGTTTCCGGTAGTGTAATCCCCGGCAAAAAACGATTATTTGTATGGTGTTTATTTATCTCGTCAGCGGTATCTTTTTCATAACACCAAATGGAAACTTCATGGCCTTTTTCGGCAATAGCTTTGGCTACGGCAGTTCCCCATGCCCCCGCACCCAGAACAGCAACAGTGGATCGCATATTGTCAGTATAACGGAGTACCGGATTATGTTAAAGCCTTAACCGCCAACCAGAAGGCGGCCAATATTGGCAAGTTCCGGCATTTTGACATGAAGGGGCATATGTCCCTTTGCATTGGCTTTATCAAGATCGACGAGTTTGACAAATAGTTCGTTTACCAAATCGGCAAAGACCTGCAGGTTTGAGGCAAAATTATTTACTGCCATTTCTCTAAGCACCCTATCCGATGAAGAAGGGTCTGATCTGCCCACCCGGCTGCGTATAGATGGCAGTTCCCGCCTTACTACCGATACGAAATGAGCGGCGGCTACGACTTCACGGTACAATTCATCCAGGTGAATAGCCTGGGTTGGAGGCTTTTCGGTAAGGTCTTCCATCAGGTCCCAGGATTGATTGTCAAAGGGAAGCTGAAGCAGGGCGGGCCTGATAAACCGGTTGGAAATATTACTCCTGTAATGTTCACCTATTCGTTCAATAAGTCTGATTATGGAAGCATCCGAAACTTGCATTATATCCATTATAAACCAAAATAAGAGTTTTACAAGCACTATTTATGTAAATAAAACTTTAATTTAGCGAACTGAACACATCAATCTTTCCATATCGGTGGGGGGAAGAACACCCATTCAGACCATGGCGGTCGAGGCTGTCGTCGACGCACACTTTGGTGTGGCATCTTCTTCACCTCGCCGAATGGTCTTCATGGCTAACCTTCCCCCCACCTATGTGGCAACATTATCCCCGATGTGTTCAGTTCAGCAGAGATAAAATTATTGTGCCCCTAACTGCGCTCCCGTGCACTGGCTGTGGGCAGCGCTTTAATTACCTATCAAAAAAGTACTGCATCTAAGTGTTTTCAGCCCTTTTCCAGCATTATTTCGGCTCATGGTATGACAGATGCTTAGCAGCAAATTACCGTTTACATCCATCGGAAAAACCTTAACGTAACGAACTGAACATATCGAATTTTATGTTACAACATAGGTAGGTGGTTGCTTATGAAGCATATACGTGAACATGCTTGCCCCACAGGAGGGGAAGCCTGACCTGACGGGGACTTTCGGCGTGCAACAACAGCAGCCATGCCAAAGCATGCGTAAACGGCAGCCACGACCGGCGTCCCCGCTCAGGGCAGATTCCCCTTTATGTGGGGTAAAATGGTTCGGAATGTGCTTCATTGATAACCTTTATCTTTACGGTATAGGAAACTTGATGCGTTCAGTTCGGTAAATTGTGGTTTTTATTCGCATTGCAAAACCTTAACTTGATAAACCGGATGCCGATAATAAAATGAGGATAATGTGATGAGAATATCGGGTGTTACAGCGTTTCCAAACCTTGGTTATGCCTTTTCTAGCTCCAGTTCGGGCAGGATGTCCCTTCCTGTTAATCCGGGCAGCTATATTTACTCACAATTTAAGCATGTTGGCGGCGTTCCTGCTCCGGAAGGAACCAATGGAGTAGCTGTTACCAAGCTAAAAATCCTCGATGTACTGATTGAGCAGCTGCACCAGATAAAAAAACAGCCCACGCTTAATACAAAAGACCTTTCCAACGAACAAATTGATGCGTTGATCAGCAAATATGAAGGCCAAATCAAGGCTGCCACGGCTGCCAACAACGTAATGCCCTATACTCCCGCCCCCCAGGTTCCCGCAGGTATGCTTTTCGACATTTCTGCATAAATCAAGTTGTGCAATTCCTGACTAAATCGCACTTTTATCCCATTTCTGCCGCTGTTTCGTAAATTGTCCTGTAAACAAAGGTAATTTCTTCTTCTTCGATGGCGGCAAAGGTAACCCGAAGGTATTCGTCTCCCAGGGCTATGGTTCCAATTCCTTTTTTTAACAGGTTTTGGCGGAGTTTTTCCGCTCCGCCCGGTTTGCCGTTTTCTTTACAGCGGAAACTCATAAAATAGCCTGAGTTAAACGGGAGCGGTTCCAGACTGGGCGGCGCAGTGTTTTCCGTAATAAACTGTTTGACTGTTCTGTAGCGGCTGTAAAGCAAATCGAAGAAAACTTTTTTTTCTGCTTCAGTTGCCGGGTTTTCCCAGGTTTTTAGCGCAAGGTTTTGCGCCGGTGTATTGGTGCAGGAAACGGAAGAACGTATAATTCCCATACATTTTTTTTCCAGTGCGGCATAGGCGCTTTCGTTAAGTCCCCTGGAACCAAAGCTGATAAATGCAGTCCGCAAACCCCAGACATAGTCTTCTTTGGTGGGGCCGTCTATTTTAACCGCAAGTACCTTTTCGTGGAGATGCGCAAAACGGCCAAAGAGGGATTCCTTGATTATATTTTCTTCGTAAAAGAGGCCAAAATAGGCATCATCACAAATTACCAGTACCGATGCGCCGCTTTCCGCACATTCCTTAATCATGGCAACAAGGGCGTCCGCTTCGGTTTTAAGAGGAGTATAGCCCGAAGGATTTTGCGGAAAGTTCAGGATTATTCGCACCATACCGGCAGCCGTGCCGGCTTTGCCGGCAGCAGCTTCGGTTTTAAGAGCCTTTTCAAATGCCGCCAGGTTGAGTCCGCCTGCATCACTGAAAAGAGAAATGCCTTTAAGCTCCGCTCCCCGGCGTTCTGTAAAAATCAGGTTGTAATTGTCCCAGGACGGATCGGCGGCAAGCATCACCTGGCCTTCGTCCAGAAAAAGGTCGGCTATATAGGAAATTCCCGCTGTGATCCCCGGAACAACCACAGGCAGGGAAAAATCTTCATCCTTCAGGGAAGGGGTCTTCTTTATTAACGAAGCTTTCCAGGCTTTACGGAATGATTCAATTCCGGCGGTGGGGGCATAAACCACCAATTCTTCGGGGGTCAGGCCCGGTAATTGGCTGAGCAGGGGAGAAAGCGCAAGAGGTTTTCCTCCCTTAAATGCCATGCCCAGTGTGGCGTTTATTTTGGCGGTTTTTTTTGCTTCTGCAGATTGTGCTATTATTCCGCGGGGGAAAAAAAGGCGCCGTCCCAAGGATGATAAAAATGGGCCTACAATGCCGGCGTCCAGTATTTCGTTTAATTCGGTTGCAAGTGGGTTGATCATACTGTAACCATACACGTTCTTTGTTTGTTGTAACAAGATGGATTTTGGAAAAATACTTGATCAATGGGATAAACAAGCCGGTTCTGTTTATGATAAAGATGCAAAAGCAGAGGATTCTGCTTATTCTCCCCTTTTAACCGTTGGATTTTCTGGTAAACGTATATCCGCTGCCAGGCGTAAAAGGCTGCTGAGAAAAAGCCCCGAGGCAACGATCGACCTTCACGGCCTTACCCGGGACGAAGCCTGGGATGCTCTTACTGTTTTTTTTAATGATGCCAAAAACAAGGGTCTGGAAAAAGTACTGGTTATTCATGGCAAGGGGAACCATTCCGCCGAAACCAAAACCCCCGAAAGGGCGGAGGATACGGGAATACTTAAAAAAACAGTCAGGAATTTTATCGAACGCTGTCCTTTTGCCGGAGAAAGCGGCTACAGCGACGGCCGTTTGGGCGGAGAGGGATCAAGCTGGGTATTATTAAAAGAAAGCCGGCCTAATGTTCAGTAAACAAAACATTACCGTTCCCGGTAAATAATGCGGCCCCGGTTCAAGTCGTAGGGAGAAAGGGCGATACGGACACGGTCGCCGGGGACAATGCGGATATAATGCTTTCGCATTTTGCCCGAAAGATGGGCCAGGATCAAATGTCCGTTCTGGTTGTCCAGTTCGATCCTGAACATGGTATTCGGAAGCGCTTCCTTAACCACTCCTTCTACTTCTATTGCTTCTTCTTTGGCCACAAAACCTCCGCTTATCTTGGTATATATCAATATCCTGAAGATATGGAAAACTGTCAATACGTGTTTTTTACTGAGTTGAATATTTTTTCCAGTCGGAAGGGGCAATCCCTGTCTTATGTTTAAAAAGCCTGGAAAAATAGTACTGGTCTTCAAAACCCATGCGCCATGCTGCTTCTTTAACGGAGATGTTTTCTTCGCTGAGGATTTCTTCGGCTTTGTGGATCTTAAGCTGGATAAAGTATTGATACGGAGTCATAGAACTGAATTGTTTAAAAACTTCATTCAGCCGGGAAGTACTGATTCCGATTTGAGCAGCGATACCCGGTATATTGATATCTCCGGCTATGTTTTTTTCCATTAGGTATTTTGCTTTTTCTACTGTTTGCTGGTAGAAATCCGGTTGTTCCTGACGTCTGGAACGTGAGAGCATTTCTGTAATAAGGGTAAGTACGGCGGAACAGGCCTTCATCTGGTAAAGCGGTTTTTGGAATTTGACCTCATCAAAAATTTTTTTAAAAATCGCAGTAAAGTAATCGTTTTGGCCAATATTAAAAAATGATCTGTCTTCCGAAAGCAGTCCCTGTTTGGCAAGACGGTTAAAAAAGCTTCCCTTAAAACCCACCCAATATTCCTGCCAGCCTGTTTCCTTTTTTGGATAATAAAAATGTTTCAGTCCCGGAAGAATCAAAAACATGGAGCCGGGGATTACATCCCGGGTTTTGCCCGCGGAACAAAAAATCCCGTTTCCTTCTGTTATATAAATTATCTGATATTCGGGGAGTACTCTTCCTTCGGCCACAGGACGGAATGGAGCAGGATGCTTTTCTTTTACAGGCGGATAAACCGTACCCGGAGCAATGTTTTGGCTGCCGGCCGTGGTACAAACCATGCCCAGCCTTTCGTCTTCTTTACTGTACGGAAGATAATGCCAAAACCCCCAGTCGCCTTCACCTGTACTGGCGTTTTCCGGCTGCCCGGTCTTCTCCATAATAAAACAGTATTGCATGTTTTGTCCATCCCCGCAAGAGAAAAGTCCATGAAAGTTATTTGTTTTTTCCATGTGATTAGGAGAATTGTCCATTTACGAAAACTGCTTTTTCGATGGAAAATTAAAACCATGTCACAGTACAGGATTGGCTTATTCGGGATTGGGCTAGACACTTATTGGGGTCAGTTCGACGGCCTTTTGGACCGGCTTAAAGGCTATCAAAAGATCATCGCCGGAAAGCTTGAAAAATCCGGACTGGAAATAATCGACGCAGGTCTTGTAGACAATCCCGATAAAGCACGCGAAGCAGCCGCTCTTTTTGCGGAAAAAAAGGCAGAGGCTGTTTTTCTATATATCTCCACCTATGCGCTTTCCCACACGGTTCTTCCGGTGGCTCAAAACCTTAAAGTCCCGGTAATTGTTTTAAACCTTCAGCCTGTTCCGGCTATTGATTACGGCAGTTTTAATACATTGGGCGACCGGGGAAAAATGACCGGTGAATGGCTTGCCCATTGTCAGGCCTGTTGTGTTCCCGAAATTGCCAATGTGTTTAACAATGCAGATCTTAATTATGATATAGTAACCGGCTGGCTCCAGGACGAAGAAGCCTGGAAGGAAATTGATGACTGGTGTGCCGCTATACACACAAAAGCCAAACTAAGGGATACACGAATCGGCATTCTGGGTCACTATTACTGCGGTATGCTTGATGTTTATACCGATGTAACCCGCCTTGCCGCCGTTTTTGGAAATCACTTTGAACTTCTGGAAATTGATGAACTTAAATCTCTGCGGGATGAAATAAGCGCTCAGCACATCAAAGAAAAACGGCAGCAATTTGAAAAAGAATTTGCCGTTTCCCCTGAATGTGAAGAAACTGAACTGGTCAGGGCCGCTCTGACTTCCTGTGCTTTGGATGCACTTGTTGAAAAGAAACGGCTTGGTGCAATGGCTTATTATTACGAAGGCTGGGCGGGGAACGATCATGAAAACATCGTCAGCTCGGTAATTGCAGGTAACACCCTGCTTACGGCTCACGAAGTGCCTGTAGCCGGTGAATGTGAAGTAAAAAATGTTGTGGCCATGAAAATCATGGACATCATGGGAGCCGGCGGCTCTTTTTCCGAATTCTATGCAATGGATTTTAACGACGATGTAGTATTGTGGGGGCACGACGGCCCGGCTCATGCGGCCATTGCCGAAGGAAAAGTTGCTCTTGTACCTCTGCCTGTTTACCACGGCAAACCTGGGAAAGGCCTTTCAATTCAAATGAGTGTAAAGAACGGGCCTGTAACTTTATTGGCAGTTGTTCAGGGAAAGGGCGGTTCTACTTCCTTTCTCTGTGCCGAAGGTCAGTCGGTGCCGGGACCGGTATTGCAGATTGGAAATACCAACAGCCGGTACCGATTTGGTATTGGGGCAAAGGAATTTGTAAACCGCTGGTCCAAAGCAGGTCCTGCCCATCACAGCGCCATTGGTGTTGGTTATCTGGCAGGCAAACTGGAAAAGCTGGGGAAACTGCTGGGGATTCCTGTCGTGCGGATTTGTTAAAGAGGTAATGCATGGCAAATTTTGTTCTTGAACTGAAGAATATATCAAAGACCTTTCCGGGCGTTAAAGCCTTAAGCGATGTTCACTATGAATTAAAACCAGGCGAAATACATGCGCTGATGGGAGAAAACGGCGCCGGTAAATCAACCTTTATAAAGATCATCACCGGCGTTTACAGCCCGGACAGCGGAGAAATCCTTGTAGACGGAAAAAAGGTAACCATAACGACACCGCCGGATGCCCAGGCTCTGGGGATTGCCGCGATTTACCAGCATGTTACCTGCTTTCCCGATCTTTCTGTGGCGGAAAATATTTTTATGGGTCATGAGCAAACCGCTTCTGCCGTAAAACGCGTTGATTGGAAGACAATGAACAGAAAGGCCCAGGAGCTGCTTGATCAGCTGGATGCGAGTTTTGATGCACGTACCATTATGGGTTCATTGTCGGTTGCCCGGCAGCAGATTGTAGAAATTGCAAAAGCCCTTTCGGTTAATGCACGGATAATCATTATGGATGAACCTACGGCGGCCCTTTCCGCCCGGGAATGTGAAGACCTTTACAGAATTACCAAAGGCCTTAAGGCAAAAGGCAACTCGGTTATTTTTATTTCCCATCGTTTTGAGGATATGTACAAGCTTGCAGACCGTGTAACGGTATTCCGTGACGGTAATTATGTAAATACATGGAATGTTTCCGAAGTGGACGATCACAAAATGGTTGTCGCTATGGTGGGCCGGGAAATAAACCAGTTTTTTCCCAAACGGAACACTGTGCCGGGAGAAGAAATTTTCCGCGTGGAAGGTCTTTCCCGTACAGGCTTCTTTCGGGACGTGAACTTTACGGTAAGAAAAGGGGAGATCCTCGCCCTGACAGGGCTGGTAGGAGCGGGACGGACCGAAGTATGTGAGGCGATTTTTGGAATCAGTCCTTACGATTCGGGAACGATCACGCTGGATGGGCAGCCGCTTTATCATCCCAGGCCGTCGGAAGCGCTGGACAAGGGTATTGGCTATCTGCCGGAAGACCGCCTTAAACAAGGCCTGATAATGCGCTGGGAAATCGCAAAGAACATAACGCTGCCGGCGCTTGAACGTTTTTTGAATTATTATTTAATAAACCGTAAACAGGAAAACGAAACAGCGCGGGATTTATCGGAAAAACTCGGCGTAAAAGCGCAAACCGTTCACGATAAAGTGTCTACACTTTCCGGCGGAAATCAGCAGAAGGTAATAGTAGCCAAACTCCTTACTTCGGACATGAAAATTATTATTCTGGACGAACCTACAAAAGGTGTCGATGTCGGGGCAAAAACGGCGATTTATTCAATCATGAACGATCTTGTTAATGCGGGGTACGGTATTGTTATGGTGTCTTCGGAAATGCCTGAGGTTTTGGGAATGAGCGACCGTATTGTGGTAATGCGTGACGGTAAAGTGTCGGCAGCTTTTGAAACCAAAGGAACCACCCAGGAACAAATTCTTCGTGCGGCCATACGGGAGTAGTTATGTTGTTAAAGAAGATTTCATCCGGTGAAAAATTCAGGGATTTGGGACTGGTCTTTTTTATTATCCTGGTAAGTATAATCATCCAGTTCCGCAACCATGAATTCCTTACTCCCGGCAATATCAATAATATTCTTACCAATACGGCGATACTCAGCATTCTTTCGGTAGGAATGATGATGGTTCTTTTAACAGGCGGTATTGATCTTTCCGTAGGGGCTACCATCGCCTTTTCCGGTATGGTAACAGCCCTGACGGTAAGAGAAAAAGTTCCTTTGCCGGTACCGCTGCTTATTGTCGAAAGCATTGCCATTGGAGCTGTTCTGGGTCTTATTATCGGAACCCTTGTTGCCCGGTTTTCCATACTGCCGATTATTGCCAGCCTGGGAATGATGAACGTGATTCGGGGTTTTACCTACCTTGTCAGTAAGGGCGCCTGGGTCAGCGCCTACCAGATGAGCTCTGAATTTAAAGCATTGGGCACGGGAAAAATCTTCGGCGTAAACAACCTTATAGTTTTTGCAGTTGTGATCTACATCGCATTTTATTACTTTATCAACTTTACCAGAACCGGCCGCCGTATTTATGCCGTTGGTTCAAATCCCGAAGCGGCGGAAGTAATTGGTCTTCCGCGGAAACGGATTGTTACGCTTGTTTATGTTTTAATGGGCGCCCTGTCGGGCTTGGCAGGCGTACTTTGGGTCAGCAAGTTTGCTTCCGCACAGGGAGATACCGCAGTTGGTTATGAATTAAACGTAATTGCTTCCTGCGTACTTGGCGGGGTGAGTGTTTCGGGAGGCCGCGGTAAAGTATCGGGCCTTATCCTGGGCGTAATTCTTTTTGGCATACTGGCCAATGCTTTACCTTTGATAAGAGTTTCTCCGTTCTGGCAGCAGGCGATTCAGGGCTTTGTGATTCTGGCGGCAATCATTACCAATGTGATGATAAAACGAAACAACGACCGGCTTACCCTGCGGAAACGGGCCATATAGGAGCGGAATATGAGCAAGATTATTAGCGCTACATCAAGCTGGAATACCCGGAAATTTTTCTTTCAGTGGGAATGGCTTCTGGTTGCGATCTTTATGGTGATTCACCTGATCAACAGTTTGATTTCTCCCTGGTATTTTAATGTTAATACATTTTTAACCGCTCCCATGAGTTTTTTGGACAAGGCTTTTATTGTTCTTCCCATGATGCTGGTAATCATTCTGGGTAATATTGATATTTCTGTAGCATCCATTGTTGCGCTTACTTCGGTACTGATGGCGGTGATTTTTAATGCGGGAATCCCGATGGCATTGGCTCTTGTTTTGGCCCTTTTTATCGGTACGGCTCTGGGAGGAATAAACGGACTTTTACTTGTCAAATTCAAAGAACTTCCTGCAATGATCGTAACATTGGCAACCATGACAATTTACCGCGGTGTTGCGTATGTAATTATGGAAGACAGGGCAGCCGGCGGTTTTCCTTCCTGGTTTTCCTTTTTTGCCTGGGGTCATGTCGGCCCCTTCCCCTTTATAATGGTTGTTTTTGCAGCCGCGGCTGTTGCTTTTGGCATCCTGCTTCACAAGACGGGGTTTGGGCGGATCATCTACGGTATGGGAAGCAATCTTACAGCCTGCAAGTATTCAGGAGTAAAAACAGATCGGGTTTTTCTTGTTGTAGGTTTCCTTACCGGGTTGATGTCTGCGGTGTGCGCTGTTTTTCTTACTTCCCGAATGGGAAGTACAAGACCCAATGTTGCCCTTGGCTATGAACTGGATGTTATTGCTATGGTGGTTCTTGGCGGGGTCAGCACTTCCGGAGGTACGGGCCGTATTGCAGGCCCTCTTCTTGCAGTTTTTATTATCGGCTTTCTTAATTATGGTCTTGGGCTGATCAATGTTTCTGCACAGGTGCTGCTAATTATTTTGGGTCTTCTTTTGGTTCTTTCGGTTCTGGCGATGAATTTAAGAACAATCAAAAGGGTAAATAAATCCGCATAGGCGGATTTTATTAATAACAAGTTTTGTCAGGAGGAAAAGATGAGACTAGCAAAGAAAGCGTTAGTGCTTTTATTGGTACTGGCTGCGGCTCTGGCTGTAGTATCCTGCGGCGGCGGCGGCAGCAGCGGCGGCGGAGCAGCCAGTAATACCCATGCCATGGTATTCAAGAATACCGGTAACCCTTACGGTGAACGGCAAATGGGCGGCTTTGAGGATGGCATTAAAGAGCAGGGCGGAACCGCAATACTCCGTGCACCGGATCAACCCACGGCAGAAGCTCAAATCCAGATTATTGAACAGCTTATTGCCCAGAAAGTCGCTTCGATTTGTATTGTAGGCAACGATTACGATGCACTTCAGCCTGTTCTTACCAAAGCAATACAGGCAGGGATCAAAGTATACTCCCTGGATTCTTCGGTAAACCCTGCCAGCCGTGCAACCCATGTGAATCAGGCTGATACCATTGCTATCGGCGAAACCCTTGTTGAAGCGGCTTTTGATCAGGCCGGCGGCAGCGGAGAAATTGCAATCCTTTCAGCAACCAGCCAGGCTTCGAACCAGAATGCATGGATTGCAGTAATGCAGGAAACCCTGAAACAACCCAAGTATGCAAACCTTGACCTTGTAAAGATTGCCTATGGTGATGATCTTCGGGATAAATCAACTTCCGAAACCGAAGCGCTTCTTTTAAGCTATCCCAACCTTAAGGTTATTGTCGCTCCTACCACAGTAGGTATTGCTGCCGCATCAAAAGTAATTACCGACAAAGGTCTTATTGGAACAGTTAAAGTAACCGGTCTTGGACTTCCTTCGGAAATGGCTGAATACATCGATAACGGCGCATGCCCCTATATGTTCCTGTGGAATCCCATTGATGTAGGGTACCTTGGTTCCTATACGGCAACAGCGCTGACTGCCGGAGAGATCACCGGTGCAGTGGGTGACAGTTACAACGCCGGACGGCTGGGACGTTATACCATTACCCAGGCCGGTGACGGCGGAACCGAAGTCCTTCTTGGCCCTCCGTTTAAATTTGAACCTTCCAACATCAATGACTGGAAGAATGTTTATTAAAAAACAATAACGTAATGGCTCCCGCTGTATTGGCGGGGGTCATTTTGTTTTCCGGTTTATTATACCTTGCAGGAGCTTGTAATGAAACGAAATGCCTTTGTTATGCATTTACATCCGGGCTGTGAAGCGGAATACAAAAAACGGCACGACGAAATATGGCCGGAGTTAAAAGATGAACTCCGTAAAGCAGGAGTTTCGGATTATACTATTTATCTGGACAGAAAAACAAATACACTTTTTGCTTTTCAGCGTTTGGCAGACGATGCTGCCGACGGAGAATTGGCCGGAAAAGAAATAGTAAAAAAATGGTGGCATAAGATGAAGGATATTATGGATTCCAACCCGGATGAATCTCCGGTTTGTGATGATCTTGCCGAAATGTTTCACATGGATTAAATCAATGAATAATGATGCCCTGGAACAATTAGCCGCAATTTCGCGGCATTACGGCGCCGATCCGGACTATGTAATAGCAGGCGGCGGTAATACATCATTTAAAAATAAAACCACACTCTGGATAAAAGGTTCCGGTGTTTCCCTTGGAGAGATTACTCCGGCCGGGTTTGTCGCCATGGATCGGGCAAAGCTTGCCTCTCTTTGGGGTATAGCCCCAACTAACGGTGGATCAGTCGATGCCGGTACGGCGGCATTGCGGGAAAAAGCTGTGCTGGAAGGATTAATGGCCGCCCGTCTTCCCGGCGAAGAACAAAAAAGGCCCAGTGTGGAAACACTGCTTCACGATATACTGCCCTTTAATTATGTGGTACATACCCATCCTGCTTTGGTAAACGGACTTACCTGTTCCCGGGATGCGGATAAGGCCGCACGCTCTCTTTTTGGCGAAGATGTAGTGTGGATTCCCATTTCCGATCCGGGTTTTGTTCTGGCAAATGAAGTACGAAACAGAATTGCGGACAGAAAAGCGCCATCTTTCTTCTTTTTACAAAATCATGGTGTTTTTGCCGGCGCCGATACCCCGGAAGAAATAAAACCACTGTATAAAAAAATCATGGACACGATTAATTCGCGAATTAATCGAAAGCCCGATATGGAAGGAGTAAGTTGTTCTTTTGACGGTGAGGCAATGTTACAATTACAGAAATTATCCGGTGGAATTGTACGATTTACACGGAACAATGAAATCGCAGCTTTGGTAAAAAGCAGGGAAGCCTTTGCTCCGGCAGCATCGGCTTTTACCCCGGATCATATTGTGTATGCAGGAAGTGATCCTCTTTTTATAGAAAAAGAAAAAAATACAGAAGCGGCCTGGAATGCCCATATTGAAAAAATCGGCCGCCCTCCAAAAATCGTTGCTCTGGAAGGGGAAGGGATTTTTGGTATAGGCCAGTCGGAAAAAGCTGCAGGTTTGGCGCTTGAGCTTTTTAACGATCTGGTAAAAGTGGCTGTTTATGCGGAGAGTTTTGGCGGTTACCGTTTTATGACAGCGGAAAAAATCGCCTTTATTAATAACTGGGAAGCGGAACAGTACCGGTCTAATTTGGCAAAATAATTTAATAACATACAGAAGCAGGAGGAAAATATATGAAGACAACCTTTACCAAAAACCCGGATGCAGCAGGTCAGTTGGTTGAAAAAGCTTACGAAATTGCAAAAGAAGCTTATGCTGCTTTGGGAGTATCTTCAGATAAAGCTATTAAAGACGTTCTTGCCATTCCCATTTCGATTCACTGTTGGCAGGGAGATGATGTGGTTGGTTTTGAAGGAGCCGATACCCTGTCGGGGGGAGGGATCCTTACTACCGGAAATTATCCGGGCAGGGCAAGGAACGGCAACGAGCTTCGTTCCGATGCGGAGTTTGCCTTTTCCCTGATTCCGGGAAAGAAGCGTTTCAGCCTTCATTCGTTTTATGCAGAGACAAACGGAAAAAAAGTGGGCCGCAACGAAATACAACCGGAACATTTTTCCGCCTGGATGAACTGGTCCAAAAAGAAAAAAATTCATCTGGATTTTAATCCTTCGCTTTTTGCGCATCCCATGGCCGATTCAGGATATACAATTGCAAGCGCAGATCCAAAGATCAGAAAATTCTGGATCGATCATCTTAAAGCCTGCCGCCGTATAGCAAGCGCCTTTGGTCAAAACCAGGGCAGTCCGGCCGTAGACAATATCTGGATAGCCGATGGTTCAAAAGATTATCCTGCCGACAGGCTTTCTCCCCGGCAGAGACTCCGCGATGCCCTGGATGAAATACTTTCGGTAAAGTATCTCAAAGAAACCATTACCGACACTGTTGAATCAAAACTTTTTGGAATCGGCAGCGAAGCTTATGTTGTAGGTTCGCATGAATTCTATATGGGTTATGCCACGCAAAAACAGATCAAACTCTGTCTGGATACCGGGCATTTTCATCCAAGCGAAACAATTGCCGATAAGATCAGCGCCATGCTGCTTTTTGTGCCGGGTCTCCTGATTCACTTCAGCCGCGGCCTGCGCTGGGATTCGGATCATGTGGCAGTTTTTTCGGACGAAATGCGTACCGCCTGTCAGGAGATTAAACGTTCAGGTGAAATTAACAAAATTGATTTTGCCCTGGATTACTTTGACGCTTCGATAAACCGTATTGCTGCCTGGGTTATCGGCTCACGAAGCCTGCGAAAGGCTCTGCTGGAAGCGTATCTTGAACCAACCAGGCTTCTTGTTGATGCTGAAAAGAAGGGGAAGAACCATGAGCGGCTTGCATTGCTTGAAGAATGCAAGACATTGCCCTTCGGCGCTGTATGGGATAAACTCTGCCATAACGCCGGATCTCCGGTAAGCACCTCCTGGCTGGCCGATGTAAACAGTTACGAGGAAAAGGTCTTAAGCCAACGTAAATAATTCAGGAATTAATGCAGCATTACCTGGCCGCCTGTAACAGGCAACGCCTGGCCTGTTTCGTATTCCTGTTCGACAATATAGTAAATTGCCCGCATTACATCGGTACCTTCGCAGCCCCGCTTCATGGGAACCTTTGCTTCGTAAAAAGCCTTTACATCCTCAATGGTTCGCGCTCCGGCAACCTTACCTGCCTGAAGGTATTGCATAAACAGTCCTTTTTCCGGGTCAGACCAAAGCGGGCCGTTAAAAAAATTCCCGGGACAGATAGAATTTACTTTTATGTTGTACTCCATCAACTCCAGAGCAAAACTGGCGGTAAGTCCGATGCTGCCGAATTTGCTGCCTGCATAAGCGCCGTTTTTGTTGGAACCCTGGAGACCCGATTTGGAATTAATTTGAATTATATCGGTCTTCCATCGCGGAGCGCCAAGATGCTGAAGACGAAACAGCCGGCTTGCAAATTTGGTAATGATAAAATATCCCACATAGTTTACTTTTGTAGTAAACTGAAACGATTGGATTTCCTGATCAATTACACTCCCGGCCTGGAGTACCCCTGCGTTACTGATGCAAAGGTCAAGTCCTCCGGCTTCTTTTGCAATTGCGGAAAATAATTCTTCCGCCGATTCTTCGCTGGTAACATCCGCTTTAATGGCAATGGCAGCGGTTCTTTTCTGGGCGTTGTTAATTTTTTTTGCAAGGTTTTCAGCGCCTTCCAGGTTAAGGTCTGCAATAAAAACCAGCGCCCCCGATGCGGCAAGTCCTATGCTGATCTGCTCGCCGAAACCCTGGGCTCCTCCGGTAACAACAGCTATTTTGTTTTTTACCACATTGTTCCGGTCCGATGTAGTCAGACCAGGCAAAACTGTTTCGGTGTCCAATGCCGGAGGAAGTATTTCTTCTATAAATGAATCATCCTGAGCTTCCCGCCGTTTACGAACAGCATCAATGTCCTTGTCAATCCAGAAAACATCCAGGGTTTTTTCACCGCGCTTCAGTGCTATGGAAGACGGTTGCTTCTTTACTACTTCACTGGGACCTGTTCCGGAAGGGGACATTTCAAATTCCCAGGCAGCATAAGCTTCACTCAAAGCTTTGGCGGCAGCAGCCTCATTGAGAATGTTGCCGTCTCCTTCATCATTTTTGAATGAAGACTCCAGATCGATAACAAGAGCATTTTTTGGCACAGGACCGGCACCGGTCAGAACAATGCGGGGGGCTTTTGCCGCATTGATACAAAGTCCGCGGACAAGCGGGGCTAAAACTGAAATCATTTGTCAACTCCATTTACTTGTTTTTACATCACCTTTACGAAGATTTTCTATAATGTTTGGGGCCGATTCTTCCGGGTGAAATAAATCTAATGTTTTTCCGGCCTCTGCGTATATTATAATTCTTTTTTGTAAAGAAAGCGAGATAAGCGGATTGCTCTTTGAAAAAAGACCCCAATTGCTGTCAACCGATGCAAACCGCTCATGTGCGACAAGAGCCCATGTAGTGTCCAGGAGATGCCTGCAGCCGGGATCAAGAACTTCCGGACACTTAAATGATTGGCGGCTGGAATTAATATCCACTCCGGAAATTTCCATATAATTCCCTTCTGATGCATAACGCCGGATTGTTTCCATTTGCTCCGGAGTATTTCGCGGAGGCATATAGGTAACTGCCAGAAATCCCAGACGGTTAATTTCTTCAAAAAGTTCGTTCAAAAAATCATCTTCGAATTTTTCCGTTTTTTTATCGCCCGTTGCAGATTCTTTAATATCACCAAGATAAGAATATGCCGGAATTGCATTTACTGAAAGGGCAAAGTCTACCGCCGTTTTAACATTAATACATTCATTTTTATCCGGCTGGATATAAATACGGGGGAGTAATCCTGTTTTAAAAACACCCAAAAGATCGTAAAGGCAGTGCGGATTAGCCGGATCGGAAAGGAGCTTTGAGATCTTTGGGCCCGGATCGATATCCAGATGTTTTTTTAAACCTTCCACGAGTTCTGTCCCGCGGCCGAAACGATTGATGATCTTTTCCGCCGCCGCTGCCATAAGGTGTCGCTCTGTAATTTCTCCGCCTTTTCTGTATTGTGATATTTTAATTACATCGTTTTCAAAATCAATTGTTTGGAAACCCGCATCAAGAAGAATTTGGTTGCAGTTTTCCGTCATTTTTCTGCTTCGCAGAAGCCGTGCTTCGCGGATTGGTTTCAGGAAAGCTGCCGTTTTTTCCAGTTCAGCGGAAGGAATTCCCTGGATGGTGATGTACGCAATACCGAAAGAGTCGGGATTGTTTAATTTACGTTGTGCAAAAAATTCTCCGTTGGGACCCTGGGTAAAATCAACCCTGATCTCAATACCGCAGCAGCCTCCCAGACCAAGAACCGCACAGGCTGCAATCATTTCGCCCGCAGCAGCTTCCGAGTCATGATCAACAGAGCCTGCTGCCGCAAGTCCGGCCAGTTCAGCTTTAAGGGCTGCCATTGCCGGTGTGTAAGGGCTAAAGCTGTAAATCGTATGAATGTGATTGTTTATTTCCAAGGATCCTTTTTTTTCTATACTGCTGAGCGCTTTCCATTCTTTTAATGCGGCAATACGTTCTTCACTTTCAATAAGCTGATTATTAATTATTGTTGTCAGGTCACTCATGTTTTTTTTAATTATAGCATGCTCCGGTATTAATTGCTACTTTGATGTTGCTTTCCAGAAACCCTGCCATTCGGAAGGATTTTCCAGATAATACCGGCATTGTTCGATATAGTATTTTGGAGGAGCATCCCTGTCTTTCAGCTTTTCGAACAAGGCAAGCGCTTTGGTAAAATCTCCGGTGTAAAAAGTATCTCTGGCTGAATCGAATTCACGGATTATACTTTCTTTTTCCCGGTACACTGCTTCTGTCAGAGGTTCCCAAACCGTTACCGGTTCATTTTTTCCGACTACTGTAACCTGAGCCAGGCTGCGTCCGTAGAATTTTCCGTAGTTGTTTGCTTCGTTCATGGTATGCCCGGTACACATCAATAAAGTGCCGAACTGTTTATTAAGCCCTTCCAGCCGGGCCGCAAGGTTTACCGAATCTCCCAGCACGGTATAGTTAAAATGCCCTTCCGAACCAAAGTTTCCCACTACCGCATATCCTGTGTTTAACCCAATGCGTGTCAGCATACGTTTATTAATTCCCGAAGCATTTATATTCCATTTATTAAACAAATCTTCAAAATGTCCGGCTTTTTCCACAAGCCGTGTTTGACATTCAATGGCTGCACCCAGCGCTCTGGACGCATGATCCTCCATGTGAACAGGAGCATTCCAGAAAGCGATAATCGCATCCCCTTCGTATTTGTCTATGGTTCCTCCCGAATCCTGAATTATATCGGTAAGGAAGGTTAAATATTCGTTCAATAATTCTTTAAGCTGATCGGGGTCGAGGTTTTCGGAAATAGTCGTAAAACCCTGAACATCGGAAAAGAATATACTTATTTCTGCACGTTCGCCCCCAAGCTTTAATTGATCGGGGTTGCTGATTAACTGTTCTATATAAATGGGACTTAAATACTGGCTGAATGCGGATTTGATAAAACGCCTTTGACTGCCTTCGGTTGCATAGTTATAAACGGTGCAGGTAAGGAAAGAAACAAAAAGACCTGCCAGCGGCAGAACCATAGGGAACCACAGACAAAAAGTGTTGTATGCAATAAAAGCTCCTCCAATAATCAGCGAAGCAATAAGAACCAGACCGCCAACGGAAAATTGCAGTTTGTCGCAAAACAAGGCCAGCGCTGTGGTTGCAAGAATAATCATAAAGAGAACAACCATGTCCAGCCAAACAGGGGCTTCCCGTATAAAATCGTTGTTAAGAATATTGTCCAGCATGGTAATGTGGACACCCATACCGGGATAAACTGTTTCAAGAGGATT
Organism: Treponema sp.; assembly: GCA_009782495.1. GTDB lineage: Bacteria > Spirochaetota > Spirochaetia > Treponematales > Breznakiellaceae > WRIV01. The sequence goes on from WRIX01000001.1 coordinate 60,692, forward strand.
GGCGCATATATCAAAAAGTCCCGGTGCATAAAACCCAAAAAAAACATACTTATCCGTAAAATCTCCGGGGAACAAAACCGGTTCCTGTCCGTTTGCCACAGCTTCCGCACTGCTTAAAACATCAGCTGCACTGTAAGGCATATAGCGATTAAGGCTGCCCCTGTAACGAAGTATGCTTTTTCCATCATTGTCCACAGGGATTATATAGTCGTCCCATTCTATCTGCCGCTTTTTTTCATTAAAATAGACATTGCTGCCGGCCCCCGAAACCAGCAGGGATGCGGCGGAAAGTCCCGGTACAGCGTTACCGTCAAAATTAATAAAAAGCCTTGCCCTTCGATTAATGCCGTCAAAGTCTTCCGAGTTGGTTACATTTCCCAATGCTCCGGCTGTAACAGTAAGACCCGGTATGGGAAACTGTGCGCCCAGCCGTCCGTCAGTTTCATTACTCAAGGTATAATGTTCGATTACGGAACTAAAACCTTCGGGATGTAACAATGGTTTATTTATATCCGCCGGCCAGGTAACGGAGCTTCCCGTCTGTGTGCTGAAAAATACTGTTTGCACCGTTTTGCCGTAGTTTTTTTGCGCCTCAATAAAGACATTGTCGTCGGCACGATCCGAAAGACTCCGCAAAGCTGTCACGGCAGTTAAGTATTTTGCAAAAAAACTGCGCTGTTCTTCGCCGGGAACAGCGGTCTGAACCGCAGTAATGTTTTCGCCTATCTCTTCCATAGCGTGAACTGCGGTATCAATAATGGCATCCTGGTTGGCATTCCGGTAAATTGAAGGTTCGGAAAAAAGAACGTCAAAGACTATGGATTTGGCGCCTCCCATATTCATGTAATCCACAATATCCGCATACGCTTTACGCGGCCACGGCCAGCCCCAGCCATGTTCCCGGTTGGCCCAGTCTATACTGGGTTGATCCAGCAATATTACAACAATGTCGTCAGACGGCTTATAGGTATCGGCAAAGAGCTTAACCCTGAAATCGTATGCCTTGTATTCAAGAGCATCAAAGATGTGAAGAAAATGCAGAGCGCCAAGTCCAATAAACACCAGTACAACAATAATAACGGCGGTAATTATTTTTTTATTTTTTGCCATGTACAACGCTGCCTCCTGGCAGTGAATCAGAATAATTTCCCTGCGCTTGCGGGCCGCAGGCCCGCACCATCTCCCTGAAATCCCCTAGATTACAGCGCCGAACCGCTTGGTCCTGTACGAGCGTGTATCCTCAACATTGTACTTTTTGAGGTTTTTATTAACAGCGGTAATTCTTTCTGCAGGGGAGGGATGAGTTTTTCCAAAGCCTGCAGTTTTATTATTACCCTGTTTTTGTTTTAAAGACTCAAGCATTTCCAGAATTCCCGAAGGCTGGTAGCCCGCTGTAGCAAGCATGGAAAGAGCAGTTTCATCGGCTTCCAGTTCCTGACTTTTGGAAAAGCCATTAACTACCATAGTGGTAATTATTTCATTTACCGAATCACCCATTATACTGGTTAATTCCGCTACATTACCGCCGGCGGCTTCTCCAATACCTGCCAATGCTCCCGAAACCGCAGCGTTGACATACCGTGCATTACGGATGGATGTAAGTGCGTGCTGCAGCTGAATATGAGCTATTTCGTGGGCAATAACCGCAGCCAGAGCATCTTCGGCCGATGCACAGGCAATAAGTCCGCGGGTAACAAAGATATGTCCGCCGGGCGTGGCGAACGCATTGATTTCTTCGGTGTCAAGTACAGCCACATGATACCCATTGTAGATATCCGGCCTTGGAGAATTGATTACTATGGCAGAACAGATCTTGTTCAGATAAGTTTGAAGAGCCGGATTCCTGTATATTTTATATGTGCTTGCAATATTGGCTGCCACAGCACGGCCCAGATAGTATTCGTTTTCCGGGGTTAAAGAATCTGCAGCTTTTTTGGCTTCGGCAAATGTCGCTATACCTTTTCCGACTGCTTTTATGACCTGGGCTTGTTCATCACTGGCGCCCGCAGCCTGGGCAATACCTCCGGCTATATCCCCCATTGACTCACAGGTAAGGAGGCTGAATGAAACAAGTACGGCCAATAAAAAGTAAATTATCTTTTTCATGTTATTCCCCCTTTGCCAAACGGCCTTCTTCTATAAAATTAAGAAGATCCCTGTCGGATATGATTATTTTTTCCATTTCGTCAACAGCGGTGTAATTAATAGTTCCGCCTTCTTTCTTGTACTGAGCTTCTACTTCGGGGGAAAAACCTTTTCCCGCCAGGGCTATTTCCCGGGCTGATGCATTGGCGGCGCTTCCCGATGCAGCTATTCGTTTGCTGGTTAAACTGGATTTGGCTATCCAGCCTGTTTTGTTGCCGGCAGTTGTCCGTACCTGGGCGTAATTCCCGCTGATTGCCAGTATTCTTACTTCGTCTCCGTAGGCAACCGTGCCTGTAGTGGAAGCAAAAAACCCGGTAGATGATTTAAGATTGGCGGATTTGACATTTATGTAGTTTGTGTCTCCCGCTTTTTGTGCGAAAAGCGCTGCAGCACTCAAACAGAGTATACTGATAAAAATTATTCGTTTCATAAAAACCTCTGTATATAAAATAATAATTTTATTATACAATATTAACTGCAGATTAAAAAAGATGAAGAAAAAAAGCTTTTAAAGACAGAAATTTTTAACATTTCCGGGGTGGAGTACCATGAAAATACAAAAAATAAGTGATTTAGCAATAACAGCCTCTGAATTGCTTGTTACGTCAGGTAAAAAACCTCCACGGATTGCAGTCGCGGCGGCTCGGGAAGAAGCGGTTCTTGCCGCTCTGTCGGAAGCAAAACAGCAGGATTTGGCTCAGCCTGTGTTGTTGGGAGAACGCTATAAAATAGAAGAAAGCGCCGAAAAGGGCGGAATTAACCTTTCAGGATGGGAAATGATAGAAGAAAATAATCCTGCCGCCGCCGCTGTAAGGGCGGTGGAACTGATAAGAGACGGAGAAGCGGAGCTGGTTATGAAGGGCCTGGTATCCAGCGCTGCCTTTTTAAAGGCCGTTCTCCGCAAGGATCTGGGGCTAAACCGGGGCAGCCTAATCAGTCATGGCGCGCTGATGGAGGTCCCGAACTACCATAAATTGTTTATTGCAAGCGATTGCGCTCTTAACATAGCCCCGAATCTGGCTGAAAAAGAAGCTATACTGGGGAATGCCGTGGATCTTGCCCATTGTTTGGGTGTAGAAACACCAAAGGCGGCAATTCTTTGTGCAGCAGAAACCGTTGATCCGGACCGTATGCCCTGTACGATAGATGCAGCCATATTGACCCAGATGCAGAAACGAGGCCAGATTTCCGGCTGCATTGTGGACGGCCCTTTGGCTCTGGATAATGCAATCAGTGCATCTTCGGCCGCTACCAAAAGCATAGACAGCCCTGTTGCCGGAGATGCCGACATTCTGCTGGTTCCTAATATTGAAGCGGGAAATATTCTCTATAAAAGTTTAACCAACCTGTGCGGCGGTAAAACCGCAGGTCTGATATTGGGAACAAGAACACCGGTAATACTGACAAGCCGGGCCGATTCCGCCGAAACAAAGACCGCTTCCATAGCCCTGGCAATTCTGGCCTGGCTGGGCAGCAGGTAGTTTTTACACTTATTGCAACCAAAAAGTGTGACTTTTTACATTTATTGGCGCCAATAAATGATTATTATATACCGACTAAACTACATCAAAAAATTAAACTTTTGAAGCAGCAATGTGAGTGCCTTTAGTACAATCCAGATTACTTTAAAAGTTGGATTTTTGTGTCATTTTGACACGAAATATTCTTGATTTTTTCCATTTTGTGTCATTTTTACTCATATCCTGTCTAAGCAGCTTTATCATTATTACACAAGCAAATTTATAATAATTGTAAGTCTATATAATACAAAGAATTACGTTTCATATAAAAATAAATGACTTACAAATGAACTTGGCATGATTCTTGCTAATTAATTAGCAAGACGCTTCGTATGAAGGTCTAATAACAAGCCAATGTAAATTTGGAGGTTTATTATGAAATCGGTGTCACTTTATCGCCCCATCAGTATGATGGATCAGTTGCTGGGTTCTTTTTTTGAATCCTCTTTGGTTCCCTTTACGGGAAACTCTATGTGGAACAAATTGCCCCTGGTAAATGTTCAGGAAACCGAAGACGCTTACCTTGTAGAAGCGGAACTTCCCGGTTTTGACGAGAAGCAGATCAAGGTTCATGTTGAAGGCGGCAAGTTGAGTATCGAAACCGGTAAAGCAGAAGAAAAGAAGGAAGAAAAAGATACCGTCTGTGAAACCGCTCCGGCGTCGCGGGCAGGTGCATCTTATCTTATCCGGGAGCGCAGAGATGTTTCATTCAGCCGTTCCTTTACTCTGCCCGAGAATGCCGACACAGAAGCGGTATCTGCTGTCTTTAAAAACGGAGTGCTTTCTCTGGAAATAAAGAAGCGGAAAGAAAACTCAAGGCGTTTTATTGAGATACAGTCTCAATAACAATAATTTAAAAAAAATGTAAAAAAGTGTTCTTTGCTATTAATGTCAGGTTAGACATTGAGATGTTTAACCTGACATTATTTTTACTTAAGAAAACTAGGTAACTTGTAACAAAAGCCTTTTCTATTTTACACTTGATGTATGAAAATAACAAAAATACGATTCACTTTGGTTTTTTTCCTGGCAGCGCTGGTTTCCTGTGCAAGCAGTCAGGAGCATGGCGGTGCGGGCAGCACAATGTTCTCTTTTACAAAGTATACCCAGGTTATCCCGGCTTTCGAAGGCAGGTCGATTCCTGATGCCCAAATGGACATTTCCCTGACTCTTATAGCTGCCCGCGAGGCAAAGCTTTCAAAATTTATTTGTTTACTCCTGTACGATGGGATGTCCGCAAAACAGTATGCCGAACACATTTTTTCGGATTATAAAAAAGAATTCCGGGAATACGCTGATGATGTCGGAGAAGAACAGGTGCGGTCCTGGTCTTACGAAGAGGAACACGCTGTTAAGGTGTGCGGTTCATACGCGGTTGTTTCCAAAAATTTCTTTGTATACACCGGCGGCGCCCACGGCGGTTACGGAACGACGTACTATGTAATCAATATGAATACGACGGAACGGCTGACGCTTAATGATATTATTGACAAAGCCGGTTTTGCAAAGCTTAAACCCTTTGTTGATCGGGAACTGCGGCTTTATTCGCAAGAGGTTACCGGTGAACCGCTGCCGCCGGGTCTTCCCCTGTGGGAAGGCATCTACCTTGAAGCTGATTTTGAACTGGATGATTTTTACCCAACAGAAAGCGGGCTTGCTTTTTGGTGGAATGTCTACGAATTAACGCCTTATGCGGCCGGCCCCGTTAACGTTACCGTAAGCTGGAATGAACTTGATGGGATTTTGAATACCAAAGGAAGCGAACTGGCCAAGGCTTTCAGGAAGTAAAGCAGGAACAAAACGATCAGCATGGGCATTACAGTATACCAGGAATAAACCGGTAACGCACCGTTTTTTTGTATTGCATATACTCACCGGATTGTTCGCAAAGAAATTTTTCTTCCAGCAGCGCCCTGTAAACATAACAGGCAGCCGACAAAACAACCAGACCGGCGGTTAATGCCGTACAATGACTAATAAGATAACCCACACGCAGAAGAATGTCCCGTACATACATTGGGTGACGGACAAAACGGTATAAGCCGCCTGTCTTGATTGTCCGGCAGGCAATAAGAATGCCAAAGCTGTCTTTCAGCTGCAATAAGGTAATTAACCCAAGCAAACTGGCTGCCAGCAGAACGGCTTGAGAAACATTAATTGCAGTCGAATGCTGGCTTGCAGGCTGGCCGGTAAAAGCAATGCCGGAAAAAAAGGCAATTAATGCAATACATTGATGAAAAAGATTTTTATCGACGGCAATATGTTTTTGCCGTATCAAGACAACCCAGGCAAGGACGCAGTTATTCAGAATAAATGTGATTTCAATAAAATCCAGGCGGTTTTGCTTATGGAGACTGTATATTTGCCAAAGAATAACGCCAAGGACATTTACAAACACATATATGTTGATAAGCGTTTGGGCGTTTTTCACCCAGGCAAACCGGGGTTCAGGCACCGGCATCCCCCTGAAAGAAAATGTTCTGTGCGCACATCGGGATAAAACGCCCGTCTGTTTGCGGGTAAGGGTTGCAGCATTTAATAAGGCGGCCAAAATCCAGAGTATCTGCGTCCATAAAATCGTGAATAAAAATGCCTTTCATTGATTCGGCCCCAAGGGAAAATATTTTTTGCGGTGTCAGATTGCAGCGTGAAGCTTCGCGCAGGACTTCCTGAATGCGGCGCAATGCCTGTTCTCCAAGCGAATTTGCATCGGCCAGAGACCAGACATCGTAAAGGCGGTTGCGAATGGCTTCAAACCCTGCGCTGTCCAGTCCGGGCAGGGTTTTATTGGCAATCAGTTCAAGGTAAGGTTCATCGCCAAGAAATTCCTTTAAACTTAAATAACGGTTACCGCCAAGAATAAAATAATACGCCAGTGCAAAACAGGAAAAATGAGAACATGGCAGGGGGTTAAAATCACCTTTTTTGACATGGGGGGATTGTTCAATTGCATGTACTACATCGGGTACCGTTAGCCGCATAGATGCGTCAAGCTGCAGAGCTTCTCCGGTAAAGACAATGGGCTGAAACATCAGGCTGACAGCTTTTGAGTTAAAAAAGAAATCAACTATATCAACTATCTCGGAGCAGCCTTCTCCTGCATTAATCCCGTTGGCTAACGTTGCAACAAGCGAATAACGAATGTCTTCTTCTTCAAAAAGGCGGATGATCTGCTGTTTTTCTTCGGCAAGGTTTTTTCCGCGCAATGTTTCATAGGTGTACGGTTTAAAGCCGTCGAATTGCAGGGCGGCAATAGCACCCGTTTGTTTAAATTGCCTGCGGAACTGCGGCGATTTTAAAAAAACAAGTCCGTTTGTGGACACCGTTGTCTGCGTAATCCCCTTGTCCCGGGCAATGTTTAAAAAATGAATAAGCCCGGGGTGTACTGCCGGTTCGCCTCCGCTGATATTCAATACATCAACCCGCCCTTCGCAGCGAATAAGCGTGTCAATAATACCGGAAAAATCTTCCTTGTTCATGTTAAAAGAATTTTTAAATTTTTTTAGGCATACCGGACAGTTCAGATCACATTCTGAAGTAATTTCGACAACCGGCAGACAGGTATGCTGCTGGTGCTGGGGGCAAAAACCGCAGGATTCAGGGCAGCCATAAAACTCCTTTACATTAATGTCCAGCGGTATTTGGCGCGGCTTGACATAACGCTGGCTGTTGGTATACCACTGTACATCCGAATAAATCAATACTTTGGACAGCCCATGCTGCAGGCAGGATTTTTCCAGATAAACCCGGCTTTCCTGTTCAATAACTCTGGCTTGTACTTTGGATTTGCAAACAGGGCAGAGCGCTTGAGTATGGTTAAATATCCGCTGCATGACTTTCTTTTTCTTTTCTATAAACATCAACCAATGCCCGGTTAAGCAACACAACACTGTCCTGAAAATAGTTTTTCGGAACATCTTTATAAACAATACAGTTGGAAGCTACCTGGGCATTTTCCCCGATATTCACGCCGCCGCGGATTATGCTGAACCCGCCGATAACAGCTCCGCTCCCGATGCTGATACGTCCGGCTGTATACTTATCACCGGAAAATTCGTGGGTAAACAAATGCGCCCCCCAGCCAATAATTGCATAGTCGCCGATGTTTATAAGGCCGGGAAAATGCGGATCCAAAATTACACCGGGCGAAATAAAAGCGCCTTTGCCAATCTTTATGCCAATAGATCGATATAAAAAAACTTTGATCGGAGAGAAATCAATAAAATATGCAATGCGTGCAACAAAGAAACGCCAGTAAAACCGGGCCTTCTGCAGTCCGGGAAAAATAATTGAATAGATATAACGAATTCTGTCTTTGGCCGGACAATCGATCGTAATTTCCAGTTTTTTTTCCGTACCCTGTAAAAAGTTCCGTAAAGCTTCCCGCGCCTGTTCAATTTTTTCGTTATCTCTCAACCCTCTCCCCCTTTTTGCACCGGCCCTTCGGCCCAAAACCTTGGATCGTTTTGCCGGTAAAGAAGGTTGTAGGAACATGCCGGGATCATCTGCCCCTGTTCGTCGGGAACCAGATCACCGCAGGAACTAACCCTTGCAATATCAAAGTTGTCTGCATCCATGTGGGGATGGATAAGGATCATCTTTATCCATTGTTCCAAAACTTCCTGCCGCTCTTTTTCCGGAAGAAAACCTCCGTCCGGATATACGGCATGCAAAAAAGCGCGCAGGATAGCAAGTTTGCGTTCGCTCATCCCTTCTGCCCATAGCTTGTTGATTCCTTCACGGAACTCCGCCGAAAAATCACGGCAGGGATTAAGCACATACGCATCTTTTGACATTTCTGCCATTGCTTCGCTGCCAAGCACCCGGTTTAGCGGAATTAATTCGCCGTCTCGTACAATATAATATGCGGCGGAATAGCACAAAGGGTGATACGAAGCAGGGGCAAAAAAATCATCCTGTGAAATATCACCCTGTCCGGAAAGCAGCGCTTCAACTTCGTCAAGGGTAATATGTTCGCGGGGATGGAATGTTTGGCCGTTTTTCCCGGTATACGTCATGTTCTGGATGGTAATGCTGCGAACAAACGGTTTATGCAGATATGTATGGACTATCGCTGCCACATCGTCTTCGTTGCAGCCTTTAATACATACAGGCAGGATGGTTGTCGGAATATCAAGCGCTTCCAGGTGTTCAAGGCATTTTTGTTTTGCCTGAGTAATATCCCTGCCATGAATCAACCGGCTTTTACCGGCATCAAGCGTGTCGAGCGAAAGGACAACCTGTACCCCGGCAGCTTTAAGCTGTTCAGTAAAATGAACATCGCTTGCCAGACGAAGGCCGTTGGTGTTCATGGTAATGCGGCCGATGCCTTCCTGCCTGCAGGCTTCCAGCAGTTCAAACAGCTGCGGGTGAAGCGTCGGTTCACCACCGGTAAGATTGATAAGCTGAACAGAACCTGAGCAATGCAGAATATGGCCGATATTTTTTTTTGTATCTTCGGCGCTTTTATAATATTTTTGATCGGGACGGTTAAAGGTAAAACAAATCGGACAGTCCAGATTGCAGTCGTTGGTAATCGAAAAAACCGGAAGATGCAGTTTTCCCGAATGCCACTGACAAAGACCGCAGTCATATGGACAGCCTTTCCTGACGGGATTGCCGCCCGGAGTTGCCGTTAAGGAACGGGGCTGCAGGGTTCTTTTCCGATACCAAGCAGGATCGGCGGCAATTTTTATGCTTGAGGTTCCTTTAGCAGGACAAACACGCTCCAGGTATACGCCGCTTTCGCGCGCCATGATTCGGGCAAATTCCGCCGTTCCGCAATGCGTACAATAAGCTAAGGTTGAATGAATATATATTTCTGCCGGGGCAGTCATTATATCCCGCCGTCAATGGCGATGTTTTGCCCGTTAATGTAGGAAGATCTGTCGCTTGCCAGAAAACAAACCAGTTCAGCAGCATCGGCATTGTTGCCCAAACGTCCGGCGGCACAATGGGCAATAAAATCATTTTTTAAAGGTTCCGGTACACCCTGCCCAACACCGCCTTCCATTAAGCCGGGAACAACGGCATTAACCCGGATGCCAAAGCGTTTAAGTTCAGATGCCAGTGAATATGTTAAACCCTGGACGGCCGCCTTGGTCATTGCGTATGTTACAGGAACGTCGTACATGCGGGTTCCGGCAATCGATCCCATGTTTACAATAACACCGGCTTTATTCCGTATCATCCCTTTTACAATATATTTGGTAACAAAAAAAACACCTTTAATGTTTATATCCATTACAAGGTCAACATCTTCTTCTTCGACCAGAGGTAACGGCATAACCTGGGCAATACCGGCGTTATTAACAAGCACATCAATTTTATTTGTTTCGCTGTATAACGATTCTATTTTTGTTTTTATATCATGCACATCAAGAAGATTAATGGGAACGGCCTTTGCATCGGGGATTTCTTTGCTTAAATGATCAGCCTTTTCCCGGCTTTTATGATAGGAAAAAATAACTTTTGCGCCGTAATGGACTGCTTTCCGGCAAATTTCCGATCCAAGATAACCTGTCCCTCCGGAAACAAAAACTGTTTTTCCGCTTAACATATTTTTCCCGCTTAACTGACTATTCGCCGCTGAATAATTTCCGCCAAATCAGCAACGCTTATTGAACGAAACAGCTCAATTTTTGTCATGCCTTCCTTAATGCGATCACTGCCGTCTGCAAAATGATCTTTAATCGCCTGCGCTCCGGAAGCCGTTAGCCGTCCTTCGGCAAAAAAATCATCTGTATTTTGTTCTGTACCGCCGCCAGCCAATTCCCCTGGTTTTATAACAACGCTGAATGTCTGTTCGATTAGATAAACAATTTCGACAAAGTCAAGGCTATCCGCCCCAATGTCATTAACCAGCGATGCTTCTATGGGGATTTCGTCTGTCGAAGTTAAACCAAATACAGGCAGTAAAATTTCCTGCAAGCGTTTTTCGATGGCATTTTTTTCCACGCCTATTCTCCTGCTTTAAAACCTACGGGAATTAATGCCCCAATAGAACGGTTCGGCTTTACATTGATTATGTCGCCCAGCGTTTTTTCTGCAATTAATGGCCCTGTCATATAACAGCCCGCAAGCCCCAGGCTTTCAGCGGCCAAAAGAACCAGCATACTGACACATGAAATGGATTTAATATAATTGTCGTGTTCCCACTTTGCAATTTCTTCCTTGTTGCCGATGTCCTTATTTCTGTCGAACATTAACGACAGTGATAAAGTATTTTTAAACGCAGGAATGAATACGGCAGGTGCCTGGGTAAACACGGTAAAATTCCCGGCATAAGCCAAAAAATCGCCTGCAAAACCCGCCCGTATTTGGGAAGCGATTATTGCGGTTTGATCCCGGACAGCATCAGCCATCCGGGCAATGGTTTCCTTTTCTGTTATTACAATAAGTTCCCAATTCTTCCTCCCCGAAGCATAGGGGGAAGTTAGTGCGATGGTCCTGATTTTTTCGATTTGTTCTTCAGAAACAGGCTGCGCCGAAAAAGCCCTGGTAGAATGCCGTTTTTGGCACAATGACAACAATGCTTCATAACTATTCATGGTATCTATTATTCATACACCGTGAAAAACCATCTGTCTACTGCTTGTATCAGCAGCCGTGTTTTTTTACCACCAAAGCCGTATTCTGTCCGCCAAAAGCGGCATTGAGTTTAAGTACATGGTGTATTTTTAATGCTTGAGGTTCTCCCCGGATAATATTCAGCGGCAGTTCCGGATCGCTTTCTTCGCAATTAATGCTTGGCAGCACACGCTGATGCCGGATCATGTCAATCACCCCAAGCAATTCCATGGCTCCGCACGCGCCGATAAGATGGCCAATCTGGCCTTTCAGGCAAAAAACCGGTATTTCCCTGTAACGCCGGGGAAAAATCCGCTGCAAGGCACGCATTTCCGCAAGTGCGTTTTTTACAGTGCCTGTTCCATGCATATCCACAACATCTATGGCGTCGGGAGTAATGTCCGCATCGCAGATTGCCGCCAATGCTGCATTTGCAAGGCATTGTCCTTCCGGTTCGGGATCGGTAATCATGTAGGCGTCCATGCCGGAAGCATAACCTGCAAGCTCGCATAAAATATTTTCCGGCGCCGCCTGCCGGGCGTTTTCCAAAACAAAAGCGGCTGCCCCTTCTCCAATAACAAGTCCGCAGCGTTTTTTATCGAGCGGGCGGCAAGCTCCTTCCGCTTCCCCCTGCCAATCGGACAAAGCTCCCAGATTATAAAACCCCATATAATGGAGGTACGATAACATGGAATCAAAACCGCCGCTGATAATTGCCTGGTTTGTTTCATTTCGGAGAATTCGAAGCGATAACCCAAGCGCCTGTGTTGATGCTACGCAAGCTGCAACATTGGCGCAATGCTGTCCTGCAATGTCATATTCTGCGGCCAATTGGTCGACAACAACGCTTGCCCGGCGGCAGAAGCCGGTCCACGGCGATTGGTTTTGATTTTCTACATAACCCGGAAAATCAAAGTAGTCGATACCGGCTCCCAGATAGACATGGCGGTTCGCTGCAGCATAGTTGTGAATGGCCGGCTGTTGGTACAGTTCGGCAAGCGCCATGTTGATAAAAAGGGCTTTGCGATCCGCAGAAGAAGGACTTGTTACAACATTACCGCCGGCCTTGACTTCCGAGCCAAAATCAACCGGAAAGCAAGTTGTATCAAAATTGCGGATATGATCTATGCCGCGGCAGCCGGAATGCAGTGCAGAAAAAAACTCGCTTTGACCGGAGCCTATCGGGGAAGCCACGCCTAATGCGGTAATTACTACTTTATTCATTAATGATTTCCCCGCTGCCATTCTTTAAAAAGCTCAAAAGCTTCCAGCGGACTTTTCAGAAAAGGGCTGTTTTTAATTTCTTCTTTTTTTACCAGCGCAAATCCGGAAACCACGGATTTGTCGGCAAGAATTTTGCCGCACCCCAACAGTATCTCGTTATCTGCAGGGGCATGAAGCGCCTGAATCAGCAGGCCGCTTGCCGAAGCGTAAATAACGGCATTATCGCCTTTTAACCCATGTTCGATTGCCACGATGCTTAATGGTATATTGTAAAGCGCCTTAAACTGAGTAAGCGGAGGCACAGCTTTTATGCCTTTTTCAACAAAGTTCTGCGGGGAAAATTTTCCCGGGGAATCGCTGCTGTTATCTGCTATCAGTTCCAGTCCCAGGTCTTCGCTTTCCATAATCCCTGTCTCGTAATAGAAGGGCATTAATGGGCTGAACGTTATATCTTTTAACAGGCAGGCTGCGGCAACAAGCGCTGCTGCTGTTTCCCGGCTGCAATATTTTATTAGTTTTCGGTTCCTGATATATTCCTGAACGGGAATAATTTCATCTGCCGCATAATGGTTATAAACAATCTTCATGACTGCGCTTAATAATCGGAATATTGCGTTTGTCTTGTAACAATTGCATAGAGTTCTTCGCGCGACTGACCAATCTTTTCGTTCGGCGGATCGATAAAATTAAACATCAATTCCCCTTTGGCGCACAATTCATTGTTAATCATGGCAGAAACACCGGTAACGCCATAGTCGTTGTTTCTGGTTATAATTTCCGCGCGGTAAAGCAATGAATCACCGGGGCCGGCCGGTTTTTTAATTTTGAATTCACGGACAACGGTAAGGACGGCGCGCTTAATTCTGTTTTCTTCCTGCTGCATGATAATTTCAAAGAATGAACCGCTTATCTGCGCCAGCCCTTCCAGGATAAGGCTGCCGGGAAAAATCGGATAACCGGGAAAATGCTCGTTGAATACATCGTCAGAAAGGCTGATGCATTTAATTCCTGTAATATATTTCCACCGGCAGATTTCTTCTATGCGGTCAAACAAATGGAATCTCATGCAGGTTCCGCCTTTTGTTTAATTAACGGTTGTTTATCGTTTCCACCGTATTTATTATACAATTCCGGCTGAAAAAGTTTCCAGCCGGCAGCGCCGCCTGCGACAAACGAAAGGTTTTTAAACCCTTTGGAACGCAAAAAATATGCCACAATGGGACTGATTGTTCCGCCCTGGCAAATAATGAGAATGTTTTTATGGCGCGGCAGCATATCAAGATGAGTGCGCAGTTCGGCAAACGACGTTTCGTGCGAACGGGGAAGGCCTTTTAGAATTTTGCGATCATACCAGAAACGTACATCAACAATAAAAGTATGTTCATTGAACAATAAGCTTTCATCAGCCTGATTGGGATGCACCAGTGTTACAGGCAAGGCTCTCCGTTCAAGATAATCGCGCAGAATATTCAGTGTATATGCTATTTGTCCGGAAGCAGTATATTCCGAAAGACTAAAACGAAGGGTTTGTCTGCTTTCTTCGTCAGATAGTCCGATTGCTTTTAAAACCGGCGAGGGTTCGTTTGCCGAGGTATTACAGGCAGAACCGGCCGAAACGCAAATCCCGCTGTAATCAAGAAAACCAATTGCTTCTGCCGCATCAAACCCGGGAAAGGTAACGCTTAGGGTGTTACACAGCGCCGGTTGTCCGGCTGCGCCGCAGGGGGAATTGATACGGGCGGAAGGAAGCAGTTTTTGAATACCTGCGGCAAGTTCATTCCGCAGCCGGGTTATCCGGCCGGCCGCTGCCAGACTTTGCGGAATATGCCTGCACGCTTCGGCAAAACCGGCGATGTTATGCGTGCTTTCCGTTCCCGCACGCAGTCCGTTCTCCTGGTGGCCGCCGTGTATAAAAGGAACAACAGGCAGACCGGAACGGACAAAAGCAGCGCCTGCCCCTTTGGGCCCGTGGATTTTATGAGCGGAAAAGCTGGCAAAATCAACACCAAGTTCCTGAACGTTTACCGCTGTCTTTCCGAGCGCCTGCACACAGTCAGACATCATTAAAGCTCCGTTCTGATGAGCCAGCCGTGCAATGCCGGGGATATCCTGCAGCACGCCGGTTTCGTTATTAGCATACATTACACAAACAAGCGCCGTTGTGTTATCAACCAGCGAAACCAGAGCATCCCATACAATACGCCCCCGGTTGTCTACCGGACAATAGCGCACAACGGTTCCCTGTTTTTGAAGGAATTCCAGTGCTTTGATAACCGATGGATGTTCAATAGGTGAGGAAATAATTACATTTTTTTCCGGAGGGGCATTTTCCGCACAGGAAAAAAGAAGCTGGTTGTTCGATTCGCTTGCACAACCGGTAAAAATTATTTCTTCCGGTAAAGCCCCAATGCTTTGCGCAACAATTTTTCGGCAGCTGTCCAAAAGCATAACAGCATCGCGCGCATCACGGTAATTGGAAGACGGATTCCCATAACAGTTACGCATGGTTTTTTCCATAATCCTGCATACATCCGGCGCTATCATCGTTGTTGCGTTGTTGTCCAGGTAAACTTTTCGGCGAAAAATAAGCATCGGATTTTATTTAATTACACCATGAAATTATTCTTCTGTCAACTTTTTTGATCGGGACGGGTATTATTATATTCAGGAATTTTTATTATACTTAAAAATGAATGAGATTATTGAATCAACGTTTCGGCCCGCTGTCTTTTTACCGGTCAGCTATGTCTATTGCGCTACCGGTAATGGCACAGCAGTTTATTATGAGCATGGTCTCCCTTATCGACAACTTTATGGTTGCCGGCCTGGGAGACATAAGCATGGCCGCAGTCAATATATCCAATCATCTTACCTTTGTATATTTTGTCATTGTCAACACAGTCTGTCAGGCAGGCGGCATTTATATAGCTCAGTTCAAGGGAGCCAATGACGGCGAAGGAATGAAAAACGCCTACCGCTTTAAAGTGATCTTCGGCGTTATCATAGCGGTTGCGGGTATTGTTCTTTGCCGGACCATTCCCCAGACCATGATTGCCATGATGACCACGGGAAATACCGCACGGGAAGAAATAATTGCCATTGGTTCAAACTACTTTACCCTTCTTTCGTGGATCTTTATACCTATGGCGATCTCGCTGGCAATTGGAACAAGTTTCCGCGAGATTGCCCGGCCAAAAGTGCCGCTTTGTATTTCCGCCGTTGCAACCCTGATAAACACGGCAGGAAACTGGATTTTAATTTACGGAAACCTGGGTGCTCCTCGTCTGGAAGTAACCGGCGCTGCCTATGCGACAATCATCGCCAGGGTTTTTGAGGTTGTCGTCTTTGTGTGGTATGCCGCCAGGGTTAAGGCGCCGTTCTATGTTCATTTTATAAAGATCTTTCATATTCACCGTCAGCTTATAAAAGAAATTCTTTTTAAATCGGGAATGATATTTGCTTCGGAAATATCGTGGATCAGTTCCGAGACGGTAATGATTGCCATGTATAACCGCAGGGGCGGCGCGGAAGTTGTGGCCGGTATGGCGGCAGGCTGGACTATAGCCAATATTTTCTTTTTAATTTTCGGAGGAATCTGGACTGCTGCCGGGATACTGGTAGGCGGTGCACTTGGTGCCAATAAACTTGACGAAGCCCGCCGCCGTGCCGAATGGCTTAAGTCGGGATCGGTAGCCGCGGGTGTTATCGTTTCCATACCGGGTGCATTATTGTCGGCGTTAATAATTCCCCTTGTTTTTTCCAACCTGAGCGCTGCCGCCAGATCGACGAGCCTTGGCCTTGTGCTGGTAATTCTCGTATATCTTCCTCTCTGGGGTTTGCTCAATGTCCAGTTTGCCATCTCCCGTGCCGGCGGCGACACTATAATGGGAGCTATAGCAGACTGTACGGTGAATTTCCTCCTTTTCGCTCCGGGTGCAGTCATCCTCTCTTATTTTACCGCCATACCTCCTGTTCAAATGTTTACTCTGTTAAAACTTACCGATGTTATAAAATTCATTATCTGCCGGCAATTTTTAAAAAGGGAACGCTGGGTTAAAAATCTGACGGTTGGGAATCATTAAAAACCGTTTTATATCTGCAACCGTTCCGCATGATGGAACTCAGTTATATCTGAATAAGCCCGGGAACGGAGTGTTTTTACATTTTCATCATTAAGATAATCGTCAAAATTCATCATGCGATCGATAATACCTGTCGGAGATCCTGCTCCGGCGGAGGGAAGTATTTCCACAATTCGGTTTGCAATGGAACTGATAAATTCATGATCGTGTGAATTAAACAGCAGTACGCCGGGAAAAGCGATAAGTCCGTTGTTGAGTGCAGTGATTGCCTCCAGATCCAGATGATTGGTTGGTTCATCAAGAATTAATACATTGGCTCCCGAAAGCATCATCTTTGCAAGAAGACAGCGAACTCGTTCGCCGCCGGAAAGGACATTTACCGGCTTTAATGCCTCGTCCCCGGAAAAAAGCATACGTCCCAAAAAGCCCCGCACATAAGTTTCATCTTCGTCGGAGGAATACTGTTTTAACCAATCGGTAATTGACATATCCGAAGCAAAGAAGGCGGAGTTTTCTTTGGGAAAATACGAAAAGCTTGCAGTTTGTCCCCAGTATATACCGGATGGTATTTTTTCCGCAGCTGCAGCTTCAAAAAGAGCTGTTTTTGCCTGATGTTCCGCTCCGACAAAGGCAATTTTGTCCCCCTTGTTTACTGTAAAAGAAAAATCGTACAGGCCCGATGCGCTGTCGGAAATTTTTTCAAAGCGCAGTACATTGTTGCCTATTTCACGGTTTTGCTTAAAACCTACAAAGGGAAATTTCCTGCTGGTAACGGTGATGTTGTCCAGATCAAGTTTTTCCAGTACTTTTTTCCGGCTTGTTGCCTGCCTGCTCTTGGCAACATTGCTGGCAAAGCGCTGAATAAATTCCCGCAGTTCTTTGGCTTTTTCTTCGTTGCGTTTCTGTTGATCCCTGGCTTGCTTTTGCAGTATCTGACTCATCTGGTACCAGAAATCATAATTGCCGCTGTACTGGGTAATTTTGCCGAAGTCGATATCGCAAATGTGTGTACATACCGCATTAAGGAAATGCCTGTCGTGGGAAACAACAATTACAATATTGGGAAAATCAATTAAAAAATTTTCCAGCCAGGAGATCGATTCCAGGTCCAGGCCGTTGGTCGGCTCATCAAGCAGAAGAATGTCGGGGCTGCCGAAAAGCGCCTGAGCAAGCAGCACCCTGACTTTTTTTGATTCATCCAGTTCCGACATGATCTTGCCGTGATCTTCTTCGTCTAGTCCCAGGCCAGAAAGAAGCTGTCCTGCCTGTGCTTCTGCTTCCCAGCCTCCCAGTTCGGCAAAATCAGCTTCCAGCTCACTGGCCCTCATGCCGTCTTCTTCGCTGAAATCTTCTTTTGCGTAAATAGTTTCCCTTTCTTTTTGAATTTGGTAAAGCCTGGGGTATCCTATAATCACCGTTTCTATTGCGGGGTATTTATCAAAAGCAAAGTGGTCCTGGCTCAGGACAGCTAGGCGCTGGCTTTTGGAAACGGCGATCTCTCCTTTGTCGTATTCCGCTTCGCCTGCAAGAATTTTAAGGAAAGTTGATTTACCGGCGCCGTTTGCACCGATTATTCCATAGCAATTGCCCGGTGTAAATTTTAGATTAACCTCTTTAAAGAGGATCCGTTCTCCGTACGAAAGGCTGAGATTGGTAACAGTTATCATGATAAACGCTCGTTAATAATAGTATGGTAAATTGAGATTGAATCATGGTCAAGTCCATTATTTTGTCCCAAATATCAAAAAAAACTTGACGTTCGTATTTAACAGTATAATAATATTTATAGAATAATTATTGGGGAATAGTTCCCAGAGGAGTGTTTACATGCCCTGTACAGATTCGGAAATCCGGGATCTTTCCGGAATTGCCCGGGAATTGCGCTTGACTATTGTGGATGTTATGGCCTGGTCAGGCGGAGCGCATATCGGGGGATCGCTTAGTATTGTAGAGATCCTTACCCTTCTTTACTTTAAATACCTGAATATCAAGCCGAATGAACCTTCATGGCCGGAACGGGACAGATTTGTACTTTCCAAGGGACATGCGGCATCCGGTTTTATTCCTGTTTTGGCAAAGAAAGGATACTTTCCCGAAGAAGAACTAAAATCTTTTAATCACTTTGGTTCTCCTTTTGCCATGCATCCCGATAGCAATAAGGTAATTGGATGCGATGCTTCGGCTGGTTCC
>WRIX01000002.1:0-5632 GCA_009782495.1 Treponema sp.
GATGAGGGACGGGCTTTTTTATATTTCAGATACCGCAGGCGGAAAAATAGTCAGGTACAATTCCTACGGGGATCTTCTTTTTGTTATCTATAACGAAGAAACCAATCCTCCTCCCATAACGCTACGCAGAGGCGTTGACGAAGAAGGCCTGGCCACACGCTGGTCAATAACCTATCCCTTAAAAGAACCGGGTGTTATAACCGTCGATTCCAGAAAACATATTTACACAGCGGATAAAGTTGACGATGACAGACGTTCCAACGACACGGAAGACGGAGCTTTGCTGGATAATATAGTGCTTCATTTTGATGAATCAGGCCGTTTTGTCAATTTTCTTGGTCAGGAGGGGATTGGCGGAAAACCGTTCCCCCGGATAATGGGAATTTATGCCTCCCGGGATGATGAAATAGCCGTTGTATGCCTTATGGTTTCCGGCTGGAACATATATTGGTTTAACGAAGAAGGGACACTGATTTATTTGGTACATCTTCGAAACGACAGCTTGCCGATGCCGCAGGAAGATCTTAGCTTTGCTTCCGTGGATACTGTTGCCGCCGCTCCGGACGGGAGGAATCTTTTCTTTAAAATTGACTATTACCGTAACGTTGTAGACGAGAACAATAATTCAATGGCAATTCCGGAATCATCGGTAATCTGGATTATGAATGTAGAAACCGGCGCTTACGGAGACCCGATTACGGTGCCTTTTTTTGAATATACGGCAATAGAAAACGACAAAAAAGTTACCCAGCGATTACCGTATGCAATGCTGGGTGTAATAAAGGAATCGCGGGTATTCCTCTATTTTCCTGTGGACGGCGGTTATTCTCTTTTGGTGCTGGCTGCCGGTTCCAGAGAACAGCGTCTTGGTTTTATTCAGGTAAAAAATGATGAACTTGAATACAACACCTTTAACCTTTCCAACGAAGGGATCCTTTCCGGATTGCTGGCTACCGAATGGGAAGCACGGCTTGTATGGTGGAGAACAGAACGTCTTATGGGAATAAACCTTTAGTGACGAAAACATTGGTAACCCCTGAAACCGCTGCGGCGCTGGATAAAGAAGCTTCGGCCGTATGGGGTTTGTCTCCGTTTGCGCTGGTAGAAGCTGCCGGACGTTCCTGTGCGGAAGAGCTTTTAAACAGTCTAAAAAACAGCCTGGCTTATGCCAGGTGTATGGAAGGGCCAATCCTTGTGTGTGCCGGCTCCGGCAATAATGGGGCGGATGCGCTGGTAATGCTCCGTGCGTTGATCAACTCACAACAATTGACGATTGGTATTTCCGGGACAGGAACACCGTACAACGCAGCGGTATTGCTCAGCCGCTTTCCCGCTTCAGACGAAACCACTCCGCGTTCCGCCGCAGTTAAAGCTCTCCAGGCAATGGGCGTACCTGTTGTTACATGGAACGGCAAAGAACAAGCTGCGGAACTTTTCCGTAATGCACGGTTGATTATTGACGGGATAGCAGGAACAGGACTAAAAAACGCCCTGGAAGGAATTCCGCTGGAGATGCTCCAGGCAATTAATGAACGGCGGAATGCTGCGCAATGCTGTGTTGTTTCCATTGATGTTCCATCCGGTGCGTGCAGTAACCGGAAACCGGATTTCCCCGTAATTCACGCCGATTATACATTGGCTGTTGAGCCGTTAAAAACCGTATTGTATACACCTGCTTTAAGGCCTTATTGCGGACAAATTATTCCGGTAAGGGGAATTTTCCCTGCCCGGTTATTAGAAAAATATGATGACGCAGAATTATTGCACTGGGAAACCCAATGTAACGTTATTCCGCCTGTACCACCCGATGCTTACAAGTACAGCAGGGGAGTAGTAACAATTCATGCCGGCAGTCCCGGTACTTTAGGCGCCGCACGGATAGCGGCTACAGGAGCCTCAGCATCGGGCGCAGGGATAGTTCGGCTTATACTGGATGATGATGTATACCCGGTTCTTGCTTCGGGTTTTGGCGGAATCATGGCGGTTCCCGCTTCAAGCGCTCTAGGCGATAAAAACGATAAAAACAGCTTTGTTCCCGACTGTCTTTTGCTGGGACCCGGTTGGGGAAGGGGAAAAGACAGGCTTCCAATATTGCAGCAAGCACTGAAAGCCGAGGAAACAGGTACCCCGCTGATTCTTGATGCCGACGGAATCTACCTGCTTAAAACCCTTTGCCATGAAATAATGGCCGCTGCCCTGCATTTTATTTTTTACCCGATTATTTTTTTATAAAACGATACCTGACAACAAAGCTTCCTTCAAAAGCTTTAAAAGCGGCGCCTGCCTGATCCATTGATTGCTGAACCGTATAACTCCCTATTTTTTGAGTTGTGTCTCCTCTGGTTTCAAAGATATGGTGATAGGCAGTTGTTATGCCTATATCACATTTGTCGGATAAAGAAAAGAAGACGTTTAACTTTGGTTTAATTGCCAGACCTTTATACAGGGTGTCAATAAATGTATATCCCCCTTTGTGATGATCGGCGGCAAAGCATATTGAAGGACCGATAAAAAAACCTGCTGAAAGGGTAAATTTATTAATGGGAAATACGGCCTCTATGCCGGCATTGAATAATAACCAATGCTGAGTATAGCTGATGGCTAGTCCATTCCAGGGAATTTGCCCGAATGCGGAATCCCACGGTTTTAAAGGAAATGCGGATTCATCGTTGGGATCGTTAGGGCCATGTTGTGTATAGCCGTTTCGTCCTTCAAAACTAAAGTACATATAATCAAAATTCAGGAATAATCTTAGAATGAGTTTCCAAACCGGAATTGAATAACCCGTTTCAAGATTAACAAGAAAGGATGCTTTTGTATGGTTTTCATGGGAAGAAAAATTGGTTAGTGAACCAGGTTTGGTACAGGGTTCTATCCAATCACGGTCTTCCATTATACCTGTTTCCATAGGAATAGCGACTTTTAGGCCCAGGCCAATAAAAAAGCCATAATCGTCCGATGGTTTTATTAGTCCAAAGTCAAGATTTAAACCCAAATAAATAAACGGTTTTATTTCCCACTGAAGCTCGCTGAGATAATTATTATTGCCGCTGCCTTGATATGCAATTTCGTACGATGTGCCGTAAAGAAAACCTATGCTGCTTGAAAGACTGAAACAATATTTATCGGTAAATGACGGTGACTCTGCGCCGGCAGATATTGATCCGCAGAGTAAAATGATGACTAAAATTGCAAAAGTAGCTATACTTTTCCTGGAATGATTCATCGAATTGTAAGAGTTATTATACTTCTTTTTTGGATTTTTGGAATACCCGGTTGTTCTCCAAAAGCCGATATTAAACCGCCTGTTCGACCGCCTCTTTCACGTTCAATTCTGGGTTATGGGGTGGTTACTGTTTCTTATACGCGGATTTATAACGAACCCGGCAATGACGGAGTTTCTCTTGGTTATATACGGGAAAAGACTATTGTACCTGTTCTGGAGCGCCGTCTGGTAAAAGAAGGAGACGAGCAGGAGTTTTGGGTTTTAACCGATGGAACCTACAGGGGCTGGCTTCCGGAGTCGGTAATTAAGCTTTACGATAACGAAGGCAAGGCCCAAACCGCTGCTTCACAATGAGGCTCCCTGCGGCAAGCCGCGGGTTATGTCAGCATTACAATTTCTTTCAGGGAGCCTCATTGGGTGCCCAGTTGACCGCAGGCGCCGGAAACCCCGCGGCCGCGGCGGTACCGTTGAGTTACGGTAATGCCGCCTTCTTCCAGCATGGCGGAGAATTTTTTTACTTCTTCCGGCGCAGGTTGGCGGAGTTTTTCCCCTTCAAAGCTCAGTTCTTTTACCGGATTCCAGGGGATTAGATTTACTGTAACATCAAGATTACGGCAAAAATCAATTAAAGCGCGTGCATCTTCCGGGCCGGTATTGATACCCCCCAGCAGTATTGTTTCAATAGTTATCCGGCGCTTTTGTTTTTCCTGATATCGGGAAAGCGCTTCATTAAGTTGAGGCAGGGGATACGTAATTGTCCCGGGCATAAGGCGTTTGCGAAGCTCTTCACGGGCGCTGGCTATAGAGACGGCTAATTCCGTTTCAGGACCGTTTTTTGCCATGTCGGTAATTCCGTTATTAACTCCTGCGGTTGAAACGGTAATTTTCCTTTTTGACACAGAAAAACCCGCAGGATCGCAAAGTATTTTCAGGGCTTTACGCAGGGCATTCAGATTCAGCATCGGTTCACCCATTCCCATAACTACAACATTGGATATCCTGTATTCTTTTGATTTTTTTTTAAGTTCATCGTTTAAAAACAAATATTGCTCAACAATTTCCGAAGGTTCTAAATTGCGGATAAAACCCATTGAACCGGTTTTGCAGAAAACACAGCCCATTGGACAGCCGGCCTGAGTTGACAGACATGCGGTATAATGAGGCTTTTTTACAGCATCAGGTTTTGGCTTATTCCCCGAAGAAGAGTCAAGCAGTACCGTTTCTATTAATACGCCGTCCTGGAGTTCCAGGACAAGCTTTATTGTACCGTCTCTGCCAAAATATTTTTTGCCTGGTCTGCTTCCGCATATAACCGAACGTTCTTCCAAGGTTTTTATAAGTTTCTTTGGAAGGCAGGTCATTTCTTCGAAATTACGGGCGCCGTTTTTTATTTGTAAAAAGATCTGTTTTGAACGGTATGCGGGTATTTTTTCTCCCGGCGAAAACGCATCCAGTTCGTCCGCAATTTCCGGAATAGTCATTCCGGAAAACGGAACTTTTTTAATTTCTGTAATGTTCAAGGAGTTCGGAAATTTTTGCATTTCTAAACCCTTGTTTAAGAAAATCTACCAGCGCTTCTATGGCCTGGGTTTTTTCTCCCTTTTGGTACCAGCAATCGGAAAGTTCTATGTAGAGCCGGTAATTTCTCGGGTCTTGCTGAATAAGATGCCGCAGGGATTCTATGGCTTCTACAAATTTATTTTGGGATTTGGCAACAAGAGCAAGACCCAGAACAGCATAGGTATCAAATTCGATATTAAGAGCCCGTCTGTAGTAATTGCTGGCATTATCATGTTCTTCCAGATTTCTGTATGCGTCTCCGGCTCTGGTAAGAATCACCTTGTTTCTGGGATCATGTTCAAGAATACGGTTCCAGTATTCCAGTGAATTCTCCTGCTGGTTCAATCCGCGGTAACAGTCAGCCAGGCCAAAAAGCGCATAAAAATTGTTCGAGTCACGTTCCAGGGCTTGTTCAAAATAAATAATGCCTTTATCAAATGTTTTTAATTTCCGGTGACAATTTCCAATGGATGTCAGAACGCGTATATCTACATTTTCCCTGTTTAGCTCAAGCATCTTTTGCCAGTATGACAATGCATTTTGATATTCTTTAAAGTCGTAGTGCAGATGCCCAAGTCCTATAATTGCATAAGGGTTGGCGTTTTCCATATTCAGAACTTTTAAATAAACTTCCCTGGAATGTTTAAAATCACGGACTTTGCGGTAAGCGTCCGCCACTCTTGTCAGGACTGTAATATTTTTATCATCATGAATCAGGTACTGTTCCCAAATTTCGATAGCTTTGTGGAATTGATTTAAGCTTTTATAGCAATCTGCCAGGCCGAACAGGGCATAGTTGTTCCCGCGATGATATTCCAGACAACGCATGTAATACGATACCGCATC
>WRIX01000002.1:6038-27264 GCA_009782495.1 Treponema sp.
TCATCAATTTCGTTTTTTTGATCTTTCAACACAGTTAACACAGAAGTATCGTTACTCATCTGCAACCTCTTCATTTAAAAAGTGCCGTATGATTTCTGATAACTGTTGGATGAGGGGATCAGCCTTGGTACGATCCGGCGCTATCCAGTACATTTTTAAAGCTTCCAGGGGCCGTCCGTGGGATTTATAATAATCCCCGACTCTGGTAAGCCCGTCTGAATAGCCGGTGGTTAAAAAAATTCGTCTGGCCCCTTCGGTATCTCCGGCATTAAAAAGGGTGTTTCCCTTCCGGTTTAACGCCGCTTTTGTACTGCCGTCAACGTTTGAACTGACGGTAGTTTTTATAAAACCCTCAGGACTTTCAAACCGTTCGAAAATTTTTTTAAAATCCATTTTTTTAACCCGGAATCTTGCCTGTCCCAGTATAATCCCTGTTAACAGAAATTTCAATTATCTGAAATTCAAATATAATATACTAATTATTACAGAAATAATCAAGTTTTATTCTTTCTTAGTATTACCTGTGGTTTTTAATTTGCGGTAAAAATCTACTGCAGAATTTCCATAGAACCGGGAATCTTGCAATTCAAGAAAAAATTGCTTATTTTGCAAGTTCATGGTTTCTTTTTTCGGACGATGAATCATAAGCAGGGAAGTTTCGTTCATAAGACAGGATGTTCCGATGTTGATTAATAGTTCTTTTTTAAATTGATACGTAAACGGAGGATCACAAAAGATATAGTTAAAAATCTGCCGTGTGCGTTTAACGTATAATTCGACAGGCATTAAATGACATTGTATACGAACAGGAGAAACAGAACAGTTTCTGATAAGGGTTTTATGCTTTTGTTTGTCGGATTCAACGGCTTCCAGATGCAGGGCTCCGCGTGAAGCTGCTTCAAGAGCCATTATTCCGGAGCCCGAAAAAAGATCAAGAAACGAGGCTCCTGACATATCACCTAAAATTGCATAAACAGATTCCCGCATTCTATCCATTGCAGGTCTGATTATTCCCGGCGGAACAGAAACAATTCTGCCTTTTAGGTTTCCTCCTGTAATTCTGAGGGAAGTCTTCGCCCGGCTGTTTGCAGCGGTTCGTCCCGGCGGAGTATCCCTGAGTATGTCCCTTTTGGAGGATGGATGCATCAGCGGCTTAATAGTTCGTGAAGCTCGTCGTAACCTACAACCGGTTCCAGAGAAAGATGTTTTGTTTCCGATATTGTATCTTTAATGGTATTTTGCCTGTCCTGGGAATTGGTTAATAGCAGGTTGATTTGCTGCTGCAGTTCCGGATATTGGTTTGAAGTGATATTTCCTTCACCATGATCAATATCGCTTAATGCTTCATAAAATTGATATTCGGTTTCAAGAAGATTATGGAACTGTTCATCCCGTTCAATCAGGCGGTTATTTTCCCTTAAATGGGAAAGTAAATAATTAAGACTGGAGCCGATAAAATCAAGATCGTCCAGGGTTTTTTGTAAAAATAAGCCGGTATCGGTATCCAGTATTAAAAGGTCCTGAATCATTCTGATTCTCAGATTCAAAACAAAAATATTGTCTTCGATGTTTATGTGCTTGTTCATCATCCTTATTTTCGGCAGTTCCGGCTTGTCTATTGACAAGGTTTTTTGGATTTGTTAAAGTGTGTTTGCCTCTTTATCCGTCTGCATGGGCGGATCATATTAGTCCATAAGGAGGACCTAATGCGTCAGTATGAACTGACAGTCATCTTTCCCCTGGAAGAAGACCTGTACAAAGCCGGAAAAGAGACCGTTTTGGCGGATCTTGCCGCTCAAGGGGTAGAAATCCTTAAAACCGATGAAACCGGAGACAAGGATTTGGCCTATGAGATCAATAAGCGGAAAAGGGGACGGTACCTGCTCTTTACCTTCAACTCCGATCCGGCCAAAATTAATTCTCTGGACAGGGTTTTTAAACTAAACGCCAACCTTTTACGCTACCTCTTTGTAAAAATCGAGGAATAGTATGGCTGATATTAATCATGTGGTGCTGGTCGGCAGATTAACCAGGGATGCGGAATTAAAGTTTACCTCCGGGGGTCAGGCGGTATGCAAGTTTTCCATAGCTGTAAACCGCCGCCGGAAACAGGGCGATCAATGGGTTGATGAGCCCAGTTTTTTCGACATTGTCCTTTGGGGCAGGCAGGGGGAGACGCTCAATCAATACCTTGTTAAAGGCAAACAGATAGGCGTCGACGGCGAACTGCGTCAGGATCGCTGGGAACAGGATGGTCAGAAACATTCCCGTGTCGAAGTAGTTGCAAATAACCTTCAGCTTTTGGGGAGCGGTTCCGGTAATTCCGCCGGAGCTTCTTCTTTCGGAAACCGGCAGGAAAGCAAAGAGACTGTTGATAATAACGGTGACAATTTTACCGATGATATTCCTTTCTAAAAATGAAGGCAGAGGATTTTTAAAACCGTAAGTTTAAGGAGAATAACAGATGTCTGACGAAAAATATATGGAAGAACGGGTATCCCGCCAGGATCGGGGCATGGATATGCAAATGGACGGCCGGGATATTGACGATAAGACCGGCAGGAGCAAAAGCAAGGTTTATTTTAAGAAAAAGGTTTGCCGTTTTTGTACTCAGAAATTAAAAATTGACTATAAAGACGGCGACATG
This sequence comes from Treponema sp., assembly GCA_009782495.1. Lineage (GTDB taxonomy): Bacteria > Spirochaetota > Spirochaetia > Treponematales > Breznakiellaceae > WRIV01. The sequence continues at coordinate 8,686 of WRIX01000002.1, forward strand.
CTGCGAAAATTTATAACAGAACGCGGAAAAATTCTGCCCCGCCGCATTACAGGTACCTGTGCTAAACATCAAAGAGCCCTGGCGGTTGCAATAAAAAGGGCCAGGATAATTGCCCTGCTGCCATTTGTAGCTGAATGAGCTTGTTCCAAAATTTGACATTTTGGAACAGCCTCGAATAGCAATTCGCGGATTATGGAAAACCCTGAAGACCGACGATCCGGTTTTTTTACGAATAAAATTGCTTTCGGAGCAGGAATCGCAGTTGTCGGCGCCGTTGCCAGTGTTGTTTGCATAAGAACCGGTTTTATTGTTTTCCTGTTTTTACTGCCTCTGGCGCTTGCCGGCTTTTTTGGAGGAGTTAAAACCGCCTGGGTATCGGGAATTCTGGCAGTTATACTGAATGTACTTGTTGGAATATGGATCTCTGTTTACCGTAAAGGAGATCCTTTTATTTTTCAATGGAATACCCTGTATTATTCGGTAATGGTTCTTGTCTTTACCTGGATAAATGCTCCTCCGGGGAAATATTGGATACTCAGAGAAGTTCCTGTTCGTATGACTGCGGGAGCCGTTTTCTGTGTTTTGATTTTTTTACCGTTATTTTATTCCGTAATGTATAACGGCGAACTTCAGTATTTTTTCGGACGTCAGCTTGAAGCTTTCGGCGCCGTATCTTCAAATTCGGGACAATCGGATTTAACAACCGAAGAATTCTTTTCGACCGTACTTTATGTTATTCTGCGGGGCGGAATACCCCTTTCCTGTTTGGTCTTTTGGTGGATCAACCGGCAATTTGCCTTGTTGATTAGCCGGTTTTTTCAGCGCGCATATACGGTTCAGAGAGAAACAATACTTGGTTTTCACGCTCCGTTTTTCCTGATTTGGGTTCTTTCTTTTTCCCTTGCAGCAATACTCATCGGAAGAACAGCCAATATTGAATTTATGGATATAGCCGGCTGGAATATTCTGGTTCTTTCTGCTACACTGTTTCTTGTTCAGGGCGGAGCAATAATGATGCATTTTCTTTTACGGTTTCCGCCCTTGCCCCGCATTCTTATTAATGTTGGGATACTATTTTTGCTTTTCAGGCCGGGAATAAATATTGCCATTTTAGGCTTGCTCGTTCTTTTGGGAGTAATGGAAAATTGGGTGCCTTTTCGTGCGCCGAAACAGTAATGGTATTTTGCTGAACAAATAATAGAGCCGGTATGGTTCTTTAATTTGCCGTCACTTTAGTGGCCGTCACATTTGTGATGCTGTCACAAATGTGACGCAGCCGCCCCTACTCCGGGGGCGCGGGACGGGTTTCTCGTACCCTATGCTGAAATAAATATGTAAGGAGTTCGGTTATGAAGGTAATTTTAAACAAGGATCTGGCTACTCTTGGCGAAGAAGGGGATGTAAAAGATGTTGCTGCAGGTTATGCCCGTAACTTTTTATTTCCCCGTGGAATAGCGCTTGTTTATAACGAAAGGACAAAAAAAATCTTTGAAGAAAGAAGAGAAGAGATCGAAGGACGTAAGGCCCTTAAACGGCAGGATGCTTCGGGCCTGAAAGAAAAACTGGAAGCTCTTTCTCTGGTACTTGTTATGCCGGCAGGTTCAAACGGCAAACTCTACGGCGCAGTAACGGCTCAGACCATTACAGACGAACTTACCAAAAATGGTTTTCAGATTGAACGGAAAAAAATTGAAATTCCCGGTAACACGATTAAAAGTACCGGCAAATACAATGTGTTGATTAAGCTTTACGAAAGCGCTGTCGCAGAATGTTCAATTACCATAGAAGGTCAGCCGGTAAAAACGGAAACAAAAGCGCCCGCAGCGCCTCAAAGACGGGGCCGCCGTGACAATCCGCCGGGTCCAAGGGGCGAAGGTACCCCTCCGGTTAATTCTGGCGAGGGAGCGGCAGTTCAGGATAATCCCGTAACGCCTGTTACAGAAAATTCCAGGTCTCCGGCAGATTCGGAACACAGCGAAGAATAGTATGGCCGCCCCGCTAAAGGATAAAGTTCCGCCGCATAGTGAAGAAGCGGAACAGGCTGCCCTTGGGGCCATACTGCTCGACAATGATGCCATAGATACTGCTCTTCAATATATCAGGCCCGGTGATTTTTATGCAAACGCAAACCGCCGGGTGTTCCAGGCTGTACTGAACCTGCATAACCAGGGGCAGCAAAAAGCGGACATCATTACGGTGGTTGCCGAACTGCGGCGGATGGGGGAACTGGATGCATCGGGAGGTCCGGCCTATGTCGCTTCGCTGACAAATGCGGTACCGTCCAGCGCAAATATCGAACATTATGCTGCCCTGGTTCAGGACTATTCCCTAAGGCGCGCATTGCTCCGGGTTTCTGCAGAACTTCATACCCGTTCTTTTGACGAATCAACAGAGGCAAGGCTGATTCTGGAGGAAATTCAGCAGCATATTTTTGAACTCGGGGAGGATCGTTTACGGTCTTCGTTTATAAGCAGCCTTGAGTTAATGAAAGATGCCTGGAATGTTATAGAAAAGCGTTATCGATCCAAAGAAGCTTATACCGGAATACCATCCGGGTTTGATGATTTGGATTCAATGACTTCGGGTTTTCAGAATTCGGAACTGATTATTATAGGCGCCCGGCCGTCTATAGGGAAAACGGCTCTGGCCCTGACTATGGCTTCCCATATTACCATGAAGAAAAAGATCCCTGCGGCTTTTTTTTCTCTGGAAATGTCCAGCCTTGCTTTGGGTTTGCGGCTTGTTTCTTCGGAATCAAAGGTTCCGTCAGAAAAGATACGAACCGGCTTCTTTTCCAGCCGGGAACTGGGTGATGTTCAGGAGGCGGCGGGCAGGATATTTGACGCTCCTCTTTACATTGCAGATACCCCGGGGATGAAACTCCTGGATCTCCGTTCCCAGGCCAGGCGGGCCTGTTCCCAGTACAATGTGCAGATTATTTTTATTGATTATATCAGTCTGATCGGCTCAGAAAACAGAGACCTGCCGCGGCATGAACAGATTGCGGAGACCTCGCGATCGCTTAAAAACCTGGCCAGGGAGCTTAATATACCTGTAGTGGCTCTTTCTCAGGTTGGCCGGGAAGCAGAAAAGCAAAAAAGGGCGCCCAATCTTGCCGATATCCGGGAGTCCGGCTCGATAGAGCAGGATGCGGATTTGGTTATGTTTCTGCACCGGGAACGTGTGCCCGACAAGGAAGCTGACGGTAACACGGAATTGATTATCGCTAAACAGCGTAATGGGCCGGTGGGGAAGGTAGATATTATTTTTAATCCCAAGTGTGCCCGCTTTGAATCTCTGGAAAAAAGCCATCATTAGTGTTATAATTAAACAGGGAGGAATCCAATGGCATTTATTGATGAGTATGATTTTGATATCCTGGAAAATGAGTCGGAAAAACTGGTAATTGAAGAGCTGGGTAAACAACTTGAAGCGCACAAGAGTACCATTTGCCGCTGTAATACTTGTGTAGTGGATATGGCTGCTATGGCGCTGAATGCGGTTAAACCTCTGTACAGAGTATCGCTTTTGGGCACCCAATATGCTGCCCAGGCTATGAGTGAGCAATCCTATGCCAAATCATTAAAAGATTCGGTAACCAAGGCGATAGAAAAAGTACGGAAAAACCCGGCTCACGATTAAAGCTGAAAAGCTTTTGGCAGGGAGCTTTTTCAAAAGCTGAAATTTTTGGAAAAGCCTTAAATTATTTCAAAAAAGAAGCGCGTCCTGATTCTTGCGAAGCTGCACTATTAGTGTGTTTTCATCCAGCTTAACATCGTTGTATGTGATTAATGCTCCTTTTTTTATGTCTCTGAGCATTTCGGTGTTTTTGTTTACAAGACCTATCGGGAGTATTTTCTTTTCTTTGGCTTCTCCGGCGGAAATAAATGTTCCGCGTATGGTATAACCGCCAATTCCGTCAAGTTTTTCTCCGGCTTTAAGATCCCGTTTTGCAACAGTTCCCGTCTCGGCCGTCATTCCGGCTCTGGGAACAATACTTGGTATACGATCAATGCATACTTTTGCTACGGTAAGCGGAGTTTCCAGGCTGGTTAAATGATATGGCCTGTAGAGGACATAGTTTGGTCCGCTGCCCATACCAAGATATGTTAGTTCATGGTTAATGTCCGGAAGTTTCGATGCAATGATAATAAATACACCCGGTGCAACGCCGTTGATGTATTCTACTGTCCTGTAACTGGTAAGAATTCCCCCTCTCCCCTCGCTTTTCAGCGAAAGAAGATCGGGCAGATCCTTAACCTGTCCCGAAGCTCCGTGTGCACCCATAACATCGGGAAGAAAGCCTGTAGCATTGGCCATTGCAGTCATTTCCACCATGGTTTTTGTTCCGTCTTTAAAGGAACAGAGCATCTTGGCGCTTGCTCCTTTCCGTTTTGCTTCTTCTGCTGCGGTTTCCGGAGTGCATTCATAGTCAATGGCATTGTTTTTGCCTTTTCCTATTACCCTTATTTCAAAGCCCAGAGCATCGGCAAAATCGTAAAGTTCCATTACCGCTCCCGGTTCATCACCGGCGCTTCCCGAATATATTACCCCTGCATCGTTGGCCATTTTATAAAGAACAGGACCTATGCAAACATCGGTTTCCACATTAAGCATAACAATGTGCTTGTTGTTATTAATGGCGTCAACAGCGACTTTGGCGCCCGCTTCGGGTATTCCGGTTGCATCTACGGTACAATGTATTGCACGGCATTTGGCCGGGAGTTCGTTATTGGATGTAACAACAAATTTGCCTGAATCAAGAATTTTGTTTCCTTCTTCAACAGTTTCCGCCCGGGCAAAATCTTTGCCTTCGCTCAGGCCCGCTTCTATGTAGGCATTCTTTGCGTTATCCGGCACCACATCTGCAACCACTGCCGGACGCATACCTTTCATGGACATCATTTGGCTTACCATGCCCCGGCCCATTTGACCTGCGCCGACGATACCTGCATAGATGGGTTTTCCTTCTTTTTCAAGTTCCGCGAGTTTGTAGTTCATTCCAACCATTACAATAGCTTCCTTACCATAATTAAGATAACAATATCATACAATTCCCAAAACCTCTCCCTCCTTCTTGGACAGTGCGGACTGACACTGATATAATACCATAAATGACCGTCCATGAAATTGCAGAACTTGCCGGCGTTTCTATAGGAACTGTTGACAGGGTACTCCATAACCGAGGCAGGGTCTCGGCGGAGACAAAGGCAAAGGTAGAGGCGATTATTGAACAATACCAGTTTACTCCCAATCCCATTGCACGGCGATTGAAACGCAACCGGCCTTACCGGTTTTGTACGCTTACCCCCGGCCGGGGCCAGGACGCGGGGTACTGGGGACAGATCATTGAAGGTATTGAACGGGCTGCCGGTGAAATCAGGACACTGGGTGTTGAAACAGAGATAGTTGAATTCGACCGGTATGATCCGCAGTCTTTTAAAAAAACTTCCAATTTAATACGTGCCGGAAAACCTGATGGATTGCTTTTTGCGCCTATCATGCCGAAGCGAACCAGGTCTTTTATCGAATGGTTCTGTGCGGAAAAAATACCCATTGTTTTTGTTGATTCCGATATACCGGAAACCAGTCCGCTGTGTGTCATTGGGCAGGACCCTTTGGGAGGCGGATACCTGGCAGGCCGGCTTCTTCATCTTTTTGCCGGCACTGTATCCGAACCGGTGGCAGTTCTGGATGCTCATGGCGATGATTATCATATTACCCGCCGCCGGGATGGTTTTTTAAGTTATGCAGAAAAAAACGGTTTTCCCGTAATTGTCCGGGAATATTCAGACTTTGAAGGATCTGAAATTTCTGTGGATGAAATCGCACAGTTCCTGCGGAAACAACAGCAGCTTTCGGGTCTTTTTATAACCAACTGTATGGCTCATCGTGTGGCGGAAGCGGTGTCCCTTATATGGAAAAAAAGCCACCCGTTTCTTTTGATCGGTTACGATCTTATTCCCGACAACCGGCGGTTGCTGCTGGAAGGCCGGATTGACGCTATCATTTCCCAGCGTCCGGAAGAACAGGGCAGAGAGGCCTTGCTGACATTATTCCGTTCGGTTGTACTGGAGCAGGAAGTGGAATCCAGACGGGAAATACCGCTGGATGTGTATATCCGGGAAAACACCCCTCTGAATTAAAGAAAAAATTTTTTAAATTTTGTTTGACAATATAATAGGGTGATGATATAATAAATAAACGTGTACGTACACGCAACGGCGTGTACGTTACCGCGAATATTATAACAAGGAGACAAAAAATGAAGAAAAAGGCCATTTTACTTCCCCTGATACTAATTATTGTATTAGGAGTAGTGATTACCGGTTGCGGAGGCAAAGGAGCCAGCAGTGCGAGCGGACCAAAAGATATCAGAATTGGCTTTGCACAGTGTAAGGCGGATGAGTCTGACTGGCGTATGGCGAATACCAGGTCCATGTTGAATACGTTCAACGTTCCCGGTTATCAGTTGACCCTCTCTGATTCGAACAACGATGCGGCGAAACAGGTTGCCGATGTCCAGGGCTTTATCGATCAGGAATATGACTACATCGTCATCGCTGCCGTCAATATGGACGGCTGGGACACCGTTCTCAGGAATGCCCAGGCTGCAAAGATCCCCGTTATCCTGGTTGACCGTAACATCAACGCTCCCCAGGATCTCTGGACCAGTTATGTAGGTCCTGACTTTAAGGTAGAAGGTGAAAAAGCCACCGCCTGGATGGCAAAGCATTTCGGCAGCAACCCTGTTAATGTCGTTAACCTTCAGGGACAGCTTGGTTCGGGCGCTCAGGTCGGACGTTCCGCAGCTCTTGATGACGGCATTGCCTCTAACAGCAACTGGACTCTCGTTGCGCGGCAGACAGGCGACTGGAGTACCGATGTTGCGAAGCAGGTTATGACATCGTGGATTCAGCAGTACGGCAGCACGATCAACTGCGTGTATGCCGAGAATGACAACATGGCTGACGGCGCTATCCAGGCGCTTCAGGAAAGAGGCATTAAGGTCGGCGGAGCTGACGGCGTAGCGATTATTTCTTTTGATGCCAACAGGCCGTATCTTCAAATGACCCTTGCTGGCCTTATCAACTGCAATGTTGAATGTAATCCGCTGCACGGGCCCAGAGTCAAACAGATCATCGACAATCTTGAAAGCGGCGGACAGCCCAAGAAAATTGAAATCATTGACGAAGAGGCTTTCTACTGGGATACCATCACCCAGGCAATTATTGACGCCCGCCAGTATTAATTAGTTTTTTTCAGTTCAGGGATCCAAAGTTGCTACGGATTCCCTGAACTGAAATTTTTTTTTAAGGCGGCATGGCTCTATGAACACGGATAAATCTGTACAAAACGATAACATTCTGAAAATGACCAATATTGGGATATCCTTCCCCGGTGTTCGTGCGCTTAATAAGGTTGACTTTACCCTGCGCCGCGGCGAGATCCATGCCGTTATGGGCGAGAATGGCGCCGGAAAATCGACCTTGATTAAAGTATTAACAGGTGTCTACGTAATGGATCAGGGAAACATCTGTCTTGAAGGAAATCAAGTGCATATAGGGTCTCCCCAGGATGCACAAAAACACGGAATAAGCACCGTGTACCAGGAAGTAAATCTTTGCCCGAACCTTACTGTTGCGGAAAACCTTTTCCTTGGCCGCGAGCCGCGCAAGTCGGGTTTTATTGACTGGAAGAAGATTCATACCAATGCAGTAGAATTATTCAGGAAACTTAATATCCAGGTATCTCCCACGGCGCAGCTGGACAGCTGTTCCATTGCAATCCAGCAGATGATAGCGATAGCCCGGGCTGTTAGTATAAATTGCAAAATTTTGATCCTTGATGAGCCAACCTCATCTCTTGACGAACATGAAGTGCAAAAGCTTTTTACGCTTATGAGACAGCTTAAACAGCAAGGTGTTGGAATTATTTTTGTTACCCACTTTCTCGATCAGGTATATGAGATTACCGATCGCATAACAGTGCTTAGAAACGGGGAGTTGGTTGGTGAATTCAGGACAGAAAATCTGCCGCGATATCAACTTGTGGTAGAGATGATAGGAAAGGATATTAAAGAGCTCAGTAATCTTAAAGTCGATAAAAAAGATATTGATGAATTTGCAGGTGCTGCGCCTCTTGTAGAGGCTCATAATTTTACAAGCGGAGTTTCCAGGATAGCCCCTTTTGATCTTAAACTGTATAAAGGCGAGGTTGTCGGTTTCAGCGGCCTTTTGGGTTCCGGCCGAAGCGAACTGGTGCGTTCAATATACGGCGCTGACAAGGCTACTCACGGAAATCTGTTTTTAAAAGGCGAAAATATAAAAATAAAAAAGCCCATTGATGCTATGAAACAGGGAATGGCATATCTGCCCGAAGACAGAAAAGTTGACGGTGTTATTGCCGACCTTTCAGTCAGGGAAAATATAATTATTGCCATGCAGTCAAAACGGGGAATTTTTAAACGGCTTTCCCGAAAAGATATGGAAAAGTTTGCCGACGAATACATTAAACTGCTAAGCATTAAAACTCCGGGCCGGGAAACGCCGGTTAAGAGCTTGTCCGGCGGTAATCAGCAAAAGGTTATTCTGGCGCGATGGCTCCTTACCAATCCTGAGTTTATGATACTGGATGAACCCACCAGGGGAATTGATGTTGGTACAAAAACAGAAATTCAAAAGCTGATAATAAAACTTGCCTCCGAAGGCAAAAGTGTTGCTTTTATTTCTTCAGAGCTGGATGAGATGCTGCGTACCTGTTCCAGAATGGTGATTATGCGGGACAGGAGCAAGGTCGGAGAACTTTCCGGAAAAGACCTTAACCAGGAAACAATAATGCGGACAATAGCAGGAGGGGAACATGCCTAGTCATATGCCTGGATCCAGGGGCGGCAACAGGCTGTTGGAAAAAGTTTCAATTCCGTCTTTCAGGGCAATACGAAGAAACCCTCTTGCTTTTTCTTTGGTGGTTTTATTTATCGTCATGCTTCAGAATATTATTACAACCCCGACATTTTTCCAGATTTCAATAACTAACGGACTTCTTACGGGATATATCCCCATTATTCTTGATGATGCCAGCAAGCTGGTAATTGTTGCACTTGGCATGACTCTGGTCACAGCGGTATCCGGAGGGCAGGATATCAGTGTCGGAGCGATTATGGCGATTTCTGCCGCTTTCTGCGGTTTGCTGCTGAATGGGCCGGAATACAGAACCGATATTTTTCACAACCCGTATGGACTGGCTATAATTGCCGGGCTGCTGGGCGGTGCGGCATGCGGCGCCTTTAACGGTTTTCTGGTAGCGGTTTTAAAAATCCAGCCGATGATCGCTTCGCTTATTCTTTTTACCTGCGGGCGTTCGATTGCAAAATTAATCACTCATAGTCAAACCGTTTATATTATGAACCCGGTGTATAAATATCTGGGCGTTCAGTTGCCCGGTGTGCCGATAAGGACGACAATTATTGTTTCCCTTGTAATGGTTATCATTGTTTCTCTTGTTGTAAAACTGACAAGTTTAAAACTCAATATTGAGAGTATAGGTATAAACAGTTCGGCGTCCCGTCTTGTAGGCATTAACTCCACGCTTATTAAATTTATGGCGTTTGTTATGTGCGGGGTGTTATGCGCCGTAGCAGGCCTTATGGGGTCAAGCAGTCTTGGAAGCGTTAACTCCGATGAATTGGGCAGATACATAGAGTTGGACGCCATATTGGCGGTGGCTTTGGGCGGCACACTGCTGGGAGGAGGAAAATTCACCCTTGCAGGTTCGGTTATCGGGGCATATACCATTCAAACCATTACTACAACATTGTACGCCATGCAGGTACGCGCCGATCAGCTGATGGTTTTTAAGGCAATTATCATTGTTGTAATTATAGTTATCAGCAGTGAAGTATTTAAAGAAAAAATTATACAGTTGACCCGTAAAAAAAGTTTAGCGGAGGGATGATACAATGGACAATACAACACCGCATCTTTCCATGAAGCACAAGAATCTGAATAATACGGGAATTTTGCTGATAATCACCATTACTCTTTTTCTTATCCTTTACATAACTTCCATAATAATGTTCAGAGAAAACAGCTTCGGAAAATACGTAATATTTTTTAATACGTTTTTTAACGAAAAACCGTATCTGCTGGCAATTTCCCTTGGCTTGACTGTTGTTATGATATCCGGAAGCATAGACATATCCGTTGGCGGAGTGGTAGGGCTGGTAGCTATGGTTACCGCCGTTATGCTTACGGAACACGGAATAAACGCAATATGGACAATTCCCGCGGCATTGGGTATAGGTTTGTCGTTTGGCATAGTGCAGGGTTTCCTGGTTGCCTACATGAAAATCCAGCCGTTTATTGTAACATTGGTCGGTATGTTTTTTGCACGCGGTATGATCAGCGTGATACGGCCTGTATCTGTACCTATAACAAATGCAACATTCCTTGGTTGGTCCGATGCAAAGCTGTATATTCCGTTTTTATATAATTTACGCCGCAACGGAACCCATGATGTTGCATATCTTGTTCCGGCAGGAATAGTTGTTCTGGTTGCTTTAATAGTAATAATAATAGTGCTTAAATACACCAGATTTGGACGTTCTCTTTATGCTGTCGGAGGCAATGCACAAAGCGCGTTGTTAATGGGCATTAATCCGAAAAAAATAAAATTCCTGGCCCATGTGCTGTGCGGTTTACTGGCCGGTATCGGAGGCCTGGTTTTTACCCTTGGTATGCCGTCCGGCAGTCCTGATTACGGACGTGGATATGAGATTCACGCCATTTCTTCAAGTATTATTGGCGGCGCAATGTTAAGCGGCGGTGTAGGCCTTCCCATTGGTACATTTTTTGGAGTATTAATAAACCTGCTTGTACAGCGTGTAGTCCCGATGCTTGGCCTTACCGAGGCGTCCTGGCCGACAATTATTACTTCGGCATTTTTGTTTGCATTTATAGTTCTGCAGAGTGTATTGTCAATTGTCAGTAAAACAGACGGTGGTGTGACACAGTTCCTGCCCGAATGGCTGCGTTTAAAAAATAAAAGGAAAACTTAGCATAGTATTACAATTTTAAGAGAGGATGATTATGGATCTTAAGAAGTACGAATACTGGTTTATTGTCGGAAGTCAGGATCTTTACGGTGATGAGACTCTGAAACAGGTTGCCGATCATGCACGTATTATGGCGGATGAATTCAATAAGGATTCACTTATTCCCGGCACTGTGGTTTTAAAACCTACGGCAATTACACCGCAGGCGATTCGCTGTCTTTTTGAACAGGCCAATGCTGCGGAAAACTGCGCAGGAATTATCACCTGGATGCATACCTTTTCGCCGTCAAAGATGTGGATACAGGGTCTGTCCGTAAACCGCAAACCCCTGCTGCATTTGCACACTCAATTTAACCGTGATATCCCGTGGTCTTCCATAGACATGGATTTTATGAATCTGAATCAATCCGCCCACGGTGACCGTGAACACGGCCATATCCATGCAAGAATGAGGCTTTCCCGAAAGGTGGTAGCAGGATTCTGGCAGGACAAGGAAGTGCGCCGCCGGACAGGTGTATGGATGCGGGCTGCCGCCGCCCGGCTTGACGGCATGAATTCGGTTGTACTTCGTCTGGGCGATAATATGCGTGAAGTTGCGGTAACCGAAGGGGACAAGGTTGAAGCGCAAATCCGGCTCGGCTGGCAGATAAATACATGGGGTATCGGCGATCTGGCTGCCCGCTATGCGAAAGTCAGCGATGCACAGGCGGAAGCCCTGGCAAAAGACTACGCCGCTTCTTACGAATTTGCCCCTGAGCTTGGAAATCCCGGGAAAGCCCGCAGCGCCATGCTGGAACAGGCGAAAATCGAAATAGCTCTGAAAGAAATGCTTGAAACAGAACACGCCGGTGCATTTACGACCACATTTCAGGACCTTCATGGTCTGCCGCAGCTTCCGGGTCTGGCCTCGCAGCGGCTCATGGAACAGGGTTATGGTTTCGGCGCCGAAGGAGATTGGAAGCAGTCAATGCTTACCCGTTCCGCAAAAGTTATGGCTTCGGGATTACCGGGCGGCGTTTCTTTTATGGAAGATTACACGTACCACTTTGAACCCGGCAAAGAAGCCGCTCTCGGCGCTCATATGCTTGAAATATGCCCCTCCATTGCGGAGGGCAAACCCCGTATAGAGGTACACGCTCTGGGAATCGGCGGCAAGGCGGATCCTGCCCGAATGGTTTTTAATGCAGCTCCCGGTCCTGCGGTACTTGCAACCCTCGTGGATCTCGGAAGCCGCTTCCGGATGATAGTCAACGATATCGAAACCATTAAAATCGAAAATGCCATGCCGAAACTGCCGGTAGCCCGCGCTCTGTGGAAACCATATCCTGATTTAGGCAAAGCTGCCGAAGCCTGGATACTTGCCGGCGGAACCCATCACTCTGTGTACTCTACCGCCCTGACTGCTGAATATTTCAGGGATTGGGCGGAAATGAACGGCATTGAATTTGTGTTTATCGGACGAAATACAGAGTCTGACCGGCTGAGGGATGAACTGCGCTGGAGCGAGGCTTATTGGCAGGGCAGGTAAACCGTGGATGCGTATAAAACTCTAAGGGAAGAAGCCTTTGAAGCTAACCTTGAGATCAAAAAGCAGAATCTTGCTATCTATACATGGGGCAATGTTTCTGCTTTTGATCCGGGTAATGGTGTTTTTGCCATAAAACCTTCCGGGGTTCCCTATGACGAACTTCGGCCGGAATCAATGGTACTGGTTGATCTGACGGGGAAAGTTATAGAAAGCAAGCTAAAACCTTCTTCCGACACAAAAACCCATCAGGTGCTGTACCGGGAATTTGCCGGCATTAAAGGTATTACCCATACTCATTCACCGTATGCAGTGGCCTGGGCTCAGGCAAAAAAGCCGGTTCCGGTGTACGGCACTACCCATGCGGATCACGGAACGGAGGAAGTTCCGTGTACCGAATTTATGAGTCCGGAAGCGGTAAAAAACGACTATGAGCTTGAGACGGGGAATCTGATTGTTGAGAGCTTTAAAAAGAATAACTATAATCCCTCCCATATGAACATGGTTCTGGTTGCGGGACATGGGCCTTTTACCTGGGGCAGCAGCGCCGCCCAATCGGTATACCACGGTGCGGTTCTGGAAGAAGTCTGCAAAATGGCTCTTCTTACCTTGCGTCTTGATCCGCTGGCAAAGCCGCTGCCCGGGCATATCATAAAAAAACACTGGGAACGCAAACACGGACCGGACGCATATTACGGGCAGCAATAGTAAAAAAAGCATACGAAACATGAATTCCGTTGTATTATAAAATGACAAGGAGTGAAACATGGCGGAATATGTACTGGGAATTGATGCCGGAACAGAAAGTGTAAGAACCGGAGTGTATGACCAATCGGGACATTGTATTGGTTTTGGGGTAAGCGAAAATAAAAATATCCACCTGCATCCCGGCTGGGGCGAACAGAATATCGAACAATGGAACAAATCGTTAGTCGAATCAATTTGTAATGCAATAAAAGCATCGGGAATTGAGCCTGCTTCCGTTAAGGGAATCGGGCTGGACGGCACATCCTGTACGGTTGTTTTTCTGGATAAAAACGGAAAACCGCTTCGTGATGCGGTAATGTGGATGGATATCAGGGCCGCAGGCGAAGCTGAAGAAATTGCCGGCTGCGGAGATGATGCGCTTAAATATACCGGCTTTGGCAATGTGTCTGCTGAATGGTTTCCGTGCAAGGTGCTGTGGGTTAAACGGAACGAACCTGATGTATACCGGAATGCAGCAACGATCTTTGAGCATACTGACTGGCTTGCTTACCGGCTTACCGGAGAGATCACTGCCAATATTAATACGACTTCGGTCAGATGGTTTTACAATTTCAGGGAAGGCGGAAGACCCGATTCTCTTTACAATACAATTGGTTTGGATGATGTCGGAGACAAGCTTCCAAGCCGCATAGTTAAACCGGGTGAAGTGGTTGGAGGCCTTAGCGGTGAAATGGCCGAAGCAACAGGGCTTACAAAAGGTATACCCGTGGCAGGAGGCGGCGCAGATGCCTATATAGGGCTGATTGGCGTAAACGCGCTAAAACCCGGTCAGCTTGCGCTGATTACCGGTTCTTCACAGCTCCACATTGGTCTTTCAGATAAAGAACTTCACGTAAAAGGACTTTTTGGCAGTTTTCCCGATGCACTTGCTCCCGATACATGGACGGTGGAAGCAGGGCAAATTTCCACCGGTTCCATTATGAAATGGTTTATGACCAATTTTATTAATGCTGATTTAAAGGCCCGTGCCGAAAAACAGGGCTGCCATCTTTACGATATTATGAATGAAGATGCTGCCGCTCTGCCTCCGGGTTCCGAGGGTTTGGTGATTCTGGAACACTGGCAGGGTAACAGAACTCCGTGGGTTGATCCGGCAAGCAGGGGAGTTATCCGCGGGCTTACCCTTAAGCACGGCCCTGCCCATATTTTCCGGGCGATCATGGAAGGCGTTGTCTACGGAACTCAGGTGATCCTTAACACAATGGAACAGCATTTCCGCATTGACGAAATTATAGCCTGCGGCGGCGCAACTCAGAGTGATTTGTGGATGCAGATTAATGCCGACGTAACAGGTAAACCGATTATGATTCCCGAGGATCAAAACGCCGTGTCATTGGGTTCGGGGATACTTGCGGCGGTTGGTGCAGGATGGTACAAAGATATGAACAGCGCCGCTGCAGCAATGGTTCGAAAAGGGAAAACAGTATTGCCAAATTCTGCAAATACAGAAATATATAAAGAATATGTACATCAATACGAAGCAACCTACCATGCGCTAAAGGATGAGTCCAAACGCCTTGTAGGAACCTTACATTAAGGCATTTCTGAGAGTTTGTACGTTGCCGGCAATTGTATTGCCGGTAAAAATACCGCTTCCAAGGATCAGGATATCCGCCCCTGCAGAGGCGGCGGATCGGCAGTTTTCCGCATTAAGTCCGCCGTCTACGGCAATGCGGGTTTTAAGTCCGTGTTTAATTATTGCAGAAGCGGTTTTTTCAATTTTGTTTAGCACCTTGGGAATAAAGCTCTGTCCTCCGATACCCGGATCTACGCCAAGTATACTGATAATATCAACCTCATCCAAAAAATATTCTATTATGTCAAATCCTGTTGCAGGTATAAAACTAATGGCGCTTGCAGTACAATGCTGCGGTATTAATTTGAGCAGCCGTTGAGGCAGTTCACAGCATTCGTATTGCAATGTTATTTGATCTGCTTTTAGCGGAAGAAAGGTTTCAAGAATCACAGGCAGGTTTTTTACCGCCAGGTGAACATCAAGAACAGATTCTGTTTCTTTCCTGATGTCTCTTACCAGATGGACGCCAAAGGTTAATTCGTTTGTATAGTGACCGTCCGTTACATCAATATGAAAGCGCCGTATTCCCGACGCTTCGGCAGTTTTAAGATCCCGGGCAATATGTGCATGATTTGCCGCCAAAAGTGAAGCGCAGAGTTCTGTCTCCATAAGAATAATATAATATCATAAGTCAATATCTTTTACAAATGTCAATTACAAGGGGTAATTTATAAAATATGTAAGATTTGCCTTGACAAATGCATTGTTTTTGTTATGATAAGATTACCAAAATTTATTCAGGAGGCTTTTTAATGAAAAAACTATGTGTTTTTCTACTTCTTTTGACCGTTGTATTCCTTGGCTGTTCCGGCGGCGGAGGCGGCGGCGGATCAGCAGGCGGCGGTGACAAGCAATACGAAATCGTAATGGTTGTTAAACTGGAAGGTGTTGCATGGTTTGACAGTACCAGAGTCGGTATGACCCGGTTTAATGATGCACATTCCGATGTAAATGCTTACCAAATCGGCGCTTCTACTGCAGATCCTGCGGCTCAGGTTGCATTGGTAAATGACTTAATTGCCAAGGGCGTTGATGCTATTCTGGTAGTTCCCAACGACCCCGCATCCCTGGTACCTGCATTCAGAAATGCCCGTTCACAGGGTATTAAAGTCCTGACTCACGAAGCCGGAACCCAGTCAGATGCCGATTACGATGTTGAGGCTTTTGACAATACTGCCTATGGCGCCCATATGATGGATGTAATGGCGGAATGGATGGGCGGTCAGGGTGTTTGGCAGCCCTTTGTAGGGTTTCTTACCTCTCCTACTCATAACCAGTGGGTAGACGGTGAAGAAGCCCAGGCCAAAGCAAAATATCCCGGACTTTCACTGGCACAGGAGAGGATCGAAGAACATGAAGATCAGCAGATGGCATACCAGCGGGCAATGGAACTTCTTCAGGCCAATCCCAATGTCAAGGCTTTAATGGGTTCCGCCATGAGCACTATGCCGGGTGTAGCCAGGGCTATTACCGAACGCGGACTTATCGGAAGGGTAGCCGCTTTTGGTACCTGTCTGCCTTCGGTTGCCGGTGATTATCTGGAAAATGGCGCCGCTATTTCGCTCCATTTCTGGGTTCCCGCCGATGCGGCTTATGCCACAGCAGATGCCGCTCTTAAGGCTCTTAAGGGAGAAACCATCGGAAACGGCACTAACCTTGGGGCAAAAGGCTACGAAAGCGTAACAATACAGAACAACGAACACGGCGTTCCTGTTCTCTACGGTGCGGCCTGGGTTGATGTGAACAAGGGCAACCTTGACGAATGGAAAAATCCTGACGGCAGCTATAAACTTTAAGTTTTGCTGAGTAACAGGGGAACGGTTACCGTTCCCCTGTATTTTTGTGCCGGAGAAAGTGTATGGCTGATTTATTTCTGGAAGTTAAAAACATTACCAAGACTTTTGAAGGGGTTAAAGCCCTGGATGATGTTGATTTATCAATTGGAAAGGGAGAAATTCACTGCCTTGTCGGAGAAAACGGCTCGGGAAAATCAACACTCATCAAGATCATCGGCGGTATTCACAGGCCTGATTCAGGAACAATTACCATTAATGGAATTGAACTAAAAAATATTAATGCAATTGAATCAATAAGAACAGGAGTTCAGATAATTTATCAGGATCTTTCGCTCTTTCCGAATATGACGGTGGCGGAAAATATTGCCATGAACCAGATGCTTGAATTGAACAATAAGGTGATTAACTGGAAGCAGATGTACCGGGAAGCGAAAAAGGCACTGGAAGAAATCGGCGAAGAAATAGATTTATATGAAAGGGTGGAAAATCTTTCCATAGCACGGAGGCAGATTGTTGCCATTTCACGTGCGCTTACCCAAAACGCAAAGCTGATTATTATGGACGAAGCCACTTCGGCTATTACCAGGGACGAAGTAGTTCATCTTTTTGAAGTTATTGCAAAACTCCAGAAAAAAGGAATTGCCGTTTTATTTGTAAGCCATAAACTCAATGAAGTTTTTGAGATTGCCGAGCGGGTTACCATAATCAAAGACGGAAAAAAAATCGGTGTTTATCCGGCATCGGAACTTAACAACGATAAAATGGTATTTCTTATGACAGGGCAGAATTTCAAGGCGGAGCCCTACCGTTTTGATAAAAATACCGAACCGGTGCTTTCTGTAAAAGGATTGACCAGGACAGGGCAGTTTTCCGGTATCAGTTTTGATTTAAAGAAAGGGGAAATTCTCGGTTTTACCGGTCTGCTCGGTTCCGGACGAACGGAAGTAGCCCTGTCAATTTTCGGCCTTAACAAACCCGATTCGGGAGAAATTAAAATAAACGGAAAACCGCTGACCATTAAATCACCCCGGGATGCCATTGCGGCAGGCATTGCTTATTTGCCGGAGGATCGTCTTACCCAGGGGCTTTTTGCAGAACAATCCATAGGAAACAATATCATCATTACTGTACTGAACGATCTTTTAAATCGCTTTAAGATGCTGGTCAGAAGCAAGATGGATAATGAAAAAAATTCCTGGATAAAAAAACTTGCAATAAAAACAGGCGCTCACCGTTTTCCCGTATCAAGTCTTTCCGGCGGAAACCAGCAGCGCGTAGTCCTTGCAAAGTGGCTTGCAACAAAGCCGGAAGTTTTTATTCTGGACGGCCCTACTATCGGTATTGATATTGGCTCCAAACATAATATCCACGAAGTAATACGGGATTTGGCCCGAAACGGAATGTCTATCATAATGATCTCGGATGAAATTCCGGAAATTCTGGATAATTGCAACAGGGTTCTGGTTATGGCCGGTGGGCGGATAATTAAGGAAATTGACGACAGTTCCGGGATCAGTGAAGAAGAATTGTTTGACCTGGTAAGCAGGAAATCAGTTCTCCAGGGAGCGGCAGGATGAACATAAAAAAACTTTTTAATCACAACGAGACTTACCTTGCCCTGGTACTGATTGTATTTTGTACGGCGCTTACCATAGCAAGTCCTGTTTTCCTTACCCTGGATAATTTTACGGTAATGATAAAAACCACCTGCGGTACTGCTATTCTGGCCATTGGGGTATTTATTGTGCTCCTTTCCGGCGGCACCGATGTATCCTGTACCGCAGTGGCAATATGCTCTGAGTACATTGCTACGCGCTTTCTTCTTGCAACGGGAATAGACAATATTTTTGTTGCCTTT
>WRIX01000002.1:27364-69196 GCA_009782495.1 Treponema sp.
GTGGCTTGCAACAAAGCCGGAAGTTTTTATTCTGGACGGCCCTACTATCGGTATTGATATTGGCTCCAAACATAATATCCACGAAGTAATACGGGATTTGGCCCGAAACGGAATGTCTATCATTATGATCTCGGATGAAATTCCGGAAATTCTGGATAATTGCAACAGGGTTCTGGTTATGGCCGGAGGACGGATAATTAAGGAAATTGAAGACAGTTCCGGGATCAGTGAAGAAGAATTGTTTGACCTGGTAAGCAGGAAATCAGTTCTCCAGGGAGCGGCAGGATGAACATAAAAAAACTTTTTAATCACAACGAGACCTATCTTGCCCTGGTACTGATTGTGTTTTGTACGGCGCTTACCATAGCAAGTCCTGTTTTCCTTACCCTGGATAATTTTACGGTAATGATAAAAACCACCTGCGGTACTGCTATTCTGGCCATTGGTGTATTTATTGTGCTCCTTTCCGGCGGCACCGATGTATCCTGTACCGCAGTGGCAATATGCTCTGAGTACATTGCTACGCGCTTTCTTCTTGCAACGGGAATAGACAATATTTTTGTTGCCTTTGGCGTTGCTATTGCTTTGGGAATTTTTATGGGTGCGATTAATGCGGTTTTTGTATCAATATTTAAAATACCCGTCCTTATTGCCACTCTGGGAACAGCCAGTCTTTTCCACGGCGCTATGGCGGAATTTGTAGGAACAAAATCGTATAATGTAGGGGATCTTCCGCAATGCTTTAAGGATTTTGGGACCATGAATGTACTATCCTGGTCGCTGCCCGATGGAACACCGCAAGGTCTTTCAGTGTTTATTATTATACTTATAGCGCTTATTCTTCTTACCTGGTTTATACTCAGGTTTACCATGATAGGCCGAGGTATTTACGCTTTGGGGGGAAATCCGGAAGCGGCAAAACGTGCAGGGTTTAACCTTCATAAAATACAATTTTTTATTTACTGTTATGCGGGGTTTCTTGCAGGCATAATGGGAATAATGCACATTAGTCTTATTGTTTATGCAAATCCCATGTACCTGATTGGGACAGAGCTTGCCGTTATTGCTGCTGTGGTTTTGGGCGGAACAAGGATCACGGGCGGAACAGGTACCTTGACCGGAACCATGCTTGGAGTCGCCATGATCATGGTTCTGCAGAAAAATCTGGTTTTAATAGGGCTTTCTTCTTATTGGCAGGATTTCTTTGTGGGCCTTATCATTGTTATCGGCGTTACCATTACCAATGTGCAAAACAAGATTAAAGCAATGAGAGGGATGGGGGGCGTACGATGACTGCTTTAAAAAACAAAAGGAACATCCCTGAATTTATAAATACACTCCTTACGGGACAGGCAAAAAACATTACCCTGTTTGTTCTTATGGTGGGGCTCTTTATTCTTTTTTCCGTACTCAGCCCGTCCCGGTTTCCTACGGTCCGTAATTTCCGTTCCATGCTGGCCCAGTTTCCGGAATTTGGCCTTTTAACAATAGCAATGATGCTTTCCATGGTTGTTGGTGGTATTGATCTTTCCGTTGTGGCAGTGGCCAATATTTGCGGTGTACTGGCGGCAATGATATTGGCGGCAGGAAAAAGTGCGGCTGTGTTTTCCGGGGGAACCTTGATCTTCTTTGTGGTGGTTGTTGTTCTTGCTGCGGCAATGATCAGCGGTCTTTTTAACGGAACACTCATTGCTGTAGCCGGGGTACCGCCAATCCTTGCTACCCTGGGGACCCAGGGGCTTCTTATGGGTTTAGCCATAGTTCTGACCAAGGGGTATAGCATTACCGGATTTCCTCCGGAAGTGGATTTTATCGGAAACGGTTCAATTTTTGGAATACCGGTGCCTTTTTTGATATTTGTTTTTATGGCAGCTTTGGTGGGGTTTATGCTCAGGCGTACCAGGCTTGGGTTCAATATGTATATGCTTGGGGCAAATCCGCAGGTCTCCCGGTATTCCGGTGTAAACAATACTATGGTTATTATCAGGACGTTTATGCTTACCGGTATACTTGCGGGGGTTTCATCGTTAATTATGCTGTCACGGGCAAATTCCATGCGGCCGGGCTATGGAACCGATTATCTTTTGCAGGCGATATTGGTAACAGTTCTTGGAGGAACGGATCCCAAGGGCGGAGTGGCCAGCTTAATAGGGCTTGTTATGGGGATTATGATTCTGCAGTTTACCCAGAGCGGATTAACCATGCTGGCTTTTTCTGCGTTTACCAAAAAATTACTGTGGGGACTCGCTCTTCTATTAATAATGGTGATCAATTTTATGATCTCCAGATATAATGAACAAAAACGTATCAAGGCTATTCAAAAAGAGGTAAAAGAATAAGCCGGCATGATTAACCCTGCAATGCAGGGGAATAGTACAGGAGGATTATATGAAAAAATTTATCAACAAAGCGGCGGATTTTGTAAATGAAATGATTCAGGGAATCCTTGCCGCTCATCCGGACAAGGTAAAAATCGTAAATAACGATTTACGCTGTATCATTAATGCCAAAAGCTACAAAGGCAAAGTAGGCATTGCTACAGGCGGGGGTTCCGGGCATCTTCCCCTGTTTCTCGGTTATGTGGGAGACGGAATGCTGGACGGCTGTTCTGTAGGCGGAGTTTTCCAGTCCCCTTCGGCGGAACAAATGTTCGAAGTAACAAAAGCTATTAATCAGGGCGCCGGGGTATTGTACATTTACGGAAACTACGGCGGAGACATAATGAACTTTGATATGGCTGCGGAAATGGCCGATGCAGAAGATATCAAGGTGGTTTCCGTAGTTGCAGGCGAGGATGTTGCATCTTCTCCCAAAGGACAGGAGGGAAAACGCCGCGGAGTGGCCGGGATTTTCTTTGTATATAAATGCGCCGGTGCTGCAGCTCTGGAAATGAAAAATCTTGATGAAGTAAAGCGGATTGCCGACAAGGCCGCTGCTAATGTAAGAACTATGGGCGTAGCCCTTTCTCCATGTATTGTTCCCGAAGTAGGCAAACCTTCATTTTCCATCGGTGAAGATGAAATGGAACTGGGCATGGGTATTCACGGCGAACCGGGCATAGAACGGGGCAAGCTTAAGACCGCAGATGAAACAGTACAAATAATGATGGATAAGATACTGGAGGATCTACCTTACAGTTCCGGAGACGAAGTAGCCGTCCTGGTTAATGGGCTTGGCGCTACACCCAAGGAAGAATTGTATGTGATGTACCGGAAGATTGCGGAAATCCTCAATGGCAAGAGCATTAAAGTATATAAAGCTTACCTTGGCGAATATGCAACTTCAATGGAAATGGCCGGCGCTTCCATATCACTCCTTAAACTGGACGGAGAACTGAAATCATTACTGGCAAAACCGGCCAACACGCCGTTCTTTGAACAGGTGCAGCTGGAGGGTTAATAATGGCCTGTGAAAAACTTCTCCTCTCTGACATAAAAAACATTTTTGGCCTGTTAAAAGAAGTAATGGTTTCCAATAAAGACAGGCTTATTGAAATTGACGGCATTATGGGAGACGGAGATTTGGGTCTAACTATGGCAGCCGCTTTTGGCGCTGCCGCTGATGAGTTTCCGGAGGAAACGGATCTGGGTAAGGTTTTTATCAAGGCAGGCATGGTTATGGCCAAAGCAGCCCCGTCTACTATGGGAACGTTAATGGGAACGGGTTTTATGCGGGGCGGAAAAGCGGTAAAAGAAAAAACCGAACTGGGCATAGAAGAAATGGCGCAGTTCTGGAGGGCCTTTGTAGAAGGCATGGAAGAGCGGGGCAAGGCAAAACCGGGTGATAAAACGATAATTGATTCTCTGGACCCTGCAGCTTCCGTACTGGAGAAAGCTGCTGCAGAAGGCAAGTCACTTAAAGCAGGATTTGCCGAAGCCCTTTCTGCGGCAGAAGCGGGAATGGAAAATACAAGGACAATGGAAGCCCAGTTCGGCAGGCTGGCCTATAATCAGGAAAAGGCAAAAACATTAATCGATCCCGGTTCCGAGGTAGGAGTTCTTTTAATAAAAACGTTTGCAGATTATTTTGTGTAAAAAAGGAGAATGTATGGATATTAAAAAAATTAAAGCGGTAAAAGCGTCTGTAAAGAATTTTGCTCCTTTCGGAGAATACATTTCCACAAGCAACAGAAAGGCAAATGCAGTAAACAAGGTTTTTTCGTTCTGGAATGCGCTTGGTACGGTCAAGATTAATGGCGAAACATCAATAAGCATTGTAAAAACAGTACTGCAAAAGAGTATGCGGGAAGACGGCATGGAACACCATAAAAATACCTCCGAAGTACTGGTAGCAACCGGAGATATTGTGGTTGTGGCAGCATTAAGCGACAAAAATAATCCTGAATTACCCGATCCGGCAGCCGCAAAAGCCTTTATTGTTCCAAAAGGCGATGCAGTTATCTTTAATCCCAAAACATGGCACCATGCACCTTTGGCAAAAAAGAAAACCTGCAATGTTTATGTGATTTTTGACAAATCAACGCCTGAAAAGGATTTTTATTACGTGGATCTTAATAAGACCTTTGGCTTTAACTGGGAAATAAGCTGTAAATAACAAGGTTACATGAACGGTTCAAGTGCTTTATACAAAGCCTTATATCGTTCAAAACCCTCATTGTACAAATCCCGGTGTTCGTTGCAGGGTATAATTTCTTTCTCGTAAGTTACCCACTTCTTTATTTCGGAAATGTCGCTGATAAACCCTGCTCCAAGGGCTGCCATAAAAGCGTCGCCATAGCAGGCGCCGGCTTTTTCCTTTGCCACAAGCTGAGGACAGCCGCAAATATCACTGATAATCTGTAAAAGCTGATTACTTTTGGCAATGCTCCCGATGGCAAATATCCGTTTGGCTTCTACGCCGTTATCTTTCAGCGTTTCTATATTATGTCTTACTCCGTAGCCCAATGCTTCCTGAAAAGCCCGGTACACATCTCCGGCGCCGGAACGCAGGGTTATACCGAAAAGATTCCCCTTGGCGTTTGGATTATTAATAGGTGTCCTTTCTCCGGCAAAGTAGGGGAGCAGCGTCAATCCTCCCGCACCCGCTTTGGATTCTGCGGAAAGAGCTTCCCATTGCGGGAAATCCCTGCCGGGGAATGTTTCGCGAAGCCACTTAAAAAGATTTCCGGCGCTTGTCATGCCTCCTGCCAAAAGGTGCTCAACTCCGGGTGTTACAAAATAACTCGCCCATGAATTTTCCTGAGGCAGGAGTTTTTCTGTTCTCATTATATAAAAATTACTTGACCCGTACATCATCATCATATCACCGTCTTTATGGAGGCCTACGGAAACCGCTTCCGATAAAGCGTCTGCGGTGCCGCAGATAACCGGTGTTCCCGCTTTCAGGCCTGTTATTTTTTCTGCTTCCGCAGTTACTTTTCCGGCGACATCGGTTGTCCAGATCAAGCCGGGCAGTTTTGAAATTTCCGTAATTTCAGCCTGGTACGTGGAATCCCAGCGCCTGTTATATAAATCGAAAAGAGGCGCGTAGGCCATACCGTCGTAAATATCCAAAGTAAAATTACCTGTTAGTTTATAGACTAAATAACCCTGGCCGGTCAGAAAGCAATGTGTTTTTTCGTATACTTCCGGTTCGTTGTTTTTTATCCATAAAATTTTTGGACAGCAGGACTGGGAAGAAAGATACTGACCGGTCATTTTAAAAATGTTTTCTTTTCCGATCTTTTCTTCCAGTTGTTTAATTTCCGCTCCTGCACGGCTGTCGATGCCGTAAAGAATACCGGGACGGAGGGGTATGCCGGTTTTATCAACCGGCAGTACACATGGACAAATGGTACTGATTCCAATGGCTTTAATATCAGCTGCATTTATTCCCGGTGTTTTAAGAAGAGCTGTAACAATTTCCAGCAGGTCTTTCCACCAGATTTCATCCGCATCCTGTTCAACCCAGCCGGGATGAGGCATGGAAACGGTATGGGGAAAGTGAGCGTCCGCAAGGACTTTTCCGTCTATACCGGTGATTACTCCCCGGGCAGCGCTTGTTCCGACATCAATTCCAAGAAACAGTTCCATAATGTCTCCCCCGGAAATATTATTATAAAGTGATTTTTCCGTTTTTCAGAATCGCATTTCCATCAAGATAAACCGTTCCCTCTTTTCTTGTATCTTTGATAATATCCCAATGTATTGCCGATTTATTGGTGCCTCCGCATTCAGGATAGGCTCTGCCCAGGGCAATGTGTACCGTACCGCCCATTTTTTCATCCATTAAAATATCATTGGCAAAACGGGTTACTTTAGGATTGGTACCAAGGGCAAATTCGCCTATTTTTCCGGCGCCGTCATCCCTGTCCAGAATTGATCGCAGAAAGTCCTGCTCTGTCGACGATGTTGCTTTTACCAATACTCCGCTGTCCCATGCAAGCGTAAGGTCTTTTACAAGACGCCCTCCAAGCACTGCGGGAATTTCAAAATAAATTGAACCGTTTTCCGTGCCGTTTATCGGAGCTGTGGCAATTTCTCCATCGGGCATATTGGTAATTCCTCCATAGGGAACCCATGTACGTCCTTCTACAGAAAAAGAAAGGTCGGTTTTTTTTCCGGTAATCCGGATTTCTTTTCCATGACGGAGTTTTTCCGCCCAGTCTTCCCAGGTCTTAACTTCGTGCTCCCAGTCCAGAAAACAGGAATCAAAAAACATGTCCATAATTGTTTCAAGGTCAGTTTCGGCAGCCTGTGCAAAACTTTCATTGGGCACACGTATAACACACCACCTGGTTTTTTCCCAGCGCAATGTAGAAATTTTTCCCATTGCTTTCTGATTGGCTGCCAGGGTTTCGGCATTAATGTCCTGCAGTTCAAACAGGTTATGGGCCCCACGCAATCCAATGTACACATCGGCCCATTCCATTCCCTGCGCTTCAATTTCCGGAACCCAGTTTATCTGTTCTTCATTGCCGTAACTAAGCAGGGAATGCCTTAGGGTTTCGGATAAAAACTGGACCTGAGGAAAGGCTCCGGCTTTTACAGCCGCACGGTAAACAGCCTGTACAAGGGGAAAGGTATCCGGTTCTATCATGGCAATCATTACACGTTCTTTGGGCTTTACTTTGGTTGAATAGTTTACCAGGAGTTCTCCAAGTTTTTGCCAGCGGGGATCCATATATGCAGTCCTATAGGGTTTTCCGGAATTCCTTTACCTTGTCCATAAATTCCTTTACCCTCGCTTCATCTACCGGGTTAAAAAACTTTCCGTCTTTTTTAAAGGTGGTCCCTGTAACAGCTCCGTCTGCAGCGGAAAGCTGCTGTTCAACATTGGAAACCCTCACTCCCGTATTGGCAAATACCGGCGTATCACCGGCGACAGCTTTGACTGATTTTAAAGTCGAAGAATCTGTTTCTGCGCCTGCGGTAAGCCCCGATACGCAGAGAGCATCGGGAAGGTTGTTAAATACCGTAGACCGGGCAATATCGTCTATTTTCCGGCCGGCCAGGTATGATGCAGCTTCAGGGACTATGTTAAAGAGGAGTTTTACTTTTTGTGCGCCAATCCTGTATTGATGCCTGACTACTTCGCCCGCGTTGGTATTCCAGAGGCCGAAATCAGAGGCATAAACACCGGTAAAGATTTCCCGTACAAAACTTGCATCCGTTGCCATTGCCAAGTCTATAGATGCCGCAGGGTCCCATAGCACATTTACCCCGTAGGGAACGGTGATATCTTTTTTCAGTTCGCCGATAATTCTGGCCATAGCCGTATAGGTGACCGGTTCTACTTTGGTAAGGTAGGGCAGGCTGAATTCATTGGAAAACATTACCGCATCCACACCGCCCCTTTGCAGTGCTGTTAAATCGGTCAGCGCTTTTTCAATAACCCAGGACATACCCTTTTCATGATTATATCCGGGATCTCCGGGCAGGGCCTGGAGATGGCACATAGCAATAACAGGTTTTTTTACTTTGAAAACATCTTCGAGCCAACTCATTTTTACCTCCAGCAGAATCTTTTGATGTATTATACCATAGCCGGTGATAAAAAACTACAGCGCCTGTTGTATCCGTGCGGTAAACCACTTGAAAAATGATGTTTCACGGGTTAATGTGGTATAATGAAAACGATCTTCATAGTGGATGATAGCGATACCAATTTATCAATGGCAGAAAAGGTGCTGGAAAATCATTATAACGTAATGACGATTCCGTCAGCTGCCAAAATGTTTGCACTTTTGGAAAAATTCCAGCCGGATTTGATTTTATTGGACATAGAGATGCCCGGGATGAACGGTTTTGAAGCGATGCAGCGGCTGAAAGACAACGATTCATGGACGAAAATTCCTGTAATGTTTCTTACAAGCCGGACCGATGTCGCCGCTGAAGTCAATGGCTTTGAGATGGGAGCGGTTGATTTTATTACAAAGCCGTTTTCACAGCCCGTTTTGTTAAACCGCATTAAGACGCATCTGGACATTGATATGATAATCCGGGAACGGACAGCGCAATTACAGCGGCTGCAAAACGGCATCGTTTCTGTTCTGGCTGACATAGTTGAAAGCCGCGATAAGTGGACAGGCGGGCATATTGAACGCACGTCGATATATATCAAAATATTGATAGACGAGATGAAAGAACGGGGAGTTTATGCCGATGAAATGCGCGAATGGGACATGGAAAAGATTATTTCATCGGCACGTATGCACGATTTGGGGAAAATTGTCATTACGGATTTAATTTTGAATAAACCCGATAAGTTAACCGGTGATGAATACGAAAAAATGAAGACACATACCACCGAAGGTGAACATATTATTGATGAAATCATTGCCGATACAGGCGAGAAAGAGTTCCTGAACAATGCAAAATTATTTGCCGGTAATCATCATGAACACTGGGACGGCACAGGTTATCCGCGCGGACTTAAAGGAACGAATATTCCGCTGCAAGGCCGGATAATGGCAATTGTCGATGTATACGACGCGCTTGTTTCAGAGCGTTCCTACAAAAAGGCGTTTACTCATGAGGAAGCAGTGGACATAATAATGCAGGGTGCCGGTACCCATTATGATCCCAAAATCACGGAAGTGTTTTTTTTGGTTAATGATAAATTCAGGACGGTGGGTATTAAAGACGGGAGTTTATAATCCGTGCAAAACAAGAGATTCAGGTTCTATATATTATTAACCGGTTTGGGCTTTATTGTCGTCATGGCGGCGGGGTTGTTCATGTTCGTCCAGTTTCGCAGCATGATATTAAATCACAGTAATTCTGTAAAAGACCTTTTTAAAGAGTACATCGAAGGCGTGAACAGAACAACCCTCGAAAATATGTCAGATTTTATCGAAAAACATTATCACACCCTGCAGGAAACAGAGCGGCATAAACAGGAGGCGGAAACGGATTGGTTCCTGGAAATTGCCGATGAATGGGACGAAATTGCAAATACACTCCTGGAAAACTTTACCCGGCAGGAGCTTGTTTTGCACGAGCAGGAGAGCGCCCTGACAGGGAAGATAATTGTTGTTCTTGTAGTCTCATTTTTCATCATTCTTGCAATTGCAGGCTGCATGTTTTGGTTAAACAATACATCTGTATTAATTTCGATGCGGAAAAAATATGCAGATGAACGCACGGAAATTATTTTTAACACCGTTCCGGTTGGCTGCCTGATGTTTGACAGGGATTTTAATATCATTGACTGCAATCAGGAAATTGTAAAAATGTTTGAACTGCCGGACAAACAGGTATTTTTTGAAAGATTTTTCGATCTTTCGCCCGAATACCAGCCTGGCGGAAAAAAGTCAGCCGAGGCGGTATTTGAAAACAAAAGAGAAACGTTCAAAGACGGCTATAACCGTTTTGTATGGATGCACCAGACGCTGAGCGGGAAACCTTTGCCGTGTGAAATTATCCATGTGGTTGTTAAATACAGGGATGAGTATGTTGTCGCCGCTTATGTCAGGGATTTGCAGGAACAATACGCATTACTGAACGACATACGTACCGAATATGAAAGATCCAGAATCATGGCTAACTGGTTTGAAGGTATTCTGGATACTATACCGTTTCCTATTTCTGTTACCGATAAAGATATGAACTGGACATTTATTAATGCGGCTACTGAAAACTTTTTGGGAGTAAGCCGGAATGATGTCATGGGCCAGGCTTGCAGCAACTGGAATGCTGAAATCTGTAACACCGATGATTGCGGCATAGCCCGTTTAAAAAAAGGTTTAAAGAATACATATTTTAAGCATAACAATTCATCTTACAAGGTTGATTCAGAAATCCTGACGGATTTAGACGACAATATTACCGGGTTCATCGAGGTTGTCCAGGATATTACAGAACTTGAACAAACAACCAAACGGCAGGTGGAGGCGGAAGGAGCCAGCCATGCAAAGTCCGCTTTTTTGGCAATGATTAGCCACGAAATACGCACGCCGATGAATGCAATTGTGGGTATTACCGAAATCCAGCTGCAGAAGGAACAGCTTCCGCCGGATGTTCAGGAAGCGTTTAATAAAGTTTACAATTCGAGTTATTTGCTGATGGGTATTATCAACGACATATTGGATCTGTCGAAAATAGAATCCGGCAAGATGGAATTAATGCCTGCCCAATACAGCGTCGCAAGCCTTATTAATGATACTACGCATTTAATCGCAGTACGGTACGACAGCAAACCTATTGATTTTAAGCTGGAAATAGATGAAAACATTCCGTCTTTATTGTTTGGAGACGAGCTGCGTATTAAGCAAATCCTGAATAATCTGCTTTCCAATGCGTTCAAATATACCAACGAGGGTGAGGTTTTGCTGTCGGCCGTCACTGAACCGGGCGGCGAAGAAGAAAGCGCCGGGGTCACGATTGTTTTCCGTGTAAGTGATACCGGACAGGGCATGACCAGGGAACAGGTGGATAATCTGTTTGCGGAGTATACACGCTTTAATCAGGATACCAACCGCATAATCGAAGGTACCGGCCTGGGCATGAATATTACGAAACACCTTGTTCAGATGATGGGCGGCAGTATTTCTGTTAAAAGCGAGGCAGGCAAAGGATCGGTGTTTACCGTGCGCCTGCAGCAGGGGAAGGTTGGCGCCGGGGTACTCGGCAGTGATATGGCGGAAAACCTGCAGTCGGGGATGCGTGCAGACAAAATGCTGAAGATAAAGTATGCGCCGCTGATAACCCGGGAATATATGCCATACGGCAGGGTTTTGGTTGTAGATGATGTGGATACGAATTTGTATGTCGCCAAAGGACTTATGGCCCCTTACGGCCTGTCCGTTGACAGCGCTTCAAGCGGATTTGAAGTGATTGAAAAAATCAAAAACGGTTCCTCCTACGATATAATATTTATGGATCATTTCATGCCCAAAATGGACGGAATGGAAACGGTTAAAATTATACGTAATCTGGGGTATGATCGTCCCATCATTGCGCTGACGGCAAATGCCCTGGCAGGCCAGGCGGAGGTGTTTCTGAACAGCGGCTTTGACGGGTTTATTTCCAAGCCTATAGACATACGGCATCTTAACGCCATACTGAACAAACTAATACGTGATAAATATCCTCCCGGGGTAATTGAAGCTGCACGGCGGCAAAAGGATAACTTCAGGAAAATTTCCGGTGAAGATATAAAGCAGTTGTCTGCAGACGTAGACCCGCAACTGGCGGGAATTTTCGCCCAGGACGCCGAGAAAGCTGCTTCGGCATTGGAAGCGATTCACTCATACAACTATCGCAGGATTGATGATGTTCAGGCGTATGTCGTCACTGTCCACGCGATGAAGAGCGCCCTGGCAAATGTAGGTGAGACAGAATTATCAGGTTTTGCGCTCAGGCTGGAACAGGCGGGGCGGGAGAGGAATACTGCCGTACTGTTAGAAGAGACGCCGGCGTTTTTAAATGAGTTGCGGACTGTAATTGATAAAATGATGCAAAAGGAAGATGACAAAGGCAACATGCCCGAAGAGGGAGACGAGGAATATCTGCATGAAAAACTCGCCGCCATACAAACGGCTTGTTCGGTATATGACAAAAAAACCGCCAAAAATGCGCTTGCTGAACTCAGGCAAAAAACATGGCCGCATCCGGTACGGAAACTGCTGGATACCATTGCCACATTTTTATTGCACAGCGATTTTGAGGAAGCTATGGATGCTGCAAAGAACTACAGAAAACAGGAATAGACAGACAAGGTTGTTCCAAACAACTGTTGGTTTCGGAACAGCCTCAGACAGTTGGCGGAAAAAAATTGGAAAAAAATGAAATCCTGATGGTATATGGCAGCAACCCCTCTGACATGGCAATAAAAATTGCCGAAGCTGCCGTGTTGTCGGAACTTATCGGAGATAAAAAAAAGCGTATTGGCCTTAAGCCTAACCTGGTTATGGCGCGTACTGCGGATGAGGGCGCTACCACCCATCCCGAAATAGCGGCAGGATTAATTGCCTACCTCAGGAAAAACGGCTTTTCCGATATTGTGATACTGGAAGGTTCCTGGGTTGGCGGTTCAACAACGGGCGCGTTTTCTGCCTGCGGGTATAAGACTCTGGCTAAAGAAGCCGGAGTGGAACTTATAGATACCAAGACCGGCAGTTACAAGGCCGTGGACTGCCGCGGCATAACAATAGAAATCTGCGACAGCGCCCTGGCGCTGGATTTTATGATCAACCTTCCTGTGTTAAAAGGCCATTGTCAAACCCGCCTTAGCTGCGCTCTTAAAAACAACAAGGGCGTTATCAGCGACAGGGAAAAACGGCGTTTTCATAGTCTGGGCCTCCATAAGCCTATAGCCCATCTTAATACAAAAGTACGGAATGATTTTATCGTGGTAGACGGAATATGCGGAGACCCGGATTTTGAAGAAGGCGGGAACCCCGTCTACGGAGGCCGCGTTTTTGCCGCCAGGGATCCGGTGCTTTGCGATGCATGGGCCGCTTCTCTTATGGGTTACAGGATCGAAGAAATTCCCTATATCGGACTGGCGGAAAAACTTGGCATTGGCGTTTCCGGACCCGCCAGGCTGCGGGAACTCAATAAAAATTCGGAAGCACCGCCGCCGCCTCTGCCCTCGGGAAAGGCAAAACAGCTTTCGGCAAAGATAAGGGAAGAGAACGCATGCAGCGCCTGTTACGCCGGATTGATATTCGCACTTTTACGGCTTGACAGAACAAGGAGGGAACGGCTTGCCCCGGTGTGTATAGGCCAGGGTTTCCGCGGAAAGAAAGGGACGTTAGGAGTAGGCGTTTGTACGGCCGGTTTTTCCTCTTTCTGTCCGGGCTGCCCGCCCACCGGCGCAGAAATTCTGGAGTTTTTAAAAACAAGATAACCGCTATTTTGCAAAAAAAGGAGAAAGGGAGATGAAACTTAAATTTAAAATAAGTCTTTTGGTGATCATCATTGTTACGGTCATTGTAACGGTTATTACCTTGATGCTCGTGCGCGAAACAACGACTGTTATAATTGACGACAGTAAAGAGATTATTGGACTAATGGGAACTCAGCAGGCTGAATACTGGAAGGGAAGGACTGACGGTAATTTTCGGGTGCTGCGCACATTGGCAAACATTATGGCTGAATATGAGAATATACCCGCAGACGAGAGGCGGGATCGTTTCGATGATATGCTGTATGGATGTATCGTTTCAGAAGTCAACATGATTACCCTTTATACGGTCTGGAAACCTAATGCTCTTGACGGTATGGACAGCCGGTACATAGGCAGGACAGGTTCCAGCCCTACAGGGCAGTATGGCATGAACATCACAAGGGAAACCGGACAAATAACAAGCAGGGTAACCGGCGATATTGACCTGGCTATGGCTCATATTAATGGTACCAATGCACGGAACGACCGTGTTGAACATCCTATTCCCAGGACAGTAAACGGAAAAGACACTTATTTGATCAGAATGATGGTTCCCGTAATTAATCCCCGAACCAATGAAGTGGTAGCCGGCGTGGCATGTCTTTTTACTTTTGACGCAATACAGCCAGCTTTAATGAATACAATAAACGGGAATGATGATATCAGCGCGATGGTGATTTACTCCGGTAACGGGTTTATTTTAGGGCACAGTATTCCGGAACGGGTCGGAAAAATGCTGACCGAAGTTGATACAATATACGGCGATTATATGGAGGAAGCCAGCAATGCGGTACGTGATGGGCAGAAGTATGACTGTATGTCATACTCGCCTGCTCTTCGTACTGATATGGAAATCGTCATGATTCCAATCCAAATGGGCAGTTCGGATAAAACATGGACAATTATGATAGCAACTTCAATGGATATTGTCCTGAAAGAAGTTAATGATGTAACCAAATTTTCTGTTATATTGGCAGTAATAGCCATTCTCGCGGGGGCAGGAATCGTCTACCTTGTTTTACATTATGTTACCAAACCCATCGTTAAGGTGGCGGAAACGCTCAAAGATATCTCCGAGGGAGAAGGCGACCTGACCAGACAGATAACTGCCAGTTCCAATGACGAGATTGGCGACCTTTCACGCTACTTCAATAAAACTCTGGAAAAAATAAAAAATCTTGTCCTCATCATAAAAAAAGAAGCAGGAATGTTGTCCGACATCGGTAATGATCTTGCCAGCAATATGAACGAGACAGCCGCCGCCGTAAACGAAATTACCGCCAATATTCAGAGCATCAAAAGCCGCATATTGAACCAAAGCGCCAGTGTAACCGAAACCCATGCAACTATGGAACAGGTGGTAACAAACATCAATAAGCTTGACGGATTGGTAGAAAACCAGACAACTAATATTTCCAGCGCTTCTTCTGCAATTGAGGAAATGGTAGCTAATATCCGGTCGGTTACTGCAACACTTGCCAACAATGCAAACAATGTTCAAAACTTGCGGGAAGCGTCAGAAGTAGGCCGCTCAGGATTGCAGGAAGTAGCAGGGGACATTCAGGAAATCGCCCGCGAATCCGAAGGGCTTATGGAGATTAACTCCGTAATGCAGAATATCGCCAGTCAGACCAATCTGCTTTCGATGAACGCTGCCATTGAAGCGGCCCATGCAGGGGAATCGGGGAAAGGTTTTGCCGTTGTCGCTGATGAAATCCGCAAACTGGCGGAAAATTCCAGCGCACAGTCCAAAACCATTGGTGTTGTTTTAAAAAAGATAAAAAGTTCCATCGACAAGATAAGCACATCTACGGAAAACGTACTTGCCAGGTTTGAGGCTATCGACTCAAGCGTCAGGGTAGTATCGGATCAGGAAGATCAAATACGAAACTCAATGGAAGAGCAGGGAGAGGGGAGTAAGCAAATCCTTGACGGAGTAAGCGAGGTCAATGATATAACCCGTCAGGTAAAGTCAGGCTCCCATGAAATGCTTGAAGGTTCCACGGAAGTTATTCGCGAAAGCACTGAGCTTGACAAGGCAACACAGGAAATTGCTTCGGGTATAAACGAGATGGCAAGCGGCGCAGAACAGATAAATACTGCGGTACATCAGGTTAGCGAGTTAAGCGGCAAAAACCGTGAAGGCATTGATAACTTAATCAGGGAAGTTTCACGGTTCAAGGTTGAGTGATGAAAATACTGCGTGTTTTTGCCTTGACAGCATTGTTTTTCTATCAATTGTAAAGAAACTAAATTTTTATTTATCATTTGACAAATTATAAAAATTGCCTCATAATGGAACAAAGAGATCCAGTCTTTAAGGGGGTTTTTGGAATGAAACTGTCCAGGGAAAAATATGGGGAATTGTATCTAATGATGGCACAAACCCGGAATTTTGAAGAAACTGCGGCCCGGCTCTTTGTAGAGGGAAAAGTCCATGGAACGGCTCATTTCTGTATTGGTGAAGAAGCTACCGGAGTCGGTGTCTGCGCCGCCCTGGAAAAAGAAGACATGATCACCCAGACCCACCGCGGCCATAATCAGGCCATAGGCAAGGGAATGGATTTAAAAAAAATGATGGCTGAATTCCTCGGCAAAGAAACAGGGTATTGCAAAGGAAAAGGCGGATGTATGCACATTGCAGACTTTTCCGTCGGCAGCCTGGGCGCGAATGGTGTTGTAGGCGGGGGTATTCCTGTGGCCACCGGAGCCGCCTTGTCTCAGAAGTACTTTAAGCGGCCCAATATAACGGTTAGTTTTTTTGGCGACGGTGCTTCCAACGAAGGCGCTTTTCATGAATCGCTGAATCTGGCTTCGGTATGGCAGCTTCCTGTCCTGTTTGTCTGTACCAATAACTACTATGGGATGTCCACTCATGTAAATAAATCCATGCATATAGACGATATTTCTGTCCGCGCTTCGTCCTACGGGATGAAGGGTATTGCCCTGGATGGAAACGACATTATTCTTATTTATGAAGAAACAAAAAAGGCACGGGAATATGTGCTTAAAAACGGCCCTATGCTCATGGTACTTAATACCTACCGTTGGATGGGTCATTCCAAAAGCGATCCTCAGGTTTACCGGACAAAAGAAGAAGTAAACCAATGGAAAGAAAAATGCCCCATCAAACGTTATCGGGAATACCTTCTTGGCGAAAAAATTCTTTCCCCGGCGGAACTGGAAGATCTGGATAAAAAAGCCAGGGAAGATGTTGCAGAAGCTTTGCATTTTGCCGAATCTTCTCCTGAACTTCCCATCGAAAAAATATTTGATGATGTTTTTGCAGCAGGAGATATGCGGAACGAAAAGCACAAAAACGGCTATGTACTTTAGGAGGCGGTTTTTTTATGAGAGAAATAACCTATGCTGAAGCAATAAAAGAGGCTATGTGCGAAGAAATGCGGAAGGACGACCGCATAATTCTTTTTGGTGAAGATGTTGGAATTTACGGGGGAGCTTTTGGTGTTTCCCGCGGTATGATGGAAGAATTCGGCCCTGAACGGGTAATGGATACACCCATTACAGAGTTGGTTATTACCGGTTGTGCGGTAGGGGCTGCGATGACGGGACTCCTGCCCATTTTGGAGATTATGTTCAGTGATTTTATCACCCTTGGAATGGAACAGCTTATCAACCAGGGAGCAAAGAATCGTTTCCAGTTCGGCGGACAGGGTTCGGTTCCTATGGTTCTTCGGGCGCCGGCAGGCTCGGGAACGGGCGCTGCTGAACAGCATAGTCAAAGTCCCGAAGCCTGGATTGCCAATATTCCGGGTCTTAAAGTTGTAATACCTTCCACTCCCTACGATGCAAAAGGTCTTTTAAAATCTTCGATCTACGATCCAAATCCGGTTGTATTTTTGGAACAAAAGTTACTCTACCGTGTCAAAGGGCCTGTGCCCGAAGAAGACTATACTATCCCTTTGGGCAAAGCTGATATTAAACGAACCGGCAAAGATCTGACCATAATTACGTACGGCCGTATGGTGCCACGCTGCATAAAAGTAGCGGAGGATATGGCAAAAAACAAAGGCATTGATATTGAAGTGGCCGATGTCCGTACCCTGGTACCGATGGATAATGAGACGCTTGTCAACTCGGTTAAAAAAACCGGTAAATGCCTTGTAGTGTACGAAGCGCCCCAGACAGGAGGATACGGTGCGGAAATAGCCAGTGTAATAGCCGACAGTGACGCTTTCTTTTACCTTGATGCACCGGTTCGGCGTCTTGGCGGGCTTGATGTACCCATTCCCTATAATCCGCACCTGGAAGCGCAGGTAGTGCCGACAGAAGAAAAAATTATCGCCGCAATTGAATCGCTGTTATAAGGAGCTTTGTGCATGGCCAATTCAATCATCATGCCAAAAACAGGCATGGCAATGGAAGAAGGAATTATCCTGGAATGGCATATCAAAAAAGGAGATAAAATATCAAAAGGTGATGTTGTAGCTCTGATTGAAACAGACAAAGCCACAATGGAACTGGAATCAGATTATGACGGAACAATCCTTGCTATTTTAAACCAGGCCGGCGAAACAGTTCCCGTAACCAAAGTTATTGCATGGGTTGGACAGGAAGGCGAAGCTGTTCCCGCAGACATGGAACTGGAATCAGATTATGACGGAACAATCCTTGCTATTTTAAACCAGGCCGGCGAAACAGTTCCCGTAACCAAAGTTATTGCATGGGTTGGACAGGAAGGCGAAGCTGTTCCCGCAGACAAGGATACCGCTTCAATTGGTTCTCCTGCCAATGTTTCTGCTGCCGGGCCAACTGTTGCTGCCGGTGCTTCCGGAGAAGTTTCATCCGGCCCGGCATATGTTACTGATTCCGGACTTGCCGCCGGTCAGGAACAGGGTATAAGGGCTACTCCTGCAGCCAGAGCATTGTCCAGGGAATATGGCATTGATTTACACACTGTTATTCCCACGGGCAGATATGGTGAAATAAGAAAGGCCTCAGTTGAACAGGCGGTATACTCCGCCGGGTCTGATCGCCATAAGCGGAAAGGCGAAGGTTCCCCTCCGGATATACGCGTACCATTAACAACTATTCAAAAAGTTACCGGGCGGCGAATGTCGGAAAGCCGGCATACCATACCCGAAGTAACTTCTCATATTAAAGTTGATGTAACGGAAATGCTTGTTCTGAGAGCCAGCATAAATAAATCTCTTTCTGCGCTGGATAAACCGGGTAAAATTACCATAAATGACTTTGTTCTTGCCGCTACGGTAAAGGTTTTGCTGGCCTATCCCCGGCTTAATTCGGTACTGGACGGAAATGACTTGATTTACAAAGGCAGCGTTAATTTGGGTGTGGCCGTTGCAACAAAACGCGGGCTTGTAGTGCCGGTAATACATAATGCCCGGGATTATTCGCTGACAGATCTTTCATTATATGCAGCAGAACTTGCCGTAAAAGCCCGCGAAGGCAGTCTGAAAGCCGAAGATATAACCGGAGGAACATTTACCGTATCCAATATCGGCATGTACGGAGTTACTTCATTTACTCCCATCATTAATCCGCCCGAAGCGGCAATACTTGGAGTCTGTGCTGTGGAAGACGAACTGAAACTGGATGGTGAAAAAGTTGTCAATCGAAAGATAATGGGCCTTTCTCTTGCATACGATCACCGTATTGCAGACGGGGCGGAATCATCCATGTTTCTGAAAGAACTAAAAGATACTCTGGAAGCACCTTTGCTGATTCTGTTATAATCAACGGTAATGAATAAATCATTTGAAATGCTGGTTGAAATAGCCAAGCATTACTACGTGGACTCCATGTCCCAGTCGGAGATTGCCGAACTGTATAAAATATCCAGACCGACTGTTGCAAACATGCTCAAGGAATGCAAGGAAAAGGGCATTGTTGAAATTCGGATAAATGATAAATCTCCGTTTAGTTCGGAAATCGGACAGCTTTTGATGAAAAAATACGGAATGGAGACGGTATGTGTTGTATCTCAGGAAGATGATTATGCTTTAACTTTATATAAAACCTGTCTTGAAACAGCGAATTTTCTTTCATCGTTGCTGGCAAACAATTTGAAGATAGGTATTTCCTGGGGAACGGCGCTTTACCATACGATACGCCAGCTTCCGAAGCTCGGTTTGATGGACTGCGAAGTAATCCAGCTAATGGGAGGTTTGGGGGCAGCGGCTCTTTATTATGATGGAGCGGAACTTGCCAGAATTCTGTCCGACAAGCTGTGTGCCCGGTTTTTTCCTGTGCTTTCTCCTGTTTTGGTACAGAGCCGGGAGCTGAGGGATGCCCTTTTAAAAGAGCCGGGAATAAAGGAAACACTGGAAAAGGCCGGCTCACTGGATCTTGCGCTGGTGGGATTAAGTTCGGACCTTCCCGAAGACAGCGCCCTTGTTAAAGCAGGCTTTCTTTCACCCGAAGAAGCCAGGCAGGTTTACGGCGAAGGGTCTTGCGGTCACCTTTGCGGTTATCACTACGATGCAGAAGGGAAATTTATGAGCAGTCCGATTAACAACCGGGTGGTTGGTATTAACCCGGACGAGTTTTTGCGGGTGCCGAGACGGATGGGAATAGCCTGCGGTAAACAGAAAGCACGGGCAATTCATGCAGCTCTGAAAGGCAGGCTTATAACCGACCTCTTTACCGATGAATTAACCGCATTACAGATAATAAGTTTTGAACAGTCGACAACCCCGCTCTGAAGGACGGGGTATTAATTCAGCTTGCGAATAAGAACAAGGGGTAATTATGTCCGATAAAAAAGTGCTGGCGGCGCCGTCAATTCTTTCGGCGGATTTTGGGCGTCTTGCGGAAGAAGTAAAGTCGATTGAAGCAGCGGGAGCGGACTGGGTCCATGTAGATGTAATGGACGGACATTTTGCCCAAAATCTTTCGTTCGGGCCGAAAACAGTTGCCGACATACGGCCTGTTACAAAACTTGTCTTGGATTGCCATCTTATGGTCAGCAATCCCCTGGATTATATTACAAGTTTTGCGGAAGCAGGAGCAGATTACTTTACTTTTCATGTTGAAGCAGCTGTTCATTCCAGCCGCGTTATACAGCAAATCAGAGCTGCCGGAATGAAACCGGGGGTTTGCATTGTCCCCGGCACTCCGGTACATACCCTGGATGAGATCGTAAGTGAGGTGGACTTAATTTTAATGCTTCTTGTGAACCCGGGATTCGGAGGACAAAAAATGATACCGTCCTGTTTGGAAAAACTTGTTAAACTTGCTTCAATCAGGGAAGAAAAAGGTTACCATTATCTGCTTTCGGTTGACGGAGGTATTACAGCCGATAATGCTTCCCTGGCTGTTGAAAAGGGAGCAGATGTAATTGTAGCAGGGAGTTCTTTTTTTACTGCTTCGGACAAGGCTGCAATAGTAAGGAAACTTAAAGGTATTTAATCATAACAAAGACATATCCCGTAAACTTTTTCAGTACCTCCTGATTTTAATGCAGTTGCACAGGCATCCATTGTAGCTCCCGTGGTATATACATCATCAAAGAGAATTGCGGTCTTTGGGACAATCCTGGTATCAATAATTATCCTGCCTTGAAGATTTTGGAGCCTGTTTTCTTTATTCAATCGTTTTTGACTGACCGAAGGAAGGCGTTTTAAGCATCGTTGTATTGGTATGGAAGGTTCTGATCTTTTTGTCCGGTAATGAATACTCACTTCCAGCAGCTTTGCCAGATAGTCTATCTGGTCCCACCCGCTTTGTTTGATTTTTCCCGGTCTTGCCGGAACAGGTACCCAGCAAAACCCTGATACGTCTTCTGTTTCCAGCAAAATATCCAGGCCTTGCCATAGTTTTTCGACAAATAAATTACCCAAACCAAGACGTCTTTTAAATTTGTATTCCCCCAGTACTTTTTTAAAATGGCCCATATAGGGAAAAAGCGAAATAAGACGGTCAAATGATCGTTCCGATCCATTACGGCAGGGAAGACAGGTACCTTGTTCAGAAACAAGAGGCTGACCGCAAAGAGAACAACGGCCTCTTTCCGCCTCCGGAATTTCCAGTTTTTTACGGCAGTTACAGCATAAGCCATAAAAGGAATCAGGGCTGTAATTGACTGAATCAAACGGTTTATTATTAAATGAGCTTCCGCAAAGGGCACAGCCTTGAGGGAAAAACGTTTCCCGTATTGCTTCCCGCCAATAGGGCAGTTTTGATAATAGGGTGTTCATGCTGTATAGAGGGTAATATAGTGAATAGTGCTTGTATTGATCAAGAATATTTACCGAACTGAACGCATTGGTGCAAATAATCTAATATTGGTGAAAGAAGGATTATCCATTTTGAACATTTATTTTAAAATAGTTTAAAACTTCTTTATAAACATCCTGTTCGTGAAGGCACGTATCTATGAGATACCCGCTAATTTTTGTATATTCCTTGAGTCCTCTATAATAAAACTGTTTTTTTTCATCTTGAATAATAAACGGTACGATTTTGTTTTTAAGGCATTCTTTAAACATAATCAGTCTTCCAACTCTGCCGTTTCCATCCTGGAAAGGATGTATTTTTTCAAAATGGTAATGATAATCAATAACATCATTAATAGTAATTGCCTCTTTTTTTACATAAGACGATAGCAGCTTACTCATTTCACTTGTTACTTGTGCTGCCGGGGTAGTTTCCATGTCGCCGACGATATTTTCTCTTGATTTATAGTCTCCTACGTTAAACCAATCTTTTTTTGAATCCGAAGTGCCTTGTTTTAAAAGCCTATGGTACTCTTTGATTAAATCTTCTGACAGCGGGTGGTTTGCTGTTTCCAGTATGTAGTTAAAACAAGAAAAATGGTTTACCGTTTCAATAATATCATCAACATTAACAGCTTTATTATTTTCTGTACTGATTGTATTTGTTTCAAAAATATAACGGGTTTCTTCTTCCGAAAGGCGGCTTCCTTCGATGCGGTTTGAATTATAAGCAAATTTAATTTGAGTGTAATGATATAAACCACCTTTCAGGCGCATGTTTTTTTCTTCAATCAAATAATCAAGTAAATCTGTTTTCATGGTATCGTTTTCTTTTTCATGTTACTCTAAAGTAATGTACAACTTACTGAACTCCCAAACAACCATATTAATAATAGGACAAACAGTCCCAAATTTCAATGGAGACGGAACCGAAAAGCCCTTGCAAAAGGGCTTTGGAGCTTCATCCTTTAATTTCCCTTTTTACAGGATTATTACGAATTACATTGTCAAACTGCTACAGCGATAAATTGAACACTTACATAATTGTTCCGCCGCCTACAACTATGTCCCCGTCGTAAAATACTGCGGCCTGACCTGGAGTAATAGCCCTGTGCGGTTCATCAAATTCAACACGTATTGTATCGGGACCGGTCTGTATAACAAGGGCAGAGCTTTCTTTTTGCAGATACCTTGTTTTTACGCCAAGCCGTAACGGCTGTGTTATGTTTTCGCAGGCTATAAAATTAACCTGGTTAGCAGAAAATGTTTTTGTATAAAGGGTCGATTCGTCACCCACAACCAGGGTATTGGTATCAATGTTTTTTGCCTTAACGTAAATGGGTGTATTAAAGGCTATTCCCAGTCCGCGGCGCTGGCCCAGAGTATAATGTATAAGACCGCGGTGTCTGCCAAGAATTTTGCCTTCAATGTCTGTTATATTGCCTTCAGGATAAACTTTACCGGTATATGTTTCGATAAAAAACGCATAATCTCCGTCGTCTACAAAACATATGTCCTGGCTTTCTGTTTTTTCCGCATTAGCCAGACCGCGGGATGCCGCAATTTCGCGTACTTCTGCTTTTGATAGTTTTCCCAGAGGTAATGACGTATGTGCCAGTTCTTCCTGGCTCATCATAAAAAGTACATAACTTTGATCTTTTTTTGAATCCGCACCTTTTTTAAGCAGCCAACGGTCTCCCGATTTTTCTATCTGTGCATAATGGCCTGTTACCAGGGTTTCTGCTTCAAGTTCCTTAACCCTTCTGGGGAGCAGCGAAAATTTTAAATGGCGGTTACATTCTATGCAAGGGTTTGGAGTTTCTCCTTTTTCGTAACTTGCAATAAAAGGCTTAATAACATATTTGGTAAATTCTTCTGTATAGTTAAGTACATAGTGGGGGATTCCAAGTTTCCATGCGACTTTCCGGGCATCATTAATATCTTCCAGCGAACAACATTTGCTTCCGCCGTTTGCGATAAGCTTCATTGTTACGCCGATACAATCATAGCCGGTTTCCTGCATCAGAATTGCCGAGACAGCGCTGTCAACTCCGCCGGACATGGCAATTAAGGCGCGGTTTTTCATATTGATTTAGTTTAACATGCTAAAAATTGCATTTTTACGGCGAAAGAGAAGTATGCAAGGAATTCATAAAGTTGTTAACAGAATCTTCACAGCTCCTCATGGCAAGAATTGTTTTTTCAAAGACAGTGTCCAATTCCCACCCAAGAAGGGCAGTTCCCTTTTCGATTACCTCTCTGGAACAACCTGCCGCAAAAGCAGGAGTTTTATATTTCTTTTTTAGCGATTTTACTTCCATGTCCTGAACACTTTTGGACGGTCTTATAATTGCAGTAGCCCAGACAAGTCCTGTTAATTCATCGGTTGCAAAGAGAACTTTTTCCATTTCATGTTCCGGTTTTGCCGCTACTCCGGTAATGCCATAACCGTGGCAGCAAACAGCGTGGATCAATTCTTCCGAAGCGCCGCCTTCGTTCAGGAGTTCCGGCGCTTTCAGGCAATGCTGTTCCGGATATTCTTCAAAATCTATATCGTGAAGGAGCCCGACAATGGCCCAGAACTCAGCATCGTCATTGTAACCAAGTTCTCCGGCGTACCATTTCATAACACCTTCCACAGTTAAAGCATGCTGGAGGTGAAAAGGATCTTTATTGTGTTTACAAAGTAAATCCCATGCCTGTTGACGGTTTATTTTTGCATCCATGTTTTGAGTTTATCAGGACTTTAGAAAAAGATCAATTGTTTAATAGTTTTCTGCTCTGATATGAAAGTACGATTTTGGATGTTTGCACACAGCACAAAGTTCGGGCGCGTTTTTACCAATTACGATATGGCCGCAGTTGGCGCACTGCCACATCTGGTCACCGTCTCTGCTGAACACAATACCGCCGTCTATATTGGCCAAAAGTTTTCTGTACCGTTCTTCGTGTTCTTTTTCTATTTTGGCGATCCCTTCCATTTCTGCGGCA
The DNA here is from genome assembly GCA_009782495.1 of Treponema sp. Taxonomy (GTDB): domain Bacteria; phylum Spirochaetota; class Spirochaetia; order Treponematales; family Breznakiellaceae; genus WRIV01. The sequence goes on from WRIX01000002.1 coordinate 51,886, forward strand.
ATTTGTGCAAAGCCTTCCTCTTTGGCAGTTTTGGCAAAACCGGCATACATATCGGTCCATTCATAATTTTCCCCTGCTGCCGCATCTTTTAGGTTGTCCGTTGTGCCGGGAATTTTATCTTCATGAAGATGCTTAAACCAAATTTTTGCATGTTCTTTTTCGTTCAGAGCTGTTTCCCGGAAAAGAGCGGCAATTTGTACATAGCCGTCCTTTTCTGCTTTTGAAGCAAAGTAAAGGTATTTGGTGTGAGCCTGGGATTCACCCGCAAAGGCAGTTTGTAAATTTTGCCATGTCTTAGAATCTTTTAAATCCATGTTTTCCTCTTTTTATATTTTTTTTACATTATAATCGAAAGCTTTAATTAAATCCAGTTTTAATGTCCTTAATCGTTCTGTTACCGATATTTTGTAAATGTGAGGATTAAGAATACGCTTATAACTATGATCAAAACATTCCAGACCTTCCCGTACTTTTTGCTGAATTTCAGGAAGAGAGGGCGTCTCCGATACGATTTCTCCCTTGCTTATTCGTTTTTTCAATAATGCTTCAGCGCTGTCATCATTCAAAATCGTATGATAAAAATGACGATAATCTGCTTGGGGGTGCCAGAAAACATGCTGTTTGCCTTTTTCCGGAATATCTGGGTTTTCCGGGTCATCCAATGTCATGATATCGGCGACAGCTAATCCTTTTTCGTCCTTAATGCGCCATACCTGTTTTATTCCCGGATTTGTTGTTTTTTCGGGATTGTCCGAGAATTTCATGGTAGGAATTAGTTTTCCTTCTTCTTCTTTTGCTGCAAGCTTATACACGCCGCTAAAAGCGGCTTCGTTGCCGCCTGTTACCATTCTGGTACCAACTCCCCAGATATTAATGGGCGCTCCTGCTTTTGTTAGGGTATCTACGATATATTCATCCAAATCGTTTGAAACGGTAATTGTTGCATTGGGAAAACCGGCCTCATTTAAAATACGCCTTACTTCAACGGAAAGGTAATGTATATCGCCGGAATCCAGCCTGACGCCGAAATTTTTGCCTTTACCGGCTAATTCCCTGCCTGCCTTAATTGCGTTGTGTATTCCGCTTTTCAGCGTATCGTATGTATCAATAAGAAAAATGGTTTTATCCGGGTAAAGAGCGGCGTATGCACGAAAAGCTTCTTCCTCATCGGAAAACGAAAGCACCCATGAATGAGCCATAGTGCCCAACACCGGAATAGTAAACATTTTACCAGCCAAAACATTGCTTGTTCCCGAAGCTCCGCCGATAAAGGCAGCTCTGGAGGCGGACAGGGCGCCGTCGGGTCCCTGTGCCCTGCGCAGACCGAATTCCATAACAAAACCGTTATTCGAAGCCAGTACAACCCGTGCCGTTTTTGTTGCGATAAGGCTTTGAAAGTTTATTGTATTTAATATCAGCCCTTCGAGTATTTGTGCTTCGATCAGATTGGAATCCACACGGATTACAGGTTCCTGGGGAAAAATTATGGTTCCTTCGTCCATTGCAAAAAGATCGCCGCTAAAACGAAAATCTTTAAGATAGTCAAGAAAAGCATCCTCAAAATAATGCAATGACGAAAGGTAATCAAGGTCTTCTTTTGAAAAAGAAAAATTCTTAAGCGTTTTTAATAATGTTTCCAGACCGGCAAAAACCGAAAAACCGCCGCCTGACGGCTGGTGGCGGAAAAAAACTTCAAACACCGCCCGGCCGCTCATCTTGTTTTTCCAATAACCCTGGGCCATGGTAAGTGAATAAAAATCTGTAAAGAGGGCCGATAGTCCGGCGTTCATTATTTAAAATCCGTCGTAGAGATAAAAACAGCTCCGCGTTCTTTCATGGAAGAAACAGCTTTTGCAATCGAACCGGGTGGCGTATCAATTCCCATACAGGCATCTTCCAGCACATAAGCCTTAAAACCAAGCCTTATGGCGTCAATTACGGTGTAAAGAACACAATAATCTGTTGCAATGCCGCCTATCATAATGGTGTCTATGTTCTGTTCTTTCAGATAAGCATTAAGATCCGTTGGGGTACAGCGGTCATTTTCGAAAAAAGCCGAATACGAATCTATGTTTTTGTTGTAACCTTTGCGAAAAACAAAATCTATTAAAGAAGTGTCCAGTTTATCGTGAAAAGCCGCCCCTTCTGTATTTTGTACACAATGATCCGGCCACAGCACTTGCTGCATCGCTGCCGGAATGGGATCTGTTAAATCCGGAAATTGCTGATTAAATGATTCAACGGCTTTTTCGGATACAGGGATGATAATAATTTCACCGGCCTTTTTCCCCTTATGGGAAGTGGCAAATGAAATATGGCCGTTTGAATGCCAATCCTGTGTTGCCAGCACTTTTCCGCCGTTTTTCTGAACGATCTTTGCCATTTTGTTTAACTGAGTAATTATTTTATGTCCATTGTTTACGGCCAATGCTCCCACGGGATGCTTTTTTCCGTTCTTACCCGTATAAGCCGGACAAAAATCGTTCTGGATATCAACTTCCAACAGAGCTGTTGTTTTATAATTAATTTCCATAGGGTTATTTTAATGACATAAGAAGAAATAATCAATAGTATATCGCTGAGATGAACGCTCCCTCATGGGGCTGAAACATTCCGTAGTGAGGGTGTCTGAGCCAGTTTAGCTCAAAGGTTAGCTGTGGACAGCGCTATTGAAGTTTTCAACCATAATACCCGCATCTTTTTATTTCGGCTGTTTTGACGGCGTTGAAAATAATATCGTTTAATTCCAGTGTGTCGTACAGCTCTTTTGCTTCACTCACTTTACCGCGCAGTACCGGATGGACAGGGCTGAACAGTACGCAGCAATCCGCATGGGGAAGTATTGATGTTTCATAGCTGCCGAAGTTTTTTGCAAGGGTTATAATTGCTTCCTTATCCATTCCGATGAGCGGCCTTAGTACCGGTAACGCGGTGCGGCTTTCCGCACAGCTTATGTTTTCTATGGTCTGGCTTGCAACCTGGGAAAGGCTTTCTCCGGTTACAAGGCATTTTGCTTTTATTTTACGGGCAATAAGAGAAGCCGCTTCCATCATTGCCATACGCAGAAGGATCGTATTCCATTCGGCAGGTTTTTTTTCGGCGATGGCTTTTTGTACGGCAGTAAAATTTACGATATACAGATGCGTACCCATACAATACGAGCCGGTAATTTCAGCCAGACGGATCGTTTTATCCAGCGCTTCCTGTGATGTATAGGGCGGGGTGTGAAAGTACACGGCATCCAGTCCCATGCCCCTGCCTGCCATAAGGCAGCCTGCAACAGGCGAATCGATTCCCCCGGATAAAAGCAAAAGTCCCCGGCCTGCGCTTCCCGCAGGCAGTCCCCGGAGGCCTTTTTTTCCCGTTCCGTAAATGTATGCTTTTTCCCGTATTTCCACAGAGATAATACTTTGCGGATTTTTTACATCAACCTGTAATTCTGGAATTGCTGTTTTTATTGCATCCCCGGCAGCAGAGCATATTTCATAGGAATTTAACGGAAAACTCTTGTCCGTTCTGCGAGCTTCTACCTTAAATGTTTTTGTTCCGCTTTCTGTGATTTTTTGTGCTTCACTAACACAGGCAGCCAAAACTTCATCAACAGTCTTTGCGGTTATTTGTGTTTTTGCCCAGCCGGCAATTCCGGTCAGATGAGAAAGAACTTCTTCCACAGTATCCGCCGCTTCTTCGCTGATGTTGTGAATGTAAATTCGTCCTGCGCGGCTTTCCAGCGTGGAATGGGGGGCGCAACTACGAAGCATTGCTTTTAAGTTACGGCGGAGAATTAATTCAAAACTCTCTCGGTTTCCGCCTTTAAGGGTGAGTTCTCCAAGTTTTACCAGAATTGTTATTGTAGCTATAGTATATAACTCTCTATTTTGTCGCCGTGAACGCCGACGAGTTTTTGGTTTACCGGATCGACCATCAAATCCATGTCTTCAAGCGGTAAAGCGCCCAGGAGTATTTTGCTCCAGCCCGATGAAACAATGGCCGGCAGTGTGGTGTCACGGTTTTTCCAGTGAATCTCCACCGGTTCGGTTACCGTGCAAACCTCTCTTTTGTCGTTAGCAAGTGTTACTCTTTTAGTTCCCCGTATCCGTAAGCCAAGTATTTCCCGGACTTCTTCAGAAATAACCAAAGTAAAAGCACCGGTGTCAACTAAGGCATTAACGGTAGTTTTCCGGACTTCTTGCTCAGAAATATAGCCCCGTTCAGTATTTGCCACATCGCCGGCATTTTTTAATGTAATAGTTTCGAATACCATTCCCATGATAAACCTCCGTATTAAGATACTATACTACAGGGTAATAAGCAATGCAGTGATTGTATCGGCAAGTAAGTTTATTTCTTCCATTGTAGTGCTGTAACCCTGGGAAATTCGTATGCCGCCCAAACTCAGTTCTTTATCCAGGCCCATTGCTTCCAGAATGGGACGCTTTTTGTCCGCCGAAGAACAGGCGGAGCCGGTGGAAACGGCAAAGCCTTTTTCGTCCAGAGCGCGTACCATCACTTCTCCGGGTATGATCGTTCCATTATTGTTTTTGAATGCGCATTGAAGAATCCACGGAGAAAAGCGGCCGTCTTCAGCTTCCCTGTCAGCAGGTATGGAAGTAAACAGACCTGTTTTTTGCAGTGATTCGATAAGCGTCTTCATTCTTTTTGCAGCCTGAAAAGCTGGCTCTGTTTCTTTATATCCGGATGTTTCCGTCTGTATGTGGTTTTCCAGCGATTCCGCCAGGTTTATTGCACCTTGAGTATTTTCTGTTCCGGGACGGATTTTCTTTTCCTGATCTCCTCCGCGGAAGAGGGGGGTTATAGGAGATTTTAACCAGAGTAAACCGGTGCCGCGGCAGCCTCCGATTTTATGGGCGCTGAACGAAGCCGAATCAATTCCCCAATCATAAAGATCCAGTTTGATTTTTCCCAAAGCCTGAACCGCATCGCAGTGAATGTGTATGGCGCTGTTCTGCTTTTTACGGATTGCAGCCGACAATGCCTTTATGTCGTTAATCGCCCCTGTTTCATTATTTACCGCCATTATACCTGCCATACGGGTATTGGGATTTTTTTCCAGCGCCTTTTCCATCTTCGCTTCGCTTACCCTTCCGTCTTTCTCTACACCTATCGAAGCGCAGGGAATGCCAAGGTGTTCCAGTGATGTAACATTTTCCCGGATTGAAGGATGTTCCGCTGCAGAATACAAAAAGACGGCAGATTTATTTGTCTTTTGCTGCGGATCGCTGTCAGCAAAACGGCGAGGTTTAGTAAGCAGCGAAAAAAGTACGATGATGTTCGATTCGGTTCCGCCCGAAGTAAAATAAATCTCTTGCGGCTGTACTCCCAGCACCTGCGCACAACGGTGCCGTGCATCTTTCAAAGCTTGCCGGGCGGCTTTTCCTTCCGTGTGAATCGAAGAAGGGTTGCCAAAAGGAACAAATGCCGTATTGTTTACGCAGTTTGCAATATTTTCTGCGGGAATAGCTGTAGCTGCCCAATCAAAATAATAACGCTCCACAATAAAGATAATAACCGATTGAAACTGACCGGACAAGCGTAGTACAATAATTTTCATGCTGGTATGCAAATTTGGCGGTACATCCGTAGGATCAAAAGAAGCGCTTTCCGCTCTTATTTCCATTCTTAAAAATCCCGAACACGAAAATAAAGTAAAGGTAATGGTCGTGTCCGCACTGTCGGGCATTACCGACGGTCTTATTAAAGCAGCAACTGATGCAAAGGACGCTGCAGACGCAAGCTCTGTTAAAAACGAACAGCAGCAGGATTCCATGCAAAATGTTGCAAAGTCACTTGCAGCAATGAAGAAACGTCATCTGGATCTAAGCGCCGCTTTTCTTAAAAATGAAGAAAGAAAAGAAGCCGCTTTGGAAATAGAACAGAGCTTTGCAGGGCTATCCCGTATGCTGGACGGAATCGCCATACTGCGGGAGATTTCTCCGCGGGTAATGGACAGCATAATGAGTTATGGCGAGCGCCTTTCCGCCCCCCTGATTGCCCGTATACTCCGCGTTTCCGGTATTCCTGCCGAATACCTTGATTCCCGTGAAGTAATTGTAACCGACAGGCACTTTGGCGCCGCCCATGTTGTCCGCGGCGAAAGTTATATGCGCATAAAGGAAAGAGTGGGGATGACTTACGGAAAAAGACATTCACCTTCCGAAGACCATACCCTTTTTGTTGCATCGGGCTTTACCGGCCGTGCAGAGGATGGTTCCACTACAACACTGGGCCGGGGCGGTTCGGATTTAACTGCCGCTGTTTACGGCGCCGCACTGCGTGCCGATATGGTAGAGATTTGGACAGATGTGGACGGGATACTGACTGCCGATCCAAAGCTCGTTAAAAACGCTTTTCGTATAGATTCCCTTTCTTACGAAGAGGCAATGGAACTTTCACACTTTGGGGCAAAAGTCCTTTATCCTCCCACAATTAAACCGGCGCTTGATAAAAATATTCCGATTGTTATACGGAATTCCTTTAATCCCGAAAGTCCCGGAACAAAAATTACCGGTAAAGCAGGACCTGGTGAGTATCCCATCAGGGGGATTAGTTCTCTTCCCAGGGTAACGCTGATACGTCTGCAAGGGCCGGGAATGATGGGGGTGGCAGGTTTTTCTTCACGGTTCTTCAGTGCATTGGCCAGACGAAAAATCAGCGTAATACTTATCAGTCAGGCAGCCAGCGAATATTCGATTTGCGCAGCGGTGGATTCTGCGTCCGGAGACGAAGCGTTGTTTGCATTGCGGGAGGAATTCGGCCAGGAAATTTTGGGAGGGGCGGTCGACGAGCCTGTGGCGGAAGAGAACCTTGCCATTATTGCCGTCGTGGGCGGCAGGATGAAACAGGTGTCCGGTATTTCCGGTAAAGTCTTTCATGCTCTGGGCAGGAACGGAATTAATGTGGTTGCCATTGCCCAGGGTTCTTCGGAACTGAACATTTCTTTGGTAATATCCCGCTCGGATGAATCTAAAGCCCTGAATGCTATACACGAAGCGTTTTTCCTTGCAGGGATCCGTTCTGTTAACCTTTTTCTTTTGGGTACAGGGCTTATCGGCGGAACCCTGCTGGATCAGCTTTCTTTGCAACAGGAAATTCTGGCTGATACATATCAAATCAAGATTTCCCTGGTTGGGGCGGGAAATTCCCAAGGAATGATATTTAATACTCAAGGTCTTGATCCCCGTAAGGTAAAAAAAATACTCAATAAAAAAATAAATGACGCATCTCCAGTAAAATCAACCGGACGATTAAATATAAGTGTCGCAAATGATAGTTCACGCAGTTCCCCTCTTGTTGAGTTTGACTTAAAGAAGTTTATTGATACGATGAAATCGTACAATCTTCCCAATACGGCTTTTTGCGATTGTACTGCAAGCGATGATGTTGCCGCTTCTTACGGTGATATAATTACCGGTGCAATTCCGATTATTACACCGAATAAAAGGGCCAATGCGGGATCTTATGAATACTACCGTATGCTTGTTGGTTATTCCCGTGAAAGAGGAATACCGTATCTCTATGAAACAACGGTTTGCGCAGGACTTCCGGTAATTTCCACACTGCGTGATTTGTTTCTGTCCGGCGATCGTGTCCGCCGGATAGAAGCGGTTCTTTCGGGAACGCTTTCGTATATTTTTAACAACTTTGACGGCAGTAAAACTTTTTCCGCCCTGGTTCGCGAAGCAAAAGCTCTTGGCTATTCGGAACCCGATCCAAGAGACGATCTTAATGCAATGGATGCAGCAAGAAAAGCTTTGATCCTTGCCCGTGAATGCGGCATGAACATGGAGTTTAACAGCTTGAAAATAGAAAGCTTACTCCCGGCCGCTTGTTTTAAAGCTCCCAATGTTGAAAGTTTCTTTAAGGAACTGGAAAAATGCGATACAGATTTTGAAACACGCAGAGCCAAAGCTGCTGCTGACGGCAGAGGACTGCGCTACGTTGCCGTTATCGAAGCAGGTAAAGCAACACTGTCTTTGCGAAGCGAAGAAGCAGACAGCCCTTTTCTAAGCCTGAAAGATTCAGACAATATGGTGGTTATTACAAGCGACCGTTATTCTAAACTTCCTATGGTAATTAAAGGACCCGGTGCGGGAGCTCAGGTTACCGCGGGCGGCGTTTTTGCCGACATAGTCCGCATTGCAAGAACCTTGGTATAGTTGCATAAATCCCAATTTACCTCTGAACCTGGCATACGGAATACCTGGATTAATAAAAGCAAAGGGGCAGGAAAAGCCCTGGTAAGAGCGCCTGTAGAATCCCATAGGCCGGACTGAACACATCAATCTTCCCATATCGGTGGGAGGAGGAACACTCATTCAGACCATAGTGGTCGTGGCTGCATTTGACGGACGCTTTGGCGTCGCTGCTGTTGTAGCACGCCAAATGGTCTTCATGAGTAACCCCCCTCCCACCTATGTGGCAACATTAGTTTCGATGTGTTCAGTCCGGCTTTTGGTAATTACCCGACCTTGCGCCTGCCCCTTTCCATACAATACTACAGGTTTACATATACCAGGATCAGAGGTAAATTGAGGTAAATTAAGGTTTTTATAATGGACGTAAGCAGCAATTTGCTGCTGAGCATCTGGCATACTATGATCTGAAATAATGCCGGGAAAGGGCTGAAAACACTTAGATGCTGTACTCTTTTGATAGGCAATTAAGGCGCTACCTATAGCCAATGCCGGGGCGCAGTAGGGGTACAAAAACTATCCTGGAATTCCCTGCCGGCAGACCAGCGAAATAAAAGTAATACTATTAAGAAAGGCTCGGCGTCTAAACAGGATATTTTTTCTGATTAAAACGAATAGGAAAAATATGCTGTTTAGACGCTGAGAGGCTGCAAGGCAGGCTCTTCCAGAGTTTTTGCTACCCCGCTGTGCTCCCGGACGTTGGCTGTGGGTAGCGGCATGGTAACATATAAAATGATTACAGAGGTTATTCAGACCTTTGCTGAATTTATTCGGATTAATTAAATTGCCAGGCTCAGCGGTAAATTGAGATTCACACGGCAATGGCTACTTCAAGCAGCTTCTCTATTGCCTTGGTATCGCGGGCACGGCCCAGTTCTTCTCCATTGGATGACAGGAGTATGGCCGTAGGCGTAGACAATACCTGGCGCCGTACAGCTTCTGCAAGGCCTTCGTCGGTGTCGGCATCATAGAGTTCTATGGGTAATCCAAGACGGCTTACCGCCGCTTTTGCAGAAGGACATGCGGGGCAGGCAGGTCGCACAAAGAGCAGTATACGGTCTTCTGCAGCGGTTTCTTCCGCCTGCAATGCCGCACTGTCCGGCATTTCCAGGTGGACGGACGGCGCTGAGTAAACCGGTAAATTATGTGTACCGAATTCTACCGGAGCGCAGGAGGCCAGCAGGGATGTATCAGGCTGAAACATCACCCGCTGGCCGTATTCTTCCCGCTTACCCCTGTTCCAATTCCGTACCGAGCGGTAGTATCCCACGATACGGCTGTACACTTCCGCCGGCGTCCCTTTCACGTTGGAAAGAGCCTCCCTCGCCGCTTCCAGTTCACTCTCGATTGCCTCAAGGTTTCTCATACCTCTTCCTTTTTTCATTTTTATTTACATTAAAAAACCCTTAATGTTTTTACATTGCTGTTGCTTAAGCTATTGCTGCTACTTCCTCCCTTTCCTTTTCCAGAGCGATTATTCGCTTATTAAGCCGTTCTGTTTCTTCTTTTTTACAAATGGGACAAAAGAAATGTTCCCCTTTTAGATATCCGTGGACAGGGCAGACCGAAAAAGTTGGAGAAACCGTAAAGTAAGGGATACGGTAATTGCCCGCTATTGTTTTTACCAAATTCCGGCAAACACACCAGTCTTCTATAGCCTCTCCGACAAAGGCATGGAAGACCGTGCCCCCGGTATAGGCAGCCTGAAGTTCTTCCTGAAGATCCAGTGCGTCAAAAATATCTTCGGTCTGCATAACAGGAAGCTGCGTGGAATTGGTATAGTACGGTTCATCTTTACCGGAACTAATGATATCCGGATAGCGCTGCTTGTCGTGTTTTGCAAGCCTGTAGGAAGTCGATTCTGCCGGAGTAGCTTCCAGGTTAAAAAGCTCCCCTGTTTCTTCCTGAAAGTCGGCAAGCTTTTTCCGCATAAAATCCAGTACTGAAAGGGCAAAGTCCTGACCTTCTTTTTGCGCGATAGTTATATTGTGGCCCAGGAAGTTAAGAATACACTCATTCATGCCCACAAGCCCAATGGTATTAAAATGATTGTCCAGTGTACGCAAGTACCTTCGGGTGTAGGGAAAAAGTCCTGTTTCCAGAAGTTTTGTTACAACTTTACGCTTGGTTTTAAGACTGTCTTTGGCAAGGATCATCAGACTTTCAAGACGGCAGAAAAAATCATCCCTGTTTTTTGCAAGATACCCCAGGCGGGGAAGATTAATTGTTACCACTCCTATGGAACCGGTCAGTTCATCGGAGCCGAAAAGTCCTCCTCCCCGCTTACGAAGTTCGCGTTTATCCAATTGGAGCCGGCAGCACATTGATCGTACGTCCCCCGGATCGAGGTCAGAATTAACAAAGTTCTGGAAATACGGCGTGCCGTAACGGCTGGTCATTTCAAAAAGCAGGGCGGCATTGGGGCTGTCCCAGTCAAAATCTTCAGTAATATTGTATGTGGGGATGGGGTACTGGAAGCCCCTGCCTTTGGCATCTCCTTCCAGCATCAGTTCAATAAATATTCGGTTTACCCGTTCCATTTCTTCTTTGCAGTCGCCGTAACAAAAATCCATTTCTTTTCCGCCAACCACGGCTTTTCGTTCTTTCAGGTCGGCAGGGCAGCTCCAGTCCAAGGTGATATTGGTAAAAGGCGCCTGACAGCCCCAGCGGCTTGGTGTATTTACCCCAAAAATAAAACTTTGCAGGCATTGTTTAATTTCTTTGTCCGTTAACTTGTCTGCTTTAACAAAGGGGGCAACATAGGTATCAAAGGATGAAAACGCCTGAGCGCCGGCCCATTCGTTTTGCAAACAACCGAGAAAGTTTACTGCCTGCTGCATAAGGGTAGAAAGATGCTGTGCGGGTTTACTGGTGATCTTGTCCGGTACGCCGCCCAAGCCTTCTGCAATCAATTGCCGCATCGACCATCCGGCACAGTAGCCCGAAAACATCGACAGGTCGTGAATATGGAAATCGGCATTCCTGTGAGCGCTGGCGATTTCCGGTGAATAAATATTCTTTAACCAATAGTTGGCGGTGATACTGCCCGAATTATGGAGAATAAGTCCTCCCAGTGAATAGTTTACATTGGCATTTTCGTTCACCCGCCAGTCTGATTGCCTGAGATACCCGTCCATGGTGGAATCAATATCCAGCATCAGGGCTTTTACATCCCGCATTGCTTCATGCCGTGCGCGGTAGAGTATGTAAGCTTTGGCAACGGCAGTTTCACGCTCTTCAATGAGTGCTGTTTCTACAAGATCCTGAATTTCTTCGATGGCGGGAATTGAATTGGGGTGCCGTCCCCGCATCATGGTATTGATCAGTTCTTCGACCTTGTTGGCAAGGGCAGCGATCTTCAGCTCGTTGCTATCGTCTCCCTTTACAGCGGTAAAGGCCAGGGCAATAGCATTTTGAATTTTCCTTTTATTGTATGTTTCTATTTCCCCGGAACGTTTTACAACGCTGCGAATCATTTTTCTTCTCCCGCGGAAACAGAAGTTCCCAGTTTTTGTATTTCCCGAATAAATTCATCGGGGTTTTCAAAATGCCGGTACACCGAAGCAAAGCGCACATAGGCAATTTTGTCCAGCTTTCCAATCTTTTCCAGTACCAGCTCTCCAAGATCCTTGGTACTGATTTCATGGCTGACCCGGCCAATAATTTCCGCCTGGTCTTCAATATCGTTTATCAAGCTTTCGATTTGCATGGAAGAAAAAGGCCGTTTTTCCATGGCCCGCTCCACGCCTTTTTCAATTTTCAGGCGGTCAAAAGGTTCACGCCGGCCGTCCTTTTTAACTACCATAAACTGCTTGTCTTCAATCCGTTCATAGCTGGTAAAACGATACCCGCAGCCGCCGCATTCCCGGCGCCGGCGTATCGCTTCACCTGCGGCCAGAGTCCGTGATTCAATTACCTTGTCGTCAAAGTTACCGCAATGGGGACAGCGCACCTTGCTAAACCTCAATTGAACCGGCGCTGAGGATAAGTGCAGCAAATCAATTGCATGGAGATTTCGCAAAAAGAAACCCCCAACACAAAAACACACTAGAGCGTATTTTTGTGCCACTACCTATAGCCCCATATATATAGCGTTGGATTATGATTCTTTACCATTATAACACGCTATATTCAGTGTTACAAGTATTTTCGGAAAAAATATGAGAATATTTTAGTTTTTAACACAAAAAACGGTATAATTAATTGTATGAAAATCGGTATAGACACCTTTGCATCTGCCGGAGGACGGTCAGGGGTTGGTGTTTATCTGCTGGAACTGCTTAAGCGGCTTCCTTCCAATGCAAAATTCGAGTTTTTTGGCTGGGATTATGATCGCTATATTTATACCGATGCAGTTCCTGCCTGTGAATATGTTTCTCGCTGCCGTTTTAACGGCAGAACAGCCAGTATGCTCTGGCATTTGCTCCGGTACCCGAGTTTTGCCCTTAGCAGGGATTACAAAACCTGTTTTTTTCCGGCAGCTCACAGGAATATTCCGCATCATTCTCCATGCCTGGCCATTGGTACAGTACACGATATGGCAGGTTATTGGGGAACCAGAAAAACCCGTGAATCATTGGGATTAATCCGCATGATCCTGCCCGATTTATTGCGACACCTGGATCGGATAATAGCGGTAAGTGAATTTGTAAAACAGGAACTTATTGATCTTGTCAATGTTAGGGAATCTAATATTACTGTAATTCCCAATGGGGTAGACACAAATGTTTTTTATCCCCGTTCCCGGAATGAAGAAAGCGTGGTACTTATTCAGCCTTTTAGTTTCAGCCGTCCCTATATACTTTATGCTGCCCGGCTGGATCACCCGGCTAAAAACCATGTAAATCTGATAAAAGCCTTTGGAATTTTTAAGGAACGAACCAAATTTCCCCACCGGCTGGTTTTGGCCGGAGGAGACAGTAAAAATGCGGACATAGTTAAATATAACGCTTCTGTTTCAAAATACCGAAGCGACATTTTTTTAACAGGACATTTTCCCTTTACAAGCCTTCCCGAGCTTTATGCCGGAGCGGATTTTGTAGTATACCCGTCGATGTACGAAGGTTTTGGTCTGGGGGTACTGGAAGCAATGGCCTCAGGTGTTCCTGTCGCGTGTGCCCGGGCTGCTTCCCTGCCGGAAGCGGCAGAGTATGCAGCCTTGTACTTCGATCCTGCCGATCCCGAAGAAATGGCAGACCGTATGGTGGATCTTACCGACAGGGAACTTGCCCGTGATTTAAGCCAAAAAGGACTGGAAAGAGCCAAGGCCTTTTCCTGGGATGAATGTGCGAAAAAGACCTTCTCGTTAATTCTGGAGTAACTAAGCTTGTCCTAAAACCCGGATATTACCGGGGTGCTCTAAGATTGCCCAACACCTGTTTTGCCCGTTCCTGAACTACACGGATATAGTTACCTTCCGCAATGCGGATCAGCATCTGAACCGCGCTTGGATCCAGCGTTTTACTGGAATTTTTAGCGAGTTTTTCAATTGTTTCGATTGCCGAAAGGGCTAAAAGGTTATCCGGAACAGTATTGTCGAATTTCTGAACTATCCAGGCTATGGTAGCTATTGACTTGCCATTATCGTCAATCCCAATATCACCTATGGATTTAATTGCTTCCTGCAGAACCATTGGTTCGTTGTCGTAATAAATGATCGTTAATAAGGTGTCTTTTGCCTCTTCCGTCCCCAGGAGCCCCAGATATTTAACGCTTTCTCTTCTGACATCGGGGTAGTTATTAACCAGTCTGCCGTTTTCCTGAGTGCGGTTTATGGTTCCTTCCAGGCTCATGTATTCCAGCGCCTTGCGTACTTCCTCGCTCTTGTTGCCTCTGTCAATTGCATCCCCTATGTAAGAAAGGGCAATCATCTTCATTTCCCTGCTTTCCGACCGGCTCTGCTCGCGGATAATCATATTTTCCACTGATTCCTGAAGATAGGATTCTTCTACGGTCATTTCGGACTGAGCAACAACCATAATTACTGGGATACTTGCAATAATCATCAATAAAATAAGCCGTTTCATGTTTACCATCCTTCTGCTAGTTTATTATCTTCCATTCATTTCCGAATCTTTCCAGATCATAAAGTCTGAGCCTGTCACCTCTGTTATTGATAGTATAGGCTTTAACCCTGGTATGGGATTCAAATTCAATATCGTCCACATGGTCATTTGCCCGGGAAGGTACAACCACATGAGTAAAATAATCCTGGGCCGATTTTAATACAATATTTTGCTTTATCAATACAGTAGATTGGGAAATACGTTCCAGGTATTCGGCAGAACTGATTACGGCAAAATAATCGGAGGAAAGGTAGGATACCCAGGTGTTGTAATTTTTGGCCCTGATTATGCCGTTAAGCCGCTGGATAAGCAGCTGAATTTCCTGCATTGTTGTTTCTCTTTCTTCCTTGCTGATAGAGGAGGGATCAAAAACCGGACCCGAAGGCGTATCTCCCGGCTTGGACGGCGCTTTTGTATTGTCCGGCGCCATAGTGCCGGTTCCGGGAGCCGGTGATTGAACCGTATCCGCTTGATTCCCGCAGGAAATAAAAAAACACAGAATCAAGCAAAATAAAAAGCAAATTTTCCTCATTGTACCTATTATATCCAATACACCTGTTTACGTCAAGCTCTTGAATTGCCCTTGACCCTCATCCGGCCAATAAGTATACTTTGATTATTGTGATAGCTGCTTTTCCCGGTTCGTTCGATCCGCCTACTCTTGGTCACTTAAATATTATACAGCGATCTTCTGCAATTTTTGAAGAAATTTGTGTAATTATTGCGGAAAATCGTCTGAAAAACTACTTTTTTAGTGCGGAAGAGCGTTTTGAATTGGTATCGGCATTGGTAAAACCCTGGAATAATGTATCGGTAAGCCTTTGCAGAGGGCTTATTGTGGATTTTTTAAAAGAAAAAGGCATACCCTTATTGATAAGGGGGATCAGGGAAGGCGATTTTTCCTATGAATTTGAGCTTTCCATGATGAACAAACGGCTGAATCCGGAAATAGAGACAGTATTTTTGACTACCGACACCAGATATTCATTTATCCGGTCCAGCGCCATTAAGGAAATTGCATCTTTTGGAGGTGATATTTCATCAATGGTTTCCCCTGAAGTAGAACGGAAATTAAAGGAAAAACTTGTTCAGATTGACAAAAACACTTAATTTTGTTATATTAAAATACCGGTAAACCCAGTAATGAGAGAGGTTATTTAATGGCAGTACCCAGAGCTAAGACATCAAAAGCCAGAACCAGCCGCCGCCAGTCTATTAACATGAAATTATCATCTCCTGCGATGGTGGAATGTTCGGGCTGCGGTAATAAGGTTCTATTGCACAGAGCTTGTCCCAAATGCGGTTTCTACCGCGGCAAGCAGGTTATTGTTCCGGATGCTAAAACTTAATCCGGATGGAAGCTGAGCGAACAGTTGTTCGCCTGGCGGAGTACACCGGCACTGAGCCGGGGCGTTTTCAAAACCTGTACGGATTTTGAAAATGGCTCATCTTAATTTTAGACTGTTAAAACAATGAGGAGTACCTAATGGACGAATTGTTTGAAAAAATGCAAAAGCTGATAGCTGACAAACTTGAAATTGACGTTGCCAAGATAAACATGGATGCTTCCTTCCGGCAGGATCTGGGTGCAGACAGCCTTGATACCTATGAATTGGTCTATGCCATAGAAGAAGAGATGGGTATTTCCATCCCCGATGAAAAGGCCAATGAGTTTGAAACGGTTAAGGACGCTTACGAATACATAAAATCGCAGCAAAAGTAAGCTCGTTCCGAAATTTAACATTTGAGTCTGTTCCAAAACTTCAGCTTTTGGAACAAGCTCATTCAGGAACAAATTTAAATATGATAAACTCTTCTGCTAAAAAGGCAATTCTGGGAGCGGAACGGAAACGTGATCTCCGGTTTTTTTGTAAATCCTCGGAACTAAAGTTTAAAAATTTAGAGCTTTTGGATCTTTCTTTAACTCATCGTTCTGTGCTAAATGAGCGCCCGGAAGGTTCAAACAACGAAAGACTGGAATTTTTGGGGGACTCTGTCCTGGGGTTGATTTGCGTTTCGCTATTATACCGCCGTTTTCTTCATAAAACCGAAGGGGAATTGGCTAAAATAAAAAGCGTGGTAGTTTCCGAAGATATTCTTTCCGGCCTGGCGCTGGAACTTGCCGTAGACACGGTTCTGGTGCTGGGTAAGGGGGAAGAGCAAACCGGCGGCAGAACCAAAAAGACCATACTTGCCGATGCCCTGGAAGCGCTGCTCGGCGCACTGTACCTTGATTCGGGGTTTAAGGCTGTTGAAGATTTTATTGCCCCAAGGATCAACAGGGAAATTGACCGTGTTCTGGAAAAGAAAGGAAAGGAAGATTATAAATCGGAACTTCAGGAATTAAGTCAAAGGCTTTTTAAAAACTACCCGGCATACAGGCTTGTTAAACGTTCCGGCCCTGAACATGAACGGCTTTTCTGGATGGAAGTAACGGTAAACGGAAAGAGTTACGGCCCTTGTTTAGGCCGTAATAAAAAAACCGCCGAACAGGAAGCAGCCCATTTAGCTCTGGAAGCTTTGGCAGAATAATTTTTAGTCCTGCAATAATTAAAGCAAAGGGGTAGAAGGGATACAAGCGTAAATCATTTATTTGCCTTATATACATTGAACGCCGCCTGGCGTTACACTATTATAAGGAGCGATACAATGGGAATTGTACAAGCCGAAATTACTCTAAAAAACGTATTTGATCTGGCAAGAGCAGAAGATGGGTCTATCCCGGAACAGGACATCAGAACCACGACGATTACAGCAGTGGTGGATACCGGGGCATCAACGCTGGTTATTAACGAAGAACTGTGCCGGAAACTGGGGCTTGCCGTAAAGGAAACAAGGGAAGTTTCTCTTGCGGATAGCAAAAAAACAACTGTAAAAGTAGTCGATCCTGTTGAAGTCCATTGGAAAAACCGGCACATGATGTGCCAGCCCCTGGTTGCTTCGGATTCCGGAAAAATACTCCTGGGCGCCATCCCTTTAGAGGCAATGGATTTAATTGTTGATCCGTTGCATCAGGAATTAATTGGCGCTCAT
>WRIX01000003.1:0-49671 GCA_009782495.1 Treponema sp.
TACACTCCCATAATTAAATTCGTACTTAGCGTGGAGTCCGTTTATGCTAAAAATAAACCAGGGTTTAATTTTAGCTCAACATGGTTACGTAGGAAACACCAGCAATGTAAGAATAATACCATAGAATTTATCACTTTTCAAGTAAGATTTTACCTTTAAAGTAGATAAATTCAGTCAAAAAGATGCAAAAATCACCTGCCAGCTATCATTCATACAGTACCTCAGTTTTCATCATAATCCGCTATAAATAAACACTCCTTTTTTTCTAGCACCTCACGGCTTTTGTCAGCCAATGGCAAGCATGCTTGCTAAGTAATTATTAATACAAACAAGAGGCAAAAAGGAAACTAGGTATTTACCTAGTTATTGCATAGGTTTACCCAATTACTGGTCTTTTCCGTCAATTTGCCGGATTGATCCGTCAGGAAGGTGCTGTAACCTGGTTACCTTCATGCTCCGCAGGTGGTTTTTCCCGCCGGAAGGGCCTGCATCGTGATAAAAGAGGTACCATGTGCCGTTAAACTCGACAATTGAATGATGCGTTGTCCAGCCGGAAACTTCCGTAAGAATAACGCCCTGGTAGGTAAACGGCCCGTACGGATTGTCGCCGACAGCGTAACATATCGTATGGGCATCGCCTGTTGAATACGTAAAGTAATACTTCCCCTTGTACTTGTGCATCCACGAAGCCTCAAAAAAGCGCGTTTCTTTATCAGCCTGGGTAAAGGGGCGGCCGGCGTTGTCAAGAAGCTCTACCGCTCTGGGGGGTTCCGCAAACTGGAGCATATCGCTGCTCAGTTTGGCTACCCGCGGCGCTATGGTTTCGCCCGCGGTAACATAGGGCATATTCATCCTTTCCGGCGCGTATTCATACGTGTTGTCGTTATAAAGCTGCAGCTGTCCGCCCCAGAGTCCCCCAAAGTACATATAATAACTGCCGTCATCTTCGAGCACGCAGGGGTCTATGCTGTAGCTTCCGTGCATCGGCTCAGCCTGCGGTACAAACGGGCCTTCGGGTCGGCTTGCAATGGCAACGCCGATACGGAAGATGCCGTCCGGGTCCTTTGCCGGGAAGTACATGTAATACCTGCCGTCTTTGTGCGCAACGTCATTGTCCCATAACTGACCGTGCGCCCAGGGGATATCGGACAGCGCCAAGACAACCCCGTGATCGGTTACGTCTCCGTGTGCAACATCGTCCAGCGAAAACACATGGTAATCGACCATATCGTATTCGCCGCCGTTATCCTTGTTGCCCAGATAACCGTCTGTGTCCCTGTCGTGGGAGGGATACACATACAGCCTTCCGTTAAAGACACGGGCTGCCGGATCGGCCATGTAATCATCGGGAACCAAATACCGCGGCTTAAACCGACTGTCGTCAGCAGACGTTCCGCACGCCGCCGGCATTAAAGGTATTGTCGATGATGGCTTGGCAAAAAAGTACCCCGCACAAAACATTAACACGCCAAGAAACGCTATTCCGGCAAAAAGCAGCACCCGGAACCGCCTATGTTTCCTGACCCTGTCCTCAACGGGCGCAGCCTCCGGCCCGGCAGCATTTACGGCGCCGTCTTTCCCGTATGTGGCAAGAAGCTCCTGAATACTGTGGATACCCAGCTTGCTGTATAAATTAGACCGGTGGTAATCGACCGTAGAATACCCAATATTAAGCTTAAAGGCTATCTCTTTAGGCGAACTGCCCTTAAGCAGCAAGTCGAAAATTTCCTGTTCACGGGAAGACAGCTTTTCCTGCACAACAGGGATTATCATACCTACTTTAAGACGATGTCAAGGGTAGGGGAAATATGAATGATTGAAGGAAATGCTAAATATACCGATACTTATAATGTAAAGCTATGAACAGGAAACCGGATTCCGCCTTTCAAATTTCTGTCTTTCGATTAACCCTTCGTTATTTAGCTGTTCTGCTGGGTCTGTTTGTTCTTTTTCCGGCGTTTGCTGCCGCCCAGCAGCGGAGGAACGATCCCTGGTGGATTACCCTGGAAGAAGGGAAACGGTATTTCAGGAACGGCGCTTACGGCGATGCCCTGCGCCATTTTGAAGATGCCCGGGAAAGCAGAAAAACCTACTATGCCAAAATGGAACGGGATCTTATTACTGTTCTTTCTCTCCATGCGGTACGGGGGCTTAGGGATGACCTGGGCCTTTTGGAAAAATACATAGAAAGGGAATTCCGTGTAGACGCTGCGGACGCCCTTAAAGAGCTCTATTACCGTGTGCCAAAAGCAAGGCTTAACAATTCTTCAAATGCCGCTTTAACCGAACTGGGCCGCCTTAAAAACTACCCCGAAGCTGAATTCTGGCTGGGAGAAGTATACCGGGTGGAAGGGGAATTCAGCATAGCCCTTAGTCAATACCAAAAGGCTTACGACCAGAGAACGCAGCTGGAAAACCCGGAATTCGGCAGGGAGATACTGTACAAAATTGCAGGAATCCGGCAGCTGCGCCGTGAATATACGGAAATGGCCAAAGTCCTGGATGATGTTCTTAAAACAGATACCTTGTGGAGCCGGGAATCCTTTACCCGGTCCAATTTGTTAAAGAGTCTGGAAACCAATGGGGTAAACAGGTTTTTGCTTCTTTTCCGGCACAACGAACCGTATGTGGAAAAAGCCCACAGAACAATGGGGTTTTATTATTACAACAGCGGCAGGCACGAGCGGGCTGTAGAAAACCTGCTGTTTGCGTTCTTGATTCAGAATTCAGTTATTATTGATGCGCTTCTCCACGCCCAATACGATTATACGTTTACAAGCCTTTCCGGTCTTATGAACGACATAGGGCGGAGACGGGATCTCCTTGCCTACCTGGAAGAGATTGAATACTTTAAGACCGTATATTATCTTGGCAATTCACTTTATGCCGTAAACCGCCGGGGCGCCGCCAGGGAACTCTGGACTTTTCTCCGGGATAACGCAAGCGGAGAATTAAGGGGCAGGGCGGTTTCTCAACTGAACAATCCGCGTCTGGACTCCGTACCCGAACGCTGACGTATTGCAGTATTAGCCGCACATGAGTACAATAAATTCATCTATGAATAAAATTGTACTAAAAGCGGAAGACCTTGACGGTTTTCTTACAGAATCAGACAAGAAAAATCTTTCACGCATGGACAGTCTTTACCGGGAAGCTCTTGCATGTTTTAATATTCTTTCCACAACCCGGCTTGTAACCGAACAAAAGCGCGAAGAAGATAACCTTATCAGACTCTACAACGAAATGGGAACGACAATGCAGGAACTGTGCAGGGATGAACAGGGACTCCGGGTTTATTCTTTTCTTACTCCCCAGGAAAGCCACAGCGAAGCATCCAGGGTTATAGCCAAACTCAGGGATTACCGTACAGAAAACGAAGAATTTGTTTATTACATACAACGGGCTTATGAGATGCTTTTTAAGCTGGCCTACGGAGTTATGCCTGCATCCAACAAAAACTACCTGTTTATACAAACTCCGGTAAATGTGCCCGTGCAGAATTTTGCTGTTCATAAGATAAACAATGTAGACGAAAAAATCGAAAACACCGTTATGTGCGTTATGTTACGGGGAGCATTGCTTCCTTCTATGATTTTTTCCAAGGAAATTGAAGAATATTCTTCGCACGGCTACGTTACTCCTTTTGCACTGTTTAAAATCACCCGTGATGACTCAAAGCACGAAAACGATATGGAGTATATTCTGGATTTGGATAAATCGTATTTTAATCTGGAATTACTGAACGATAAAGATTTGATTTTTGCCGATCCAATGAATGCAACAGGCGGAAGCCTTGTAACGGTTGTTAAGTACCTTTTGGGAGAAGGCATTAAACCGCGATCCGTCAGTTTTGTTAATGTAATCGCCGCCTTAAAGGGTGCGCTCCGTGTAGTTCGTGCGCTGGAACATTGTACTGTCTATACACTGTGGATGGACCCTGTACTGAATGAACTGGCTTATATTTTGCCCGGTCTTGGCGATGCGGGAGACCGTATTAACGGAAGAGACCAGCCTGAACAGCCGCGTGATATTATCCAGCTTATTGCGGATTACGGTGCAAATATTGCCCGGTTGTACAGGGAACAGCTTCGTGAAATTGAAGATACTGTTTTAAGAACCTGAAAAAATGGCAATACGCAATATATTAAAAATAAAGAAGTATTGTGCTTTAGCGGGATTATTGTTGCTTCTTTTACCGGTTGCATTATCCTTTTTATCCTGTATTACTTCTGATGCAAAAGCGGAAGAATACTATGCCATTGGTGATGCATATCTGGAATTAAAAAAATACATCGAAGCGGAAACCTGGTTTAACAAGGCAAAATTCAATAAATCTACAAAAATGGCTTGCGAATATAATCTGGGCCGTATTGCCTATGAAACAGGCCGTTACAGAGCCGCTGCGGAATATTTTGAACACGTTATTAAAGCGGACGGAGAAAACATAGCTGCCCTCAGAGCTGCAGCCTATACGTATATTAAACTGGAAAAACCGGAAAAGGCAGTTTCCTATTACAGGATAATTCTGGATCTTGTGCCGGAAAGTTATGACGAAGGCTACAACTATGCTCTTGTTTTAATGGCGCTGGGAGAAGCTGAAGAAGCCGAAAGAATACTTGTTAAATTCAACAATACCGAAAGTCCGGAAGCGCTGCTTGTTCTGGCCCGATCCCGGAGACGGCAAGGCAAAGCAGAAGCCGCAGATGCCTATAACAACAGCCTTCTGAAACAGGACAATCCGCTGGTACGCGCCGAATATGCGGCATATCTTGCGGAAGTTGGCTTGCCTGCAAAAGCCCTGGAAGAATACCGTAAGGTTTTGGAAAACGGCACATTGAGCGAAGAAAAAAAAGAGGAAATAGAAAAAGCTGTTGAACAATTAAAAACTGATGCTTAAAGTGGTTCCGAAGCTGAGCAGCAAGCTGGTCGTATCATATCTTTCATTCCTTTGAATGCCAAGCTTGGCAAAACCCGTAAGTGTAAGTCTTCCGATTATTCTGACAACCGATTCATGGCCCAGAAACAGGGAAAAAGCGCCGTATTCATCCGAATAATCCAGTACCAGTTCCAAAGATTCCCTGATAAGCCGTTCGTGTTCGCTTGATGCCAATTCAGACAGAGATGGAAAATTATCCTTCCCAATCAATCTTTTCATGCCAGAATTGTACAGTGACGAAAGGAGGGTGTTTTCTCTGGGCACTGTCCATAAAAGCATAAAACTGTCTATCCATCCTGTCCTGATGCTGTGGATAATGGTATATGTGTTTTTTAAATCCAGTTCAGCTCCGTTAAAGCCGAATAATCTTAGATTTTGCTCAGCCTGTACTCTCCATAATGGATCTTCATTGCGCGGAAAAGAAACGATTCCGGTTATTGAATGGCGCAGCTCGTCATTCCGGTAAAAATTAAATACCGGCTTTGTACCCATTGCACCGAAAAGGTTGATCGAAGAAAACCCAAAACCGGAACTGATCGTAAATACATCAAGCAGCGTATCCATGCGCTGTTCCATAGTTCTGTCAAATTGGGTAAAATGGCTGACCGGAACGATAAGGGAATAAACATCGTATCGTTCGGGAAAAACAAGGTTAAGCGCCAGCAATTCATGAAAACGGATGTTTTCCGGTCTAAAGCCGCTGCTGATGAAGTTTGACCGGGAGTTTTCCATAGAGGAATTAAGCCGGGGATCAAAAAGGGCGTATAGCGGAACTGTTTGCCAGAGCCGGGAAGTTTCGGAAAAGCCTTGTCCGTAATGAACCAGGTCATCGCCAAGTGTAACACCGGCGACGTTCAGGGTTTGGGAAATATTGCGCTGTGAACGAAGCCGGCCCTTTATTCTGCCCAAACCGAACGGCGCTTCGATTCGTGCGATGGAACCGGATCGCGTATATTCAAAAGGAATCGAAGCTGCGCTGTTTCCTTCAAAAGAAAGCTCCGCTCCTACCGGCGAATAGTCAAGATTAAAATTAACCCGCCCGCGCATATCCCGGTTTTGTATGGGGCTTTCCGCAGAACCTGAACCGCTGTCCGGAACCATAGCAGTCCAGCTTTGAGCCCAGGTTTCTGCATAGTTGGGCATCCAGTCCCGTACTTTTTCGGTCTTTTCCAGATAGTTTATGTTTCCTTCCAGAGAAAAACCGGGACGCCCGTTTTTTTCGCTCTGCATGCCTGTAGAGGCCGTCCATTGCCGCATTAACCGGCGGTACTGGTAATTGATCGAAGACGAAAAGTTTCCGTAAACCGGTGTGTTCAGCCTGAAAGAAAGCAGGTGATTCATCGTTTCGTCATTGGGAGGCGGGGCAGTGTTGTAATTTTCGGTGATCGACAAGGGACCGAAAGAGCGGTTTATCCCATGTCCCGCACTCCAGTATTTGATGTCGTTGGAAACAGTAAAATTTAAATTTCCCGAAAGGCGGGTATCCAAAACCGTTAATTCTCCGCGTGATCTTGACTGGAATCCGGCAAACGTTTCTTCACTGTTTTCGAAAGGATTACCCACAACGGCGCTTTCAAAAGCCGTGTTAACGACAGCTCCGGAAACAACTTTTGTATCCCCGATGCTGACAAGCGCATCGGGATGCCGCCAGTCCAGCGTCGCGCCGCTGTTTAACCTGTACGATGGAGACGGGTCTTCCAGACATATTTCGTCAATAGAAAACGTGCCGTCAGAATTTACGCCAGCATTGTTTACAATATACGCAGCGATATAGTGGGATTGTCCGTCTCCGACAAAATCTCCGTTCCCCTGGTTTTGCCGTAAAGCGCCGGGATTATAATTAACGCTGGCTGATACAGATTGGCCGTTTACAAGGACTTTTTTATCACGGTAATTGATTTCAACAGTATTCCAGGCAGCACTTAAACAACTTGTATCTTCGATTATCACTTCCAATGCCGGATTGGTATTGGGCCCCTGGGAAACCAGAAAATGAAAACCTGGATTGCCGGAAGGAGTGGTTTCTTCAACCGGCCCTTTTAAATAAAAACTTAAAACCCGGTAATCGGAAAGAGGAATGGTGGATGTTCTGCCGTCCGTTCCCGCCGACTCCATACCATTCCACTCTACTTTCAGAACATGGTTTACTCCGCTTTCGTGGAGCCGGCTTATCCTGCCGGTTTGAAGGGACGAATCAGTCCGTTCTGTTACCGATACACCGGCAACCACTGTATCCTGAGCAGCCTTAATTATACCAGCTTCAAGTGTAATAGCTCGCCAGCCTGCTCCAAGGATGTAAGGTTTGGCAACCAGGACTCTGCCCGAAAAACTTGAACTGCCTGTATTGATGATAAGTATCCGCATATGATTTGCGCTTTGAAGTTTGCGGCGCATGTCATCGGTCAGGGTAATAGCAATGGAATTTCCGTTCGATGGATCCGGCATTCCAATCAGGCCTCCGGGTAAAGTCCAGCCAGGGCCTGTATTGTAAAAAATCGGAGCTTCGATCATCAATCCCGGATTTTCCGTACTATTTGAATCTTCATCCGGAAAAACACCAAATTGAGCGACTACCAGAATATCGGGGGAATTTGTTGAAAAATCATAAAAACGCAGTGGTATAACAATTTCTCGTGCCTGTTCAAGCAAGTCCCCGTCTCTGCCAAGGGGCGCCTGAAAACCAGTCCATGACTGAGAGCCGGTTAATTCAAATTCTGCAACATAGACATCTCCTACTGGTGATTCATTGGCCGGATAAGGTCCTTCCAAGCCGGAAATAACAGGAGCGGACCATTCAATGGATTTTAGTTCAACACTGCCCAGAAAATTTGACTGCCGGTAATTCCGGTAAACCAACGATGCCCGGTTTGATGCGGTAAGCGGGAAGGCAGTAGGGGGTAAAACAACCGTAGGAGGAAGAACGGGGTTTTCAGCAGGTATTTTTGTAAGAAACCCTGCTGTCGTTGACATCCCAAGAACTATTTCAGAGTTTCCTTCCATACCTGCAATGCGGTACAGCCCTGTTGTATCCGGCTGTTCAAAAGCAAGTCCCAGAGAAAGACTTGCCTTTAGCCTGTCGTAGTTCCAGGAAGTCTTTGCGCTCAGGCCAACGGTGCCGGGACTGGTTGCCCCTTCTTCGGTATACGCTTCCTGCGAAATGTTCCAGCGCATACCCAGAGCTGCTTCGGCGCTAAAGGGGCTGTTTTCCGGTTTGTAGATAAGCCCCACTCCGGCGGCAAGGCTTCCCAGTCTGCGTTCTTCGCTTCGTTTTAAATAAGAGATACGTATAACTTCACTGAACCCAACAGGACTTGTCAGGGTAACATTTCCGCTTCCGGGATCGTAGTTTACCTGTGAATCGATAATACCGGCACGGTAGACCATTACCGAGCCGGGTATTATGTCCGTTCCAATATAATAGGCTCCCGCTGCTCCATAGCTTGTAAAGCGCAGCCGTATATCTTCATTAAAAACCGGAGAACCGGGTAAATAAAGCTCAGGGTAATCGTCGGCTAAAGGCCAGCAGGAATAGGGCTCTCTTCTTGCACGTCCATAGTTTTGGTAAACAATTTCAAATATATTCCGGCCGGTATTGTCTCCGGCAAGGATATACATGGCGATATCCATAGAAAGCGTGTTGGCCGGCAGCACATCAAAATTGACTAGACGTTCTCCGCTGGAAAGACGGATCAGTGCCGCATCTTCGGTCGTATTTGAAGGCGACATATACCTGCTTTGCCGTTCAAATGGGGAAAAAGTTCCCGGTTCGTAGATAGGCAGGGCTGTAATACCATTAATAGTAATAGTATTCGGAACACCTGCGCCTCCGCCCGGTTGGGGGTAGGCTGACAGATCTATATCACTGCCAAAGTGTTCTTGTACTTTTCCGAGAAAACTGGACGTTGAGGTATAGGTACCCAGAGAATATCCGCCAACATAACTTACCGCTACCATCCCCTGCGGTTCTCTGACCAATTCAACCAAACCATCAAAACTGCTGACTGCAGCTTCACTGGGACCGGCTATTCTCCATCGCCGGCCTCCTCCTGACAGAGAACCGTCTTTATCTTCAAGGTAAACAACAGGAATGGAAGCTATATTATCATCGGGCAGGACAAATGATCGTCCGCGCAAAGGCTTGTCGGGTATGGTGGTGGAAAAACTCCGTTCACGATTGCCTACAAATGTTCTTTCTTCCCTGGCTGCTGCATCGTAACGTACCATTGTATGGAAGGTTAGTTCTTCGGAACCAAAACGTCCGTATACACCGAATGACGAGGTAGAGTCTCCTCCCAGATCCAGGTAAGAAAAAACCGGAAAGTCCAGACCTGTATTGCCTATGCCTACATACTGAATTGTTTCTCCGGGAAACCCCTGGTACCCTGCCCGGTAGGTGTTTAAATTGTAATCATCAATAAATGAAACTTCCAGAAACCATTTCTGCCATATCCACAGGGACAGTGTCAGGTCCGCTTCCTGGGTAAAAAGCAGGGGGGAATCTTTTGTTTCA
Organism: Treponema sp.; assembly: GCA_009782495.1. Classification (GTDB taxonomy): domain Bacteria; phylum Spirochaetota; class Spirochaetia; order Treponematales; family Breznakiellaceae; genus WRIV01. Next base: position 9,447 of record WRIX01000003.1, read on the forward strand.
GGAGCCGTGCCCATAGGTGAATTGGCAAGGCCCCAATTGACACTCAGGGAGCCTTTCCAGTAACCGTTTAAAAAAAGTGAAACATTGGTGTCCCAGATATTCATATTGATAAGCTGGGCGCTTGCTTCTTCCGCTATTTCCCTGCGGTGTTTTTCTGCGGCTGTTTCTGCGGTGTTCAGCGCTCTTTGAGTAGTCCGGTTAGGGGTAGCATCATCTGTTTGGCCGGAGGAATATTCATTCTCTTGCGGAGCAATCAGAGCTTCTGAATGGGTTAAGTTTCTTTCTCCGTCAGGTTCGGAAGTCAGTTCCTGGGCGCCTGCGATAAACAGTGTTCCCAGAAAAACCACTGTCAGAGTTATCCTTTTTTTCAAGGCCGGTTTTGTGCTAAAGCGCTTTATGCTTCGCAAAACCACGTTTTGCATCTATAATTATTATCGGGGAATATGATTATATCCATGATTCAGCTTATTTTTGAAATTCCCGAAGCGGTAAGCCTCAAAGATAAGCGGCGAATAGTAAAATCCTTAATCGAAAGGTTAAAAAACCGGTTTCACCTGAGCGCTGCCGAGGTGGATCTGCAGGATTCCCTTTCTTTTGCACATATTGGAGGAGCTTTTGTGTCAAATTCCAGTGTATTTGGCGAATCGGTCTTGAACAAAGCACTAAAAATGATTGAAAATGAAATAGGGCTTCGTATTCAGGATGTAAAAATCCATTCAGAGGAGTTTTAATATATGTCAGGAAACAATAAGAGATATGGTGGATTCACACTGTATATTCTGACGCTTATTCCTGTTTTTTTGGTTTCTTGTATCGGGGCTTCTTCGCAGATTAAAATTAATGGCGATGGGTCGGGTACCATTTCTCAGGAATACCGGATTTCCCTTGAATTGTACAACATGGGAAAAACCGAAGGAAATGAAGGAATGCTTCCGCTGCCGGCAGGAAAGGAAGACCTGGAACGGACTGTTGCCCGGATTCCGGGACTTCGCATGGTATCCTTCTCGTCACGGCAGGACGAAAAAGATTTGATCGTTAATGCAGATTTTGCCTTTGATTCACCGGAAGCTCTGGCGGCATTAATGGAAAACGGGGATCAGCAGTTTCAGGTTGATTTAAAAGGCAAAAAAATAACCCTGCGCTTTCCTGCCGGAGAAAACAGCGAGCCTGCATTCAAAGAAATGATTGAATCAGCTTTTCTTGGTTATAATTTTTCTTTTTCTTTATCGGTTCCGGGACCGGCAAAAACCGCATGGTTTGACGGCAACGGAAAAAGCGTTCAGCGGTATCCGGGAACTTGTTCCGTACGGAATAATACGGTGGATTATACCGTGTCAATGGGGGATCTTGTTTATCTTGACGCCCCTCTGGACTTGGAAATCGGTTGGTAATGGCAGCAAACGAACGGAAACAGTTAATATCACTTCCCCTTAAATTTGTTTTTACGGAAGCCGGATCTTCCGCAATGTTCCGCCAAAATGTAAAAATAAACCGCCTTAAAATGGGAGATCAGACAGAAGATTACGGAGTGTTTCTGGATAAAATTACTGCGGATTTTCTCCAGCGCATGGTAATGATGAACTATATCTCCAAAATCGAAGTTTCCGGAGTTGAGCCTGTAGAAAACCGGACAGATATTATTGAACTTTCAAAACTCATTGTATTCAGTATATTATTCCGCAATTTTGCAGAGACATCTCTGGAACAACTCCTGTCGTCGGAGTCGCTGAAACAGTGGAACCGTCAGAATCCTTCTATGGTTATTGATGAAAAAACCCAGTTTAAAGAAGGGATGCTCCAGTCATTTATAGAGCGCCATACGGAGGAATTAACGGAAATCCAGACGGAACTGCTGGATCCGATATTAAAAAATATTGAAAACGATACTTCCCTTGAACAGGACGAAAAGAAAAATCGCCTGGAAATATTGCAAAGTATGGTTTCTTCGATTTACCCGCTGGCATGGTTTATTATACTAAAATTTAATAAAACCCGTGATTTTTTAGCATTGCTCAGACCGGTACGGCTTTGTTTGGTTGAATTCCTTAAGAAAACAAACATTGCCGAATATTCTTCTTTAATGCTTATGGAATTGGCTTCCAATATTGCAAACCTGAATATCCAGAAAGAAGCAAAGCGGCTGTACGGGAACGAGAATCTTGATGTAAAACATGTGATTCGGGATCCGCAATTAAGGCTCCCCGTTATTGATTCTTTGCGGAAAAAAAACAACCTGCTTACATTTTCCTGGAAGCTGGGGGGAATAAGTTCGGCTATGGGAACCAGAGGAAAATTCCAGGTGGTGCTTTACGATCAGGATATAAATTTTACCGCAACACGGGAAAGCATGGCTCAGACAAAAAATGTTGATGCAAGACGATTTAATCTTTCGGAATTCTACAAAAAACTGAACAAAAGCGGGAATGATCTGGATCTTGGAATGTTTTATCTTTCGTTCCTGGACGAGGCATGCAGCAATATGGGAATCCGGTTTGAATCCATGGTAAATCAAACACAGTCTTCCGGTATGGGTCAAACTATCACCACGCTTACTTTTATTCTTTAGGTACAGCCATGCTGTTTTTTAGGCTGAAAACAGTCAGTTTTTGTTTTATACCTCTTTTTTTGATACTCTGTTTTTTTTCCTGTTCTCAGGCCGCTCCGGAAATCGTTCACGGTTCATTGGAACTTGTTTATTACGAAAACGGCGGGAGACCGGCGGAACGGTTTACTTTTTTCATCTTGCCTCATGATAATGACGGAATAGAAGACCTGGAAGATCTATGGCTGTATCACGATTGGGAAGGCCTTTCATGGCATTTAACCGGCAAAGATTGGGTTAAGGAAACTGCAGGTAATGATACCTGGATTGGAAGCAGGACTATTGCAATGGAAGACTCCTCCAGCCTTCCAAGAGGGCAGTTCAGGGCTGTTCTGACCGACAAAGGCGGAAACCGTGCAGAACGGCTGTTTAGTTTTGATACTCCTCAGGAAAGTGAACGGCTTTTTCCCCGTCTTACCATAACCGGAGACCGGTACAGTATAGACTCGCGGTTTCCCGAACAAAACCTGCTTGTATATGACAATGCGGGGAATTATCTTGTTACCGTAATACCGCTTTCTCAGGAAGGAAATCTTTCTGCCCTGGGACTTCCTTCTCAGGCAACATCATTGGCCCTTTGGGCAAGGGATCCCGCCCGTTCTGTTTCTGCATTTACCGACATTGTTCCGCTGCGTGATTAATCTGCATTCCGGTGAATAGGGTACATGACAAATACCAGGCAAATCAAAAGTTTTGTTCTTCGGTCGGGCAGGATGAGCCAGGCTCAGGAAAAATCCTACAAAACAGGCGGACAATACCTTGTTCCCTTTTCTGATAACATTACCGAATTTGCCGGATTTTTCGGCAATGATCATCCTTTAACGGTGGAAATAGGTTTTGGAATGGGAAAGGCAACTGCGGATATTGCGGAAGCCAATACCGGCAATAACTATTTGGGAATTGAGGTTTTTCGGGCAGGGATTGGAAAGCTGCTCTGGGAAATAGAACAGCGTTCCCTTTCCAATGTCCGGATCGTTGAACACGATGCGGTTGACGTAATCGGAAAAATGATCAGGCCGTTTTCCGTATCGGCATTTCATATTTTCTTTCCCGATCCATGGCCCAAAAAACGTCACCATAAGCGAAGACTGGTGCAAAAACCTTTCGCGGAACTTCTTGTTTCACGGCTTATATCAGGGGGGTATATTTACATGGTAAGCGATTGCGAAGACTATGCAGAGGATACACTGGCGCTGTTTTCTTCAATGCCGGAACTTTATAATCCCAACGGAGAATTTTTTGCCAAGGGTATTTCCTGGCGTCCCATGACCAAATTCGAAAAAAAAGGTATTGATAAAAATCACCCAATAAAGGAAATTTATCTGGTTAAGCAAAATGCCTGAAAATAATTTTCAGAGCCGGGGGAGTCAGTTGTTATGAAACAAAGCGCCGAACGTATAAAAGCCCTGGAAAGACTTATTACAGAATACCAGCGCTCTTACTATAACGGCGAAGCTGAAATTTCTGATGTTGAGTTTGACCTTCTTTGGGATGAATTAAAATCACTTGATCCAAAGAACCCTGTCTTTGCCAAAGTAGGAAAGGACAGCGCCGACGGTTTTCCCAAGACTAAACATCTAATTCCTATGGGCAGTCAGGAAAAAGCTGCCAATCCGGAAGAATTCAGCTTATGGGCCGAAAAAATCGGTAAGAACCGGGATTTCGGCGGGTTTTTGGTTCAGTATAAACTGGACGGTGCGAGTCTGGAACTCCAGTACGAAAAGGGTGCGCTTGCAAAAGCGGTTACACGCGGAGACGGAACCACAGGCGATGAGATAACTGCTAACGCCCGGCTGATGCAGGGATTAGTACCTGTTTTAAAAACATCTTTTTCCGGGGGTATCCGGGGTGAAGTAATAATGACCCGCGATGTTTGGCGGAAAAAATATTCGGATAAGGCAAATTGCCGCAACGCAGCCAACGGCTTAATGCGCCGTAAAGACGGCAATGGCTGTAAAGATCTTACCCTGATTACCTACGATGTTTCTGCAGCCGGGGACGATAATTTTTTTAAGGATGAAAGCGAAAAAATCAGATGGCTGCAATACAATGGCTTTGATGTTACCGAATCCAAAGAATTTCCTGACGTTCCGTCTATAATTGCATACCGGGAAGAAATAGCTGGTATAAGAGAAAAGCTTTCTTTTGATATAGACGGCCTTGTAGTTAAAGATAAGACTACCGATCCCGCAGACCTCCGTCGTGCCCGCCCTGAACGGCAGATTGCCTTTAAATTTGAACTGACAACGGCATTCAGCATACTCAGGGAAGTGGAATGGAGTGAATCAGGCGCCACCTATACACCTATCGGTATAATTGATCCGGTCAGGCTGGCCGGGACAACAGTTCAGCGTGCAAACCTTAATAACCCGGACATGATCAGGGCAATGGGACTGCAGATAGGCTCTGCCGTTTCAGTTGTTAAACGCGGAGAGATCATACCAAAAATAGAAGGGCTTGCGCCTCCCGAAGCGCTGGAGACAGGAAAGCTCAGCGAAATTGAATTTCCCGATATCTGCAGGAGCTGCGGTACGGCGCTTCAGGACGAAGGAACCAGACTTTTTTGCCCCAACGCAGATTGTCCCAAGCGGCTTCATCACAGGCTGGAAAAGTGGGTTTCCGTCCTCGACATCCGTGAGCTGGGAGAAAAACTGTTACTGCAGTTATTTGATTCACTAAGGGTCAGGAATATTTCCGATCTCTATACATTAACGGCCGAAGAACTTTCCGGATACGAACGTATGGGTGAAGCCTCTGCCGCCAAAGTGATTCGTAATATCAGAGCAAAACGGGAACTTCCTCTGCAGGTCTTTACGGCAGGACTCGATCTGGAAGGAGTAGGGGAGCTGATCATGGAAAGGGCTGTATCTGCCGGGTACAATACCCTTGACAAACTAAAGAACGCCGAAGAACAGGAATTGTCAAAAATCTGGGGTATCGGAGAAATTACCGCAAAAACAATAGTCAGCGGTATAGCAGAACTCGCTCCGGAAATCCAAAAGATCCTTGGCGCAGGAATTATCAGTATAGCTACGCCCAAAAGTGAAGAAGAACAACCGCTAAGAGGTATTTCTTTCTGCTTTACCGGAGAATTAAAAACAATAAAACGCAGTACTGCAGAAGAAACGGTAAAGACATTGGGCGGTTCTGTTAAATCGTCTGTGGTAAAGGATCTTTCTTACCTTGTAACCAATGATACAGAATCGGGGTCGGCAAAAAACAAAAAAGCGGGCGAAATGGGAATAGCCATTATTGATGAACAGGCTTTTCTTGCAATGGTAAAAAAACCGGAACAGCCTAAAAAACCGCTGCAGGGGGATTTGTTTTAATCGTTCGGTCCTTCCATTGCCTGGAATTGCTCGCGGACTGTATAAAGCATGGCCAATTCCCGATCGATGGTTTTGCCGTAATTCAATGTGCCCAAGTCAATAATCCTGTATGCTTCATCTTCCCAGAATTGCACATTGCCAAGTCTCATAAAGCGGAACCGTTTTTCCCGGACTTTTTCCGCCCAGGATAATGTTTCTTTCCAATAGTACTTTGCAATTTCAAAATATTTTTCTGCAATATCAAGACTTTTCAGGTTTTCTTCTTTCCAGGGAGCATTGTAAAAATAGGCATGACGTTTGTTGAATTTATTGGCCAAGTACAGGTATTGTTCAATCATTTTCAGGTTAAGATGCATCATAAACAGATAGCAATACTTTTCGTACTGTTCTCCTGTTTCAATCCGGGCCAGAGCGTAGAGTGGGTTGCAAAAGTCGGCCTTAAGAGCCATTTCAAGCCAGAAAATATTTTCCATAGTATCGTCGGGATATTGCTGGTGATGTACATGGTACAGTTTATAGTACTGTTCCTTGTACATAATTATGTAGGCTCCGGCTTCCGGCGGGATAAACAAATTAACTGATGTAACGAGCAACAACACAATAACAAAGACGCTTTTGGGCATTACTTATTCATTATCGGCATTTTACCTACTTCATTCCAGATTTCAAGAGCCAATTCGGACGGTTCTTTTGTTCCGTCAAGACAGAGAACCCTGACTCCGGCTTCTTCATAAAACGGAAGGAGTTCCAGATAAGCAGAGCGGACACGGCTTTGAAATTCCAAATGATCGTAAATTTCCCGTTGTTCTTTACGTTTTCCAATGCGTCCAATGGCTGCTTCGCTGTCCAGGTCAATATAAACAAGGAGCTCCGGATAGGGAAATGCAGAATTAAGAAGTTCCGGCAGTTCCCTGCCGCATTCCAATCCCTGGTAGACCAGAGATGAAGGTGTATACCGGTCGGAAACTACAAGTTCACCCTGGTTACAGCGTGTTACAATACCCTCCGGGCCATAAAGATGTTCCGCCCTGTCTGCCGAAAAAAGCCTGGCCAGGGTTTCTTTTTCTGCGGGTATTTCTCTTTTCAGTATGCGCCGTATTAAAGTTCCAACGGGACCCTGTGTTGGTTCGCAGGTTACAAAATATGGAATTAAACTGTATTTCGCTTTTGGTTCCGCAGCCGAAAAACCGGCAGTTTTTTGGTTTTCCTTTGATTTTAATTTGTTTTCCAGGAGTTTTGCCTGTGTAGTGGTGCCGCTCCCATCGCATCCCTCTATGACGGCAAAGTTTTTTAAGATCATGCCCGCACCGCAGCTCCGAAAATTACTGGTATACTTTTGTAAAGTATATTTTGTAATCAGGTGTTTGTAAATAGCTGCTACAATATAGATAGAAATATCACGTTTTTGCCGATATAGATAATGGGTAGTACTATCCAAAAAGTTGAGCTTTTTCCAAAACTCTGTTAGTTTTGAAAAAGACTTGCTTATGATCATTTTATAGGGATAAAGGTGTATACCGCTCGTACCAAGCGTCTCGTGCTTGTAGAATTATTCATTTTTTTGACCCTTGCGGGAACCACTGCCCTTGCGTTTCGGCCCATTATGGCGCTGATCAATGAAAACATAGTTGTTGTTCGTGAAAGAATAATTAAGCAGGCAGAAGAAATCCTGAATCGTCCCATACGCTATGGTTCGCTGGCGCCTTCGATAATCAGTAAAATAGATATTCGGGAATTAACCGTTGGAGATGAAATAAACCCTCTTATAGCCGCCGGTCATCTTTATATTGAATATTCACTATGGGATATTATCCGGGGAAAAGGCATAGGAGCGATCCGTAACCTGAGTTTGGACAGACCTGAATTTTCTTTTGATACCGAAAGGGACAGGGATCTTCAGGATCTCTTTAGCGGGTTTTCTTCTGAAAAAGAAAAACAAGGGCGGTTTTCTGATAATCCCAAAAGACTTACCTTGCCTCCTGAATGTCTTTTTGATATTCGCAATGGAAAAGTTTCGTTTGCAAACGGAAATACAGTTCTTTCTGTGGTTGGTGTTTTCCTTAATGGGGAGATTCGGGAAGGTCAGATTACCTTTAATGGTGTTTGGCAAAAAGATCCTTTTATGGACGGAGCTATTACCCTGGAAGGGAATGCTAACGGTTCGTTTTCAGAAGAACTTGATCGGGGAAATGCTGTTATTAGAATAGATTCAATTGAGGGCAGAGGCTTTACGGCAGACAGAATCGGTTTTATCCTTTCTTTTTTTGAGGACAGAATTGTCCTTGAAAAGGAAGATGACGGCCTTCCCCTGGAGCTTTCCGCCGTATACCACCATAATACCGGCAGGTTTTCGGGTTTTTTTAAGGCAGACCGCTTTGTACCTTCCAGCATCGTTCATTTCAGAGGGCCGCTTGAAATGTTTGCTCCTGTTCTCTCTTTAAAGTTTTCCGGAAACGCAGGCCTTTTTACAACGGAAAACAGCGGAGTACATGATGGTTCTGAAAGTATCACATCCTACAATTTTATAATTTCCGGGGATGTTCCGGATACTATTCGGGAAAGCCCGGTTCGCAGCTTTATCTTTGAAGGTAATGGGAATGATAAACAGCTCAATTTTTCGCAGTTTGTTATTAATGCATACAGAGGTTCTGTCCGGTATACGGGGGATATCCGGTTTTCTCCCTTGCTTTCTGACGGATCGCTGGTCTTTTCGGATTTCAGCCTTACCGGAGACACCGGTGTAAACGGCTCCCTGTCCTTTATTAGGACAGCCCGGGGGCAGACGATAAATTCATCCTATTTGTCTATGGGCAATACGGTTCTTGCTTTTTTTGGAGGAGAAATAAACAAAAAACCGGGCGGCGCAGATTATTTTTTGGGATTTGAACGCTACCGTGAAGGTGTTTATAAGACGTCTTTTGAATGCCGTGGTTTCTTTGCCGAAAAACCCGGTTATTTGGAAGGAACAGCGGTATTAAACAATATTTTTGCTGACGATCTCTGCAATATGGCCCGTCCTTTTATAACAATGAATTCTTCGTTTATCGGAACGGCGCAAAAGATAGCTGTAACTACGGAAATTGATTTTAAGACTGACTTCAGAAGCTTTAACTATAACACCGGGTATTTTAGAGCTGTTTACGGGACAGGTACTAATGTCCTGGTTTCTGTCACAGGTAACGAAAATCACCTGGAATTACACGAAGGGTTGATTCGATGGAGTCAGGGACAGGTATCGTTTGATTTTAGTACGGATTTTGCAAATACAGAAGATATCCTTTTTCAGTGTAATTTGGGCTACCTTGATTTTAACTATGATTTTGAAGGAAGAATCAGAAACAAAAACAATTTTATCCTGAGAAACGATCAAGGCCTTTCGGTTGAGGTTATGAACGAAGGGGGGCGCTGGTCCGGTTCTGCGCTGGGCAGAGTTATTCCAATACCTTATCGTGGCAGACGGTCATATATGAGTTTTGATACCAGATTGGAATATCGTAATCCTGATGCATGGAATCTTAGCCTGGGCCGCTTTGAAATTCAGGAACTGAATGGCAGAACAGAGCTGTTTGCGCAAGGTCAGGCCAATCAAAACGGTATGAATGCAGACCGAATCTTCTATACCGATCAGGCAGGCCCTCTTTCCGGTTCTGCAGCTGCTGTCTGGAACAATAATTTTTCTTTTATTGATGCTTCGTTTATTCTTACCGATCCGGATGAAACGGAAAAAATAGCCGGTGATTTATTTTATGAATCCGGAAATCTGGAATTTCACGGAAATATAGCAAACTTTAAAGGAGAAAGAATTGCCGCTGCAGCAGACAATTTACAGATTTCGGGAGAATTGTCCGGGGGCATGTCTTTTGACGGGTATTATTTGATAAACCTTTCCCTGACATCGCTTACCGGCAGGGTTGGAGAAAAAGATTTTGCCCTGACAGGCCGTGCTCTGCTTGATCCGGAAAAACTTGTTTTTTCACAGCTCATTTTTTCTATAGGAGGAATACAAAGCAATATACCTTATATTTCCTTGGACAGAAACGATGGTCTCCTGAGAACAGAAGCCCTGGTTTTTGGCATTGTAAATAATCATCAATTGGGAATGCTTTTATCTTTGGGGATAAATTTCCAACCCATGAAAACCTGGTTTGATTTTGAAAGCCTGAATACACTTTCCGGAATTATTGACATCCCGTATGCATATATCAATGATCTTGAAACGGCCGAACCGCTAAGTTTTGCCTTTACCCGGACTCCGGTAAATGAACCGGGAGCGGCAGGTAGTCAGACCCCTTCTGTTTATCATGTTTCGGGCGGTTTCCAAAACCAAAATATGCTTAACGCCGAATTCCGGGAAAACAAAGCCGGGAACGGTGTATTTTCTGTCTCATTAAGAAATCCTTCTCCCGTACAGGGATATATCTCAGGATTTCTGGAAGGAACAACCATAGATGCTTTTGCTTCGGAAGTGTTTATTGATCTTGCAGGGCTATGGAATATTCTTCCGATGAACAAGATTGTCTACTTTACGGACGGCATAATAACCGGAGAAACACGCTTATTTGGTTCAATTTACGATCCGGAATTTGACGGGATTGCCTGGGGTACGGGGATAACCCTTTTGGTGCCTGACTTTATACCTGTAGAAATAGGTCCCGGATCGGGGGTTATTACCCTGGAAGGCAGCGGGTTTTACTTTGGGCCTGTAAATGCCCCCTGCGGGGATGGTCATGGAATAGTAAATGCTTCAATCAATTTTAACCGCTGGCTCATGAGCCTGAACCTTACTGTTGATGTAGACAGGGAAATTCCGTTTGATCTTAACATTTCAGGTGTTTTGGCAAACGGAAATGCCAAAGGTACCCTTAATTTTGACTATGAAGAAGAGGAAGTCTTTACAATAACCGGGCAGGTTGATGCTTCTGATACCGAAATAACTCTGAACAAAGATGAAATAGAAGGCGCTATGTCCGGGACAAGAAGTACGGATGGGCCGGATTTTGTAGCTGATGTTCTGATCAAAACCGGAAAAAGAGTTGAATTCTTCTGGCCGAATGCCAGAACTCCCTTACTGCGTACATACGGCGAGTCTGTCACAGGAGTACAGATTATATTGGATACCCGTATATCGTTATTTGCGATGGACGGAAATATTGCTCTCCGCGGCGGAGAATTGTTCCACATCTCAAGGAGTTACTATATTCGTGAGGGGTTACTTGAATTTAACCGAAACGACCCAACGCTGAACCCTCTGATTAGTGCAAGGGGGGAAATTCGGGATAATAACGATGAAGGGCCGGTTACTATCTATATGATCATGGACAAAGTGCCATTAAGTGAACTGGAAAATACCATCCCGCGTTACGAATCTATTCCCTCCCTTTCTTTGCTGGAAATTTACAGTTTATTGGGTCAGGCTCCTCCTATGGACAACGTTGCTCCCCTGAATACATTTAATCCAATGATTAGATCAATAGCTGATGCCACAGTTATTCTGCAGCCGGTGGTTTTCCGCCCGATAGAACAGAGAATAAGGAACATTCTGGGGCTGGATATGTTCTCTTTAAGGACCCAGATACTCCAAAACGCTGTTTTTGAGACCGCCCGGAACAGGGAGCCTGATGAGCAGCCGGCCACTATGGGTAACTATTTGGACAATACCGCTGTTTTTATGGGTAAGTACTTCGGCCCTTATCTTTTTGGTCAGGCAATGCTGGCATTCCGGTATGATCCGTACCGGACAGAATACGGAGGGATGAGACCTGAACTGAATATAGGGCTAGACCTCAGATCGCCCTTGTTTGATGTACGCTGGAATGCCGGGCCTCTGTATCTGGAGAATCTCTATGTGAACGATTTTGTGAGTAATCAGTCCATTTCTATTATTTGGCGCTGGTCCCTTTGATTATTTGTTTGATTTTTGTATAATAAACTGAGGAGTCGTTGTTGGCACGTTCAATTTTTGCAGCATTTTTGTTAATAATAACTGTTTTTTGCTTTGCCCAGGAAGAATCCGCCCCAACTGACTGGTACCAGGGTAAACCTATTCGGGATATACGTTTTGAAGGATTGGTACACATAAAAAAATCGGAAATGGAAGGTGCTATTGAATCCTATCGCGGTAAAATATTCACTTATGAGCTATTTATGGAACTCCAGGGAAGGTTATATGCTCTGGAATATTTTGAATTTATCACTCCTACAGCAATACCGGCGGATCAGGCGGGTAATGAAGTAATTCTTATTTTTAAGGTTGCGGAACGTCCCACCATATCAAAAATTACCTTTATCGGTAACAGCGGAGTAAAACGGCGTGATTTAACCGATGCGATTTCCAGTAAAGTAAACGATGTTGCCAACAGTATGCTTATCAGCGCTGATGAATCGGCAATTCGCAATAAATATTCGGAAAAAGGGTTTCCGGATATTCAGGTGCGATCGGAAACAAGGCCCGCAAAGAACGATACGGTTGAACTCGTTTTTTATATAACCGAAGGAACAAAGGTCGTTGTTACTCAGATTTTTTTTGAAGGTAATACCCTTTTTTCTGACAGTACCCTGAGAGGGCAGCTTTCCATGAAAGCCAAAGGTATTGGGCCGGGAAGGAGCGGTGCATATCAGGATGTCAAACTTATAGCTGACCGGGATGCCGTTGCTCTTTATTACCACAGTAAAGGATATCTTGATGCAGAGGTAACCGATGTAGTCCAGGATGTAGTCAGAGACGCCAAAGGTAATAATAATATGACCATTACCTACCGTCTTTTTGAAGGACGTATCTATACTTTTTCCGGTTTTAGTTTTGAAGGTAATGATATATTTACAGACGATCAGCTTCAAAAACTTGTTCGTTCCGAAATCGGAAAAACAGCCAATGCTTTGATTATGGAAGCGGACTTCCAGAGAATTGTCAATATATACCTGGAAAACGGCTATATTTATAACGATTTGCGCCGCGATGAATTCAGGGATATGGAAGACGGTACCATAGCCTATAAAGTAATGATAGTGGAACGGGGCAGGGCTCATATAGAAAATATCATTGTCAGGGGAAATAAAAAAACCAAAGATCATGTGATCCTGAGAGAAATACCCCTGGAACCGGGGGATATTTATTCCAGTTCCAAAGTTATGTCCGGTTTTCGTAACCTGATGAACCTTCAGTTTTTTACCACTGTTTTTCCGGAACCTGTTCCGGGCAGCGAAGAAGGTCTGATGGATTTGATTATTAATGTTGAAGAAGGACATACTACGGATATTCAGTTCGGCCTTACATTTTCCGGTTCTTCCGATCCGGAAGATTTTCCTATTTCAGGTCTTCTGAGCATTACCGACAGAAATTTTTTTGGTTACGGAAATCAGGCGCGGGCAGAAATCAATTTTTCGACAGCTCAGCAAAGCCTTGCACTTTCTTATTCTCAGCGCTGGTTAAAAGAAATACCGCTGTCTTGGATGGTCGATCTGACCATAAGTCACGCCAGGCGCTTTACCCCGATAAATAACGGCCCTGGGCCTATTTTTGAAGGCGATGAAGAAGATGCCTTCCCCGATGGTTACTGGAGCTGGGAAGAATATTGGCGTGATAATAAAATGCCTCCCCGTGAATTCCTTATGGAATATCAGCAATGGTTTATTTCAGTGGGTCTTTCTGCCACCTATCGCTGGGGTACCAAGTTTGGCATTCTGGGAACCGGAGGAGGAATTCGCACAGGTTTTATTAACAATTCCTATGATGATATGCTGCGTCCTTTTGATCCGGTTATTCGGGAAAGAAACAATGAATGGACACCGGTTAATTCATTCTGGACAATTGTGTACCTGGATGATCGTGATCTGTTCTATGATCCTTCAAAAGGATATTACGCAAGCCAGCGTTTTTCTTTTCATGGCATTTTCGCTATTGAATTGGAGCATTATATCCGCAGCGATACCAAGGCGGAAATCTTTTTTACACTTTTTGATATTCCCATAACGGAAAAATGGGGTTTTAAAGGCGTCCTGATGCTTCATTCAGGGCTTTCGTTTATTTTCCCGCAGTTTAACCTGGAAAAGCCCATTATAGAAGATGTAAGTAAACTCTATATTGACGGCATGTTCATCGGGCGGGGCTGGTACGATGCCAGAATGGACAGAGGCTATGCACTTTGGGAAAATACCATGGAATTACGTATTCCGCTGGTACCTGGTCTTTTGGCCTTTGACCTTTTCCTTGACGCCGTTGCAGCAGCAGCAGGAAAAGGTTATATTACAAACCAAAGGGCTCTCGAATTTTTCAGCAGTATGGGAGAAGAAAACTGGCGTTTTAGTTATGGTGCAGGACTGCGTTTTACAATTGCCCAGTTTCCTTTTCGTTTCCTCTTTGCAAAAAGATTCGTTATTCAGGATGGACGTTTGGAACGAATGCCGGGAAGCCTGTTTAAGTCAAGTGATGATCCTCGTTCAGGGGTTGATTTTGTTATTTCTTTTGCAATACCGACAAATTAAGGAGATTGTATGAAACGTTTTATTTTTATGATCGTATTTTGCTGCGGGCTCCTCTTTTCTCTTTCTGCACAAAGGGTTGTTACCAAAGTTGCCGTAGTAGACATGAACCAGGTTGTTTCAATTGCTGCCGAGAAGTTTCCTGAACTTAAAGCTTTTAACGAAAAGCAGGAAAAGCTCAGGACGGAAACCGATAAACATAACAAAGAAATGGAAGAGCTGACTGCCAAATTTTCCGAAACCAAAGAAAGCGGAAATCAAAGCCAAATCAAGAATCTGGAAAACCAGATACGGACAAAAGTCCAGAATTTTCAGAATTATTATAGTAAAACCAAAACAGAACTGGAACGGGAACGGGAACAGATCATGACAAGGAACAGCGAAGTTATGTCCTGGATTACCGGCATTATTCGTTCAGTGGCGATAAGCGAAGGCTGCAGTATTGTAATAAACAGGGATAATCCGGCAATACTCTGGAGCAGTCCCGATCCCGAGGTTGATATTACCAGAAAGGTTGTTGAGCGGGTCCGTTCTACAAGGCGCTGATTCGTTTTATTCAGGAATTACATTGACCAGCAGCGCAAGTCCAATGCTGGATCAGTACCGCCGGATTAAGCGGGAACACCAGAACAGTGTATTATTTTTCAGGCTGGGTGATTTTTATGAAATGTTTGCCGAAGATGCCCGTGAAATATCTTCGCTTCTTGGCCTGACGCTTACAAGCCGCAGCGGTATTCCAATGTGCGGAGTACCGTACCATGCAAGTCAAAATTACATCGCACGGCTTTTGGCGCTTGGGAAAAAAATTGCTGTATGCGAGCAGGTTTCGGAACCCGGCAAAACAAAACTCATGGAACGCCGGGTTGTTGAAATCATTACCCCCGGAACTACTGTTGATGAAGATTTCCTGGATAAAAGAAACGCCAATTACCTTTCATCCCTTGCCTCTAAAGGAGAAGTCCTTTCTTTTGCGTATATCGATCTGTCTACCGGTGATTTTTATGCAACTTCCTTTCCTATAAACAAAGGCTCTTTTTTTCTTGGACTGGAACTTGAAAGGCTTGAAATCAGAGAAATTATTGCGGCTGAATCAATTTTAGAAGAAAACCCCGGCCTGACCCAACGGCTTCAGGGAAAGGCCAATCTTGTAATTAACCGTTGGGCGGACTGGCTTTTTGACAGTGAAAAATCCTTTGATCTTTTATGCAAGCAGTTTGGCACCGCCAATTTAAAAGCTTTTGGCCTGGAAAAAAATTCACCTGAAATTATTGCAGCCGGAGCGTTATTGGATTATCTTCGCGATACTGCAAAAAGCCTTATTCCCCATATTCGATCTATAAAGATATACGGGGACAATGACTATATGGCGATGGATGAAGCGACCCAGTGTAATCTGGAATTGGTGCGAAATATCCGTGACGGATCTGAACAATATTCGCTGTTTCAGGTGTTGAATGAAACAAAAACAGCTATGGGTCAGAGATTATTAAAACGTCGTCTGCTCCATCCGCTTAAAAATAAAACTTTGATACAAAATCGTCTTGAATTGGCAGAACGATTCTATCATGATCAGGATGAACTTGGAGCAATAAGATCGCTTCTTTCCGGGATTCCGGATTTGGAAAGACTTACTTCACGGCTTGCAATGGACAAAGCCCACGGAAAAGATCTGGTTTCAATCATGAATGCCCTGGAGAGATTTCAGAATATTCAAAAAACAGTTTGGGATAAGACAACCGGTCTTTTTGAGTCGTCCGAAGCAGCATCATTTTGCAAAGAAGATTTCCTGGAACTTGCTTCGGTTATTTCTCTTCTCGGACAGGGACTGTGTGAAAATCCTTCTGTGCTTCTTTCCGAAGGAAATTTGATTCGGGAAGGTTATAATACAGACTTGGATAAACTTCATGCACTTAAAAAACATGGAAGGGCCATGCTGGAAGCCTATCTTGAAGAAGAAAAAGGGAATACCGGGATTGCCAATTTAAAGCTAAGTTACAACAGATTAATCGGCTATTATTTTGAAGTTTTAAAAAAGGAACTTGCCAAGGTTCCGCCGTACTTTATCCGCCGTCAGGGTATTGCTTCCGGCGAACGGTTCAGCACCGAACGTTTGGCAGAACTGGAATCGGAAATTAACGGAGCTTCAGACCGGATTATTGAACTGGAAAAGCAACTCTTTCTTGGATTACGTGAAAAAACCAAGGCTCAGCTTGGACGAATTGCCTCTTCTGCAAAACTTGTTGCTGAATTGGACACATGCCAGTCTCTTGCCTGGGCTGCCACTATTCGCGGATGGGTACGGCCTGAACTTGAAGAAGAAATAAAAACAATTATTTGCGAAGGCCGCCATCCGGTGGTTGAGGCCCAGCTTCCAAAGAGTGAATTCATCCCCAATGATGTTCATTTGGAAAGGGAAGGGTTTTATTTTGCCCTTATTACGGGACCCAATATGGCCGGTAAATCAACGTATCTACGTCAGACGGCGCTTATTACCATTATGGCGCAGATTGGCAGCTTTGTACCTGCAAGCCATGCCTTCGTAGGAATTACCGACCGAATCTACTGCCGTGTGGGCGCTTCGGACAACCTGGCCCGGGGAGAATCAACATTCCTTGTAGAAATGAACGAAACTGCCCATATACTTCACACCGCAACAGAACACAGTCTTGTAATTATGGACGAGGTAGGCAGAGGTACGGGGACAATGGACGGCCTTGCAATAGCCTGGGCAATATGCGAAGACATTTTAAACCGGATAAAGTGCAGGACCCTTTTCGCAACTCATTTTCATGAACTTGCACTGTTGGAACATCCCGGTCTTGTTAATCGTTCCATGGAAGTACTGGAACAAAACAACAAAATAATTTTTTTACGAAAGTTAAAAGAAGGTCCCGGCGCCGAATCGTACGGACTCTATGTGGCAGGTCTGGCAGGACTTCCTGCGGAGGTACTAAGAAGAGCCGGGAATATTCTGGAACTGATCAGGAAAAAAGACGGAGCTATGAAGACCTTCGGTCCGCAGGTGCAGAAAAGTAATAATAACTCACCGGATAATCCCTATTATAGCGAAAAAAGTTCCACAGCCGAAAACTGTGTGGTAGAAGAATTATTTTCTCTGGACACAAATTCCATCACGCCGCTTGATGCTCTGAATATGATAAATCGCTGGAAAGAACAAATTAACCAAAATACCATTGGGTATGTAAAAATGCAGCGTGCAGAGCCAAGACCAGCCAGGCAGCATGAAGATCCTTTAAACGAACCGTCTCTTTTTGATTAAGAACAACCCTGTTTTTACTGCTCCAGCCCTTCCAAAAATGTACTGAAGCTGGTATATTAAGGCTGTATGGACAGTCCAGTCGTATATTCTGGCAGTGCAACAGAATTTAAGGAATCTGCAACCGGCCGGAGCATCAAGGTTAAGGAATTTGAAGGCCCTCTGGATCTGCTCCTGTTTCTGGTTAAAAAAAACGAAGTAAATATCTATGATATACCCATTGCAGAAATTACAGAACAATATATAGCCTATCTGAAATATGTTACCGAGCTGGATTTGGATGACATTACCGAA
The DNA here is from genome assembly GCA_009782495.1 of Treponema sp. GTDB lineage: Bacteria > Spirochaetota > Spirochaetia > Treponematales > Breznakiellaceae > WRIV01. The sequence continues at coordinate 27,427 of WRIX01000003.1, forward strand.
TTTCATGCACTTGCGGCGGCTTTGTTGTATATCAAAAGCCGTATGCTCCTTCCGGTGGAAATTGATCTGGACGAAATTGAAGATCCCCGTCAGGAATTGGTAGAAACCCTGATCGAATACCAAAAATACAAAAAGCTAACCGGGCTGATGGAAGAGCGGAGCAGGGAAGCGGAATGGGTAATTGAACGGAAAAAACTTCAGCGGCCTCTGCCTTTTAAAGAAAATGAACTTTGGGAAGAACTGGATGTTTGGGAACTGGTAAAAACCTTTTCTGCATTGATGAACGGCATTCAGGGCGGACAGACCCTTATTGATCTTTATGAAGAAGTGTCAATCAATGAAAAGATTACCCTTCTGTCGGAATTGATGGAGACCCGTGGAGAATGCAGTTTTACCGACCTTATTGCAAGAAAAGGATCTCTTATGGAGATTATTTGCGCTTTTTTGGCTTTATTGGATGCGGTAAAAGCCGGAATGGCAACAGTGTACCAAAACCGAATGTTTGGCGACATTATGATTCGTAGAATAAGAAAAGACGAGGACAATATAAACAATGGCTGAAAAAAACGATTCAAAACAGGAAAAAAAATTAATTCAAAAAAAAGAAACAGCCCTCATCGAAGCAATACTTTATCTGGAAACAGATCCATTGGATTTTAATACCCTTGCCCGTATTTCCGGTCTTTCCAGGGATGCGGTTAAAAAAGCGGTAGAAAAACTGGAAGAAAAGTACAGCCTGGAAGATTCCGGAGTCGAGCTTTCCCGTATTGGCGGCGGGATTATGCTGTCGGCCAAACTGGAATATTGGGATACGCTAAAACCGTACTACGGCAAAAAAAATGAAATTCGGTTTTCCAGGGCTACATTGGAAACATTGTCTATCATTGCCTATTCACAGCCGGTTACCCGCAGTGAAATTGAGTCCATACGGGGAGTTCAGGCTGTAGACTCGGTAATACGTCTTCTGCTGGAAAAATCCCTTATTCGGGAAGTCGGAAAAAAAGACATACCGGGTAAACCGGCTCAGTACGGTACTACCAGGGAATTCCTTCGTTTTTTCAGATTGGAAAGTATTGCTGATTTGCCAAAACTCAACGAAAGTGAGGCTGCCCGCTTTGAACTTGAAAACTGAAATGGGAGATAGTACTGTCTTTCCCATCAGACTTCAGGTTTATCTGGCCCACGCAGGTATTGCGTCACGGCGGGCATCAGAAGAACTTATTCGGGCCGGACGGGTAACAGTTAATGGTCTTTCCGTTTCTGTTTTGGGAACCAAAGTACAGGAAGGAGATATAGTTTGCTTTGATGGAAAAAAAGTTTTGCCGGAAAAACTTTTTCACTACCTGGTCTTAAATAAACCTCCGGGTTTTCTGTGCAGTTCATATGATCCGCAAGGAAGGCCCCTTGCACTGGAGCTTTTGCCAAAAACCATAACCGAGCGGCTTTACAATATAGGGCGTCTTGATTATTTTTCTTCGGGCCTTGTTTTTTTTACCAATGACGGTGATTTTGCGGCAAAACTCAGTCATCCGAGTTCAAATATAGAAAAAGAATACCTTGTTGAATCTACAGTGCCCATTCCTGATACTGCTGTAGAAGATTTTCTTTCAGGTATAACTATTGAAGGAGTGCGGTACAAAGCTTTGCGTGTTATACGCATTGAACGGAAAAGCCTTCGTATTGTTTTAATTGAAGGAAAAAACCGGGAAATTAGAAAGGTGTTTTCTTATTTTCATTTACATCCTGCTCTGATTCGCCGTATTCGTATAGGGAATGTGGTGCTTGGAGATTTACCTGAAGGAAAAACCAGACCGCTTTCTGCAGAAGAAATTATCGTTTTATACGGACACCGGAAAAAAGTCCGTGAACCGGTAATCTGATAGTTGTGCAGCATGACCAATGGCTGGAAAGGAGTAACAAATGGTAATTGCAATTGACGGTCCGGCAGGCACCGGTAAAAGTACCATTGCAATGATGCTGGCAGAAAAACTGCAGGGAAAAGATAATAAACCATTTACCTATATCAATTCGGGAAACCTTTACAGGGCAATAACATTGGGCTGCCTCAGGATGGGTATAGACTGTTCTGATCACGAAAAAGTGCTGGAATATGCCAGGAGCGCCCTTCTTGAATACCGGGAAGGCAGTCTGCATTTAGGAGAGGAAATGATTGAAGATCTTCTCCATAGTGATGAAATCGACAGGTATGTTTCACCTGTTTCTGCTGTAGTACCTGTTCGTCATGTGGTAAATGATCTTGTCCGGAAAATCGCTGCAGGTCTGAATGCGGTGGTGGAGGGGAGAGATATGACTACTGTAGTATTCCCCAATGCCGAATATCGTTTTTATTTGGATGCATCTATCAAAGAAAGGGCAAAACGCCGCCATACACAGGGAGTTTCCAGGCTCAGTTTGGAAGAAACAGAAAAAGCTATCGAAGAACGTGATTCTATAGACAGAAACAAACCGGAAGGAAGTCTCTATATTGGCGAAGATGTTATTTATATGGACACATCGGGCTTGACCTTAAATCAAGTTTATGCCACATTACTAGAGAGAATACAGTTGTAAGGATGAAGCAGATGGAAGTGGATACGGACACTAATTCCGGCGATGTTCAATCACAATTACAGGAAGAATATTTAAAATCACTTGAACAGCTTGAAGAAGGCCAGTTAATAGACGGCCGTGTTATTCAGGTTACCCAGGAACAGGTCTTTATTGACGTTGGGTACAAGTCGGAGGGAAAGATCCCTATTTCTGAATTTTCCGATATTCCGGAAATTGGAGATACGGTTTCGGTAATACTTGTCAGCAAGGAAAACAAACACGGCGAAGTGATTGTTTCCAAGCAGAAGGCAGATGTTAAACTCTTTTGGAAGAATCTCCGGCAGGCTTTTCAGGATCATACTCCGGTGGAAGGAATCATAGAAAAGCAGGTTAAGGGGGGCTTTGATGTTAATCTTGGCGCCCAGGTTCATGCTTTTTTACCCATAAGCCAATCCTCTACACAAAAAGTGGAAAAACCGGAAAATCTTATCGGTCTGAAAGCCAAAATGCTTGTAGAACGAATTTATTCCGACGGTAAGGTTAATATTGTTGTAAACCGCCGTAAATGTATGGAAGAAGAAGTCAGCCAAAAACAAAAGGATTTTTTTGATAACACTTCGATAGGCGACGAAATTAACGGAGTTGTCAAAAGCTTTACTTCATTCGGCGCTTTTATTGATTTGGGGGGCTTTGACGGGTTGCTCCATATAAATGACATGAGCTGGGGGCATGTTGCCAGACCCAAAGATTTTGTAAAGAAAGGCCAGGAAATAAAGGTTAAGGTTATACGTATTGATCCGGAAGAAAGACGAATAAACCTTTCGCTTAAGCATTTTACCGATGATCCCTGGGTTCACTTTGAGGATAAATACCAGATTAACAGCATCGTAAAAGGCCGGGTTACAAAGCTTGCCGAATTCGGCGCTTTTATTGAACTGGAAGAAGGAATCGAAGGGCTTGCTCATATCTCTGAGTTTTCATGGGTAAAGAAAATACAGTCTCCGGGTGAGCTCCTTTCCATTGGGGACGAAGTGGAATGTATGATACTTGGCTATGATCTCCAGGCGGGACGGGTATCACTCGGACTCAAACAGGTTAATGCAAATCCCTGGGCTACAATTCAGGAAAAATATCCTGTTGGAACAAGGCTTACCCGCAAGGTTGCAAAAATTACCAATGCAGGAGCCTTTATAGAGCTGGAAGAGGGGATTGACGGCTTTCTTCATGGAGACGATATTTCCTGGACCAAGAAAATTAAGCATCCCGGCAGCGAGCTTTCTCTCGGTCAGGAACTGGAAGTAATGGTAATTGCAATAGATCGCAATAACCGGAACATAAAACTGGGGATCAAGCAGCTTACCGAAGATCCCTGGCAGAACTTTGCCGCAGCATACAAACCGGGATCCCAGGTAGAAGGAGAAATATCCTCAGTAACTGATTTTGGTGTATTTGTAAAGGTACCTGGCGGAATAGAAGGGCTTATCCATAAATCCAATCTGAGTGAAAACAGGGAAGAGAGTCCCGAAGATGCCTTAAAACGCTGCCACGCGGGAGATAAAATAACTGCTGTGGTACTGGAATTGCAGCCTGAAAAGCAAAAAGCTTCTTTTTCCATTCGCGATTACAGAAAAAAAGTACAGCGGGATGAGATTTCCCGCTATATGGCGGAAGAAGAGTCCGGCGATTCCACATTTACCCTGGGAGACATCTTAAAATCCAAAGGGGCAGCTAATGATGCTGAAACCGGCAAGGAGGCAGTAACCGGCAAGGAAACCGGCGCAGAGCGGAAAGCGGAAGAAACAGCCGCCTTAAAGGAAAATCCGCCTCAACCTGATAACGGATCCGGTGTTGCTTCTTAATAGGAGGGCCTGACCACATAGCCATTTTAGCAAAAATCATGTGGTCAGGCCAAACCGCATTGTATGCTGTCAAAAATTGATGCAAAAAGATTTAATACTCTAATAGAAATAAATTCCCTGATTAATTCAAATAACACCGATGTTCATTCTTTGTTATCCCAGATACTCGATTCAGCCACTAAATTTTGTAAAAGCGAGGCTTCCAGCCTGATACTGATTAATAAGGAAACACAGGAACTGCATTTTGAAGCAACTACAGGATCGAAAGGAACGGAAGCGGCGAAGTATACCGTTGAATTAAATGAGGGGTTTGCCGGTTGGGTAGCAACTCACAATAAATCACTCATTGTAAACGATGTAGAAAACGATGAACGGCGTTCAAAAAAAATACAAAATATAATCGGTTTTTCGTCCAAGACAATAATAGCCGCTCCCATGCGTATCCAGGATGAATGTATTGGTGTTATAGAGATGCTTAACAAAAAAGGTAATACCAATTTTTCCCAGGACGATCTTGAATGGCTTCAAATTTTTGCAAATATGGCCGCTTTGGCGGTAAGAAATACCCAAAATTTTCAAAAAGTAACAGGTGAAATCAACCAGCTTCAGGAAGAACTCTTCCGCAAAAAAGGGTATCATACACTTGTTGCAAAAAGTCCATTAATTCTGGAAAAACTTGATATCATTCAGCGGGTGGCGCAGACCGATTCTTCGGTATTAATTCTTGGTGAAAGCGGTGTAGGAAAGGAGCTTTTTGCGGAACGAATTCATTTCCTGAGTGCCCGCAGTGCAGAGCCCTTTGTCAGAATTAACTGTGCTGCCCTGCCGGAAAATCTTCTGGAAAGCGAACTCTTTGGTCATGTTAAAGGGGCTTTTACCAGCGCAATTCAAAACCGTCCGGGCCGTTTTGAATTTGCCAATGGAGGAACGGTATTTCTTGACGAAATCGGAGATATGCCTCTTTCTCTTCAGGCAAAGCTTCTTAGGGTACTTCAGGAAAAAAGCTTTGAAAAAGTCGGCTCAGATGTTTCTCAGACTGTAGACGTGCGTATTCTGGCGGCTACCAATCGTGATATTGAAGCAATGGTAGAAAAAGGAGAGTTTCGCAGCGACCTCTACTACCGGATTAATGTATTGCCCATTTATATCCCCCCGCTCAGGCAGCGGGCCGAAGATATTCCCGAATTGGCTCAATACTTCCTGAAAAAATACCAGGATGAAACAAAAAAGCAATTTAACGGCTTTTCCGGCGAGGCGATGGAATTTTTGCTTTCTTATACCTGGCCGGGGAATGTCCGTGAATTGGAGAATGTTATTGAGAGGGCATGTGTTATAAGCAAGGGGAATATAATCCAAAAAGACGATCTGTTTATGCGGACAGCTTCGGCAATGGTTGACGGGAACGGGGAGGGTAGCCGTAATCTGAAAAATGCGGTAAATAATTTTAAGGTGCATTTTATACAAAAAGTATTGGAAGAAAACAATTGGAACCAAACCGAAGCGGCAAAAGTTTTGGATATTCAACGGACATATCTTTCCAGACTTATCAAAGAATTGTCCATCAAGGAGCATTGAACATGGAAAAAGAACAAACCGAACAGGCGGGCACAGGGGACAAAATTGCTTATTTTATTCAAAAACACCGAAAAGCGCTTTTGGCACTGGTCATAATTATTGCATCCGGCATTGCATTTTCAGTTACTTTTTTTACTATACACGGTACATTGGAAAAAAAAGCCATAGCCAAAGTGGAAGTTTTTGAAAGGCGAATGAATGAACAGGGTATACCAAATGGCGGTACAGATTCTGCAGAAGCAAACGCCCTTTTGGGAGAATTAAATGACTTTGCACCTTCAACATTTGGTTATGCTGCCGCACGGGCTTATTCCTTAGCAGCGGATATTTATTTTTCACGTTCTGAATGGAGCAGGGCCGAAGAATCCTGGGTTAATGCAGCACGAAAAGCACCGAAAATATATATGGCGCCGGTATCTTTGTTTAATGCAGCTGTTGCTGCGGAAGAGCAGGGGAAGCTTGACGCAGCCATCGGTTATTTTAAAGAAAGCCTGGACTATTCGGGAGTTTATCCAGCCGCCGCCAGGGCTCGTTTTAATATTGGCAGGATCTATGACCAACGGCGCGAATATGATAAAGCAAGGGAAGCATACCTTGAGCTTATTGAAAAAAGCCCTGAATCCCCCTGGGCAAACCTTGCCCATAACAGGCTAATTATACTTGAAAATAACTAGCAGGTTTTTCATTGCATTTTTAATATATGTTTTATGCATTTCCTGCGGACTGGAAACCTATGTTTATTTAAATCCGGTAGAAATTGTTTCTGTTACAGAGGTAACCAGGGCTGAGATTGTATTACCTTCACAATCTGCCGCAGAATTCCGTAATTACACCATTTTTTACCGTATTTATTTAAGTAGTTTTCTAGTGTCTGCAAGTGTTGAAAGCCAGCTAAGCGACATCAATACCACACTTGCAAGCCATTACAGAACATTGGCTCCATATACCATTGACGACAATGTGTCTCCCGCTTCCATTGATTCGGTTTTTAGAAATTTAAGATATTATTATATTAGTTTAAATGATAATCTGAACAATGAAAAACAGCTCTACAAGGTGCTTAATTCTCCTTCGTGGGGAACCATAAAACTTGATTTTTCATCTCGCGACCGGCCTCCGTTTTTAACTGACACAAACGGTTCCGATGAATATGATTTACTAAGAGCCAATAGTTTTACTTCCCAGCCCGATCGTTTATTTATTTATACCACCGAACTTGAAAGCTCCATCTCTGATACGGTTAACATTGACGTTCAAATGAATCCAAATGGACAATCATATGCATATGTTTCCATGTATATTCTTGCAACCGGAATTAACGAAAACTATTCCCCACTTTATTCCCGCCCAAAACATATAGGAATATTCAGGCTACCTAACTAATCATGCAATTGAGCCGTTTTACTATAGATAATGTAGATTCTGTCTACCAATTTGATTACAGGGCTGTTATTTTGCTTTACAATTATTCGGGTACAATTTTCGATAAAGCTCAAAATAGTCTGTTTTTTCATCATTTATTGGATTTTTCGCCAACATTCCTCTGCGTATAATGCCAAAAAGATTATTTTCCGAAATTATTGAACTGCGGTAGGATTTTTCTTCCCTGAATGGAATTGAAATATCATCACCATAGCAAAATCCCCATAATAACGCAGCTGGAGAGTGTTTTTTGGCGCCTCCGGGAATGATAAATAGCTCTGCCTCTGTAACAGTAATGCCATTGGGCAAAAATTTGTTTAGATGTTTTATAAATTGCTCTCTTTTAAGGATTTCATGAAAATCAATACATGCAATTTCTGAACTACATTCAAGACCAACAGGGGCCGGAGAAGCAAAGTCAATTTTTAACAACGGATTGAATCCTTTTGTATACAGCGCATTCAGGCCGGAACGAATTATTGCAGAAGAAAAAACTTCAATAACGCTTAAGTGCGGAACAAAAACTGCAGGGCCGGTTTTTGAGAAAGCAAAAAGCATCCTAAAAGTATCCACATCGGGCGAGATACCAAGACCTGGTTTTTCATTATGCGTACCATGAAACTTTAGATCATGATTATCTTGGCCAGCCGACACTTCATCATGTATGATATTTTTGACAATGCCTTTGCCAGTGATGCAGGTGCCGCAATGGTGTGTACAATTTTCTGTACATGGCAAAGTCGTTTTTGCTGAAACAGAGCATTGGTGTTCGCTTTTTAAAAAAGATTCCCCTACCCCGCTTTGGATTACTGACCAAGGCAAAAAATCATTTTCTTTCCTGACATTGAAAGATGTTTTAACCAAAGAATCATTTTCTTCAATAATTTTTCTCCATTTTTTTGACTGAAAAAAATCGGACCATGCATCAAGGCGGCAACCTTGCTCATATGCGGTTTCAGCCAATAATCCGGAATCTTCGGTACCTCTGGAAAAAATCCCTTCAAGAAGACTCATAAAAGGATTATGAACACTGACTTTATGGCCTTTTGGTTTTAACTTATCCTGTATTTGATGAAACTTTTGCCATGCTGTTTCTTCATCAAGTTGAGAAGCCCATTGATATGGGGTATGAGGTTTTGGAACAAAAGTACCAAGATTTAAGTGAAAATGGGAACCGGTGGCTTTTCCGGCTTCAAGCACAAAGTCTGCAATGAGCGCTTCTTCTGTAGTATCTACATCGTGATGGAGAGGTAATCCGACCATAAAGTAAAATTTAATTCCGCGCCAGCCGTATTTTTTTGCTTCGTTGATAATGGAAATTACTTCGTTAAGGGTAACCTTTTTGTTAATGGACAATTGATCGGCTTCTCTTGGGGTTTCTACAGCAAAGGTTAGGCCGCTTTTTCTGACTTGGGAAACTTTTGCCAAAAGAGGCAGAGAAAAACCGGATACCCGCAGGGAAGGAAGCTGGAAAGAAATATGCCGTCCGCTGTAACGTTCGTTAAGCGATGCTATTAAACTATTGATATGGCAATAATCGCCCGTAGAAAGGGAAGAAAGACTGATTTCTCTATAACCGCCTTTTTTTATAAAAGCTTCCGCTTCTTCCAGTATTAAATCCGCACGTTTTTGCCGCATTGGACGGTACCACATACCGGCCTGGCAAAAACGACAGCCATTGGGACAACCTCGCATTATTTCCACTGCTCCATGATGCTGCACAGTCCTGATGCTGGAAATTGGAAATACTGCGGCTTCCTGTTTTATGCTGCCAAACTCTGTCTGTATCGCCCGTTTTACGCCGGTTTTTCCCGGCGCCCAGATATGGGGATGGGCAATTATTTTTTCAAGCATATCTGAACGCGCCGCCCCTTGTTTTTTTAAATCCAGGAGTTCTTTGGCAAGATCAAAAAAACCGGCTTCTGCTTCTCCAATCCAGAAAGCGTCTACAAAAAAGCTGTATGGTAAAGGGTTGGAAACACAAGGGCCTCCCATAATTACAATAGGATCGCCGGAATTTCGCTGCATAGAACGCAGGGCAATATGGGAACAGTCCAATACGGAAAGAAGCCCTGTAATTCCCAATTCGTAACCAAGGGTAAAAAGAAGAAGGTCTGTGTCACCAAGCGCTATGCCGGTGTCCAGACCGTAAAGGGGAACTCCTGTTTCTTTAAGGAGTTTTTCAAAATCCGGAGCGGGAGCAAAGGCTCTGTCGCAGGAGATATCTTCCATCCGGTTAAGGCCGTTATAAATGATCCTGAAAGCCTGGTTTGACATACCCAATTCATAGAGGTCGGGAAATACGATTGCCGTTCGCAGTATTCCCTCTTTGGCATAGATCCCATATTCACCACCGGTATATCTGGCCGGTTTTTCAATGTTTAAAAGAGCGGAACCAAAATCCTGTAAGGGATTAACGTAATGGATCATGTTTATTTAACGATCAAATCTGCGTATGTGGATACTCATGGCAAGCCCTATACCTATCATTGCAGAAACCAGGGCAGACCCGCCGTAAGACATAAAGAGCAGCGGTATTCCCGTGATGGGCATGATCCCCATGGCCATACCGGTATTAACCAGAAAATGAAATGCATACATTGCCGTTAAACCCGCTGTAATATATGCCCCAAAGGTATCGTGGGTGGTTTTCATTAATCTTATGAGCCTTAAGCAAATCAGAAGGAATAGTGCCATTACAAAAAGCCCTCCGAAAAAACCCCATTCTTCCGTATAAATCGAAAAAATAAAATCGGTGCTTTGGGTAGGAAGAAAACGATAATGGCTTTGTGTGCCCTGAAGAAAACCCTTGCCCGAAAGCCCTCCGGAACCTATAGCGGTCATGGACTGAATGATGTGCCAGCCCGAACCTCTGGGATCCACATTTGGATCGAGGAACACAATAAGGCGCATCATTTGGTATTCTTTCAGCACTTTGTGGGAGAAGAATGAAGCTGCAAAGGAAAGCGCCAGCATTATGGAAAAATAACAAATCCAGTAAAAATACTTTTTTTTGTAACGTGTATATCCTGTATAGGCAATTAAACCGATTAAACCAAAAACCAGCACACTAACCAGGATAAAGCGGAAATTCATCAGGATCATAAGAGCGGGGTATTCGCCTCGCAGTATTATTTGCTGCCAGAGCGGAAGAAGCGTCATTATGCTGGTTAAAACGACAAAACCTCCCAGAAAAGATACATAACGCATTTCAATTCCGCCTATAAAGGTCATTACAAGCAGTATAGGAATAAAAACAAGGGCGGTGCCCAGATCAGGCTGAATCATTGTGATTAACATAGGCGCCAATACAATTAAACTGGCCAGAGCAAAACGGATTAACCCATTCCGGCTGTGCTTTGTGGAATCCAGGTAACGGGCCAGAAAAAGGATCGTACTGATTTTTGCAAATTCGGAAGGTTGTATACTGAAATTCCCAAATCCCAGCCATCTTCCCATGCCAATCCAGGATCGTGAGCCGCTTACCATACGTCCGAAAACACAGGTATAGATAAGGAGCAGGAGTATTACAATGTAAATGTATACTGAAAAATCGTAGACCCGTTTGTAATTAAGCAGAGTAATTATAAGAGCGGTTATTAATCCGCCCACAGCCCATATTATTTGCCTGGTATATTCACTTGAAACTACGGCTCCCGATGAAGTGACTCCCGAAGAATAAATAAAGAGTATACCGAATACCGTAAGGATCAGAGAAGCAAAGAACAGAGGAAAATCAATTTCCAGATAATCCTTTATTCTCATTCACGGCGCCCCTGTACCGGCGCAAGATACTGCCAGCCAAGAGTTGCCAGAGCTTCTTCGTAAGTCTGGTCGGCAAAGATACCCTGGAAAATTATCGCTGTTGCATAGGGAGACCACCAGTCCCATGGGTTCGAAGCTTCTACAAGAACCGTTACTATTACCTGTTCATCGGGATCTGTTGAATTGTACGGGCCGTAAGCTGTAAACCAGCAATGCCAGCGATCGGGAAGTCCTACCTCGGCTGTTCCTGTTTTGCCGGCCAGTTCCACCGCCCTGATATTGTCAACCCTGGCAGAACCCTGGGTAACAACGGATCTCATGTTGTAACGGACTGTTTCAAAAACCTGCTGTGGTATTTCGTTTTGCATATTGTGGATAATTTCCGGTTCTACAATTTTTTCGATGGTTCCAGAAACAGGATCCCGCACTTCTTTGAGTACATGGGGTTTGTAAGCAATCCCGTCATTTATTACCATTGCTATTAAATTAGTCATTTGCAGGGGTGTAACCAGTGTATAACCCTGACCAATGGACATATTCATCGTATCCCCCGCAAGCCATCGTTCGTGGAAACGTCTTTCTTTCCATTGTGGATAAGGAATAAATCCACTGATTTCACTGGGCAGATCTACACCGGTTAATTCTCCGTACCCGAAACCTCTGGCATAACGATTGATCCTGTCTACTCCTACATAATCCCTGCCGGTTATCCAGAAATAAATGTCACAGGAAACAGCAAGTCCTTCCTGGAGGTTTACCCAGCCGTGGCCTCCCCTTGCCCAGCAGCGCCAAAGGCGCTGACCATAGTCAATACCGCCGGTACAGCTGATCCGCATTGCAGGGTTAACCAGATTTTCTGTCAACAAGGCGGTTGACATAAGAATTTTAAAGGTTGATGCCGGCGGATAACTGGATTGGACAGCCCTGTTCAGAAAAGGTTTATTGGGGTTTTGGCTTAATGCCGAATATTCTGCGGCCATGGTTTTTCGGTTAAAAAGATTCGGATCGTACCAGGGGTAGGAAACCATTGCCAGAATTTCACCGTTTGGTTTCATTACCAATGCTACTCCCATTCGTTGTCCAAGGGCTTTTTCTGCCAAAATCTGGATATCCTTGTCCACTGTAAGAACCAGGTTTTTCCCCATTGAAGGAGATTCACGCTGTAAATCTCTGGAAATGTGCCTGCCCCTGACATCTACCGTTCTTGTTTCCAGTCCGTCTTTGCCGCGCAGTATGTCATCGTATTGCCGTTCTATGCCAAGTTTACCGATGATATCTCCCTGCTGGTATCCTTCATTGTAGAGCATGGTCAGCTCTTCCCGTGTAATATTTCCCACATAACCGATAATGTGTGAAAGGCTGCCAATCTCCCCGTAATTCCGAACCGGTTTGGACTGCCAATTCAGTCCCGGTAATGTATCAAGATTTTCTGCCAACGAAGCCACTGTTTCAAAGGAAACGCTGGAAGCAATTTCCAATGGCTGATAAAGCCTGTAGTACTGAAGAGGTATTTTTTCGTCAACTTCACGTCTGGGCACTCCAAGCAGCTCTGCCGTTCTTGTGATCAGATCTTCCATTGTGCCTTCGGGCACTTCTGCAGGTGTTATAGTAACCGCAAAAGTGTCGTCGTTTATAACCAAAGGGTCGGTAAAATTCCGGTCGTATATTTCCCCCCGCCGGGCAGGAAGTATTGTTGTGCGTTTTGCTATGTCCAGTGACATACGGCGGTATACTTCGCCGCTCATTACCTGCATGGTAAAAAGCCTGATCCCATAGAGCATAAAAAAAATGATTAATAGCCACCGGAACAATTGCAGTCTTCCGCTGTGGTGTTTATTGTTAATGGTTGGATCGGAAACAAATACGGAAGCCATTAATTTTTTTCCTCAGACATCAGCAAAGGTTTAAATAGTTTCAGGAAACCGAAAAGAAAAGGCGCCAATAAGGTATTGAGGAGCAATTCCACCCAAAAAACCGGAGTTGTCAGGGGCGGATAAGCCGGTACGGTTCCCGAAAAGACAAAATGCAGGCCAAAGATCATGGATGCTTTGAGTATGGTGGCGCTGGCGCAGAGGAGCATGGGAAGCATTACCTTATCAAGAAAAAACATTCCCCGTAAAAGACCTCCCAATGCTCCAATGATTGTTCTGATGAATGTATAAAGACCCAGGGGAGAGATAGACAGAAAATCATAAAAAAGGCCGGAAAAAAAACCTGTAACCTGTCCGCTCATTGTTCCGTTTACATAGGCGCTAAAAACAAGTATTCCCAAAGAAATATCCGGAACAGCGCCGTAAATTGTCAGACGGTAAAGAAGTACCGATTGCAAAAGCGCCGCAACAGTGGAAAAAACCACAGCCCAGATACAGTTTTTTACCATTGCTGTTCAGCCTCGTTTTCTTCATCTGCCGGGTGGTGCTGTACGACCGAATGTGCATCGATCACGAATACATATTCAAGCCGTGAAAAATCGGCGCTGCTTTCCAGTTCAATTTCAATGGATGTATCGGTATCCTGGTAAAGCACTCTGCTTACTCTGCCTATTAATATTCCCGAAGGAAATACTCCTCCTAAACCGCTTGAAATGACCTGCTCACCAATGCCAATTTCACCGCGGGTCTGGCGGCGAACAAAGCGCAGGAGAAGCGGTGCATCCGGGCTCCCCTGCCCTTCAACAATACCTTCAATTCTGGATTCACCAAGCCTGGCAGAAATATACGATGTGGAATCATAAATGGGAATTATCAGGCTTTCAAATTGTGCAGCCTGAACAACTTTACCTACCAGAACAGTGCCGGCAGGCGCCATATCTCCGGTTCGTGATTTTTCATTTTTTTGATAGGCAATTACCGGCATGTTTACAGAAATGCCGTCTCTTTTGCCTTTATTGATTACCAGGGCGGAAAAAAGATTGTCCGGGTCGTTGCCGATTATTTCCGCAGTAATATGACGGTAAGAAATATCCCGGGAAAAACCCAGTTGTTCCCTGAGTCTGTTGTTTTCCTGCCTGATACCGGCTGCAGTTTTTTCCAGTTGTTCATAGCGGCTAATGCGCTCTGCCAATTCATCATATTGATGTTTTAGTATTGCCAGTTCCTGTATGGATAATATTGTACCGGAAACAAGCCTCTTAAGCCGGTAAACACTGGCCCGCAGACCCGAATACATGGTAAGGCCCGACTCTTTAACGTTTGCTGTAAAATTTCTGGCGGAAAGGAAAAGCATGGAAAAAGATACCAGACAGAGTATGATAAATACGTAGGAAGCAGAATTTATGCTTCGCCTTTTCTCTGGTGCTTCCCGAATCATAACTCCCCAACTATAAAGTGAAAGTGCAATTACCCGTTTAAACTGTCGTAAATACTTCGGGAACTGTCAAAGCCCTTGGCATATTCAAAGTATTTCCCTGCCCCAAGAGCAACACAGTCCAGCGGCTGTTCCGCCAATATTACCGGAACCCCTGTTTCCTTGGAGATAAGCTTGGGTAATCCCTTTAACAGGGAACCGCCGCCTGTCATAACAATGCCGCGTTCAACAATGTCTGCAGCCAGTTCCGGCGGTGTCTGTCCTAACGTAGCTTTTATTTCGTCGATAATCTGGGTGATGGGCTCTTTTAAAGCTTCCCGGACTTCTACCGAATCAATTTCAAGCCTTCTGGGAAGGCCGGTAATGGCATCGGTTCCCTTTATTTCAACTTTTTCAATGGTTTTATCCGGCGATGCATTGCCGATTTCTATTTTTAGCCGTTCTGCGGTTTGTTCCCCGGTGATCAGGTTGTGAACATTCCGAACATGCTTGATAATTGCTCCGTCAAATTCGTCTCCACCAAGCCGTATAGCATTGGTTACTACCATCCCGCCCAGCGAAATAACAGAAGTTTCCGTTGTGCCGCCGCCAATATCACAAACCATGTGGCCGGCAGGTTCAAAGATAGGAATGTCTGCTCCAATTGCGGCAGCCAGGCTTTCTTCTATAACCCGCACATCCCGGGCGCCGGCTTTAAAAGCGCTTTCTTCCACTGCCCGCTTTTCTACTTCGGTTATGCAGGAAGGAATACCTATAACCATCCGGGGTTTAATAAACCGGTACCGCGGAAGGATCTTGGTGATAAAGTACCGGATCATTTTTTCGGTAGATTCAAGATCGGCAATGACCCCGTCCCGGAGGGGCCGAATAGCCTGAATGTTGCCCGGCGTACGCAAATACATACGCTTGGCCTCTTCGCCAACGGCAATTACTTTTCTGGTACCCCGTTCAACCGCTACAACCGAAGGTTCATTTATAACAATACCTTTGCCGCGAATAAAAATAAGGGTATTACAGGTTCCTAAATCAATACCTATATCCGATGATTCAATTCCAAACATAGATCCTCCAAGTTCTCTTTTAGCAAGCGGTTTTCTTCCGGTAAACGTTTACATGGCATTAAGCCGGGTCAGCACAGGTGCATAATTCGGATCGGTGCGGTAAGCCCTGCGCCAGGCAGCTCTTGCCCGTGTGGTTTCCCCCTGCTGTGTATAAACTTCACCCAATTCAAAAGCAGCTTCCGCGTTTTCACCGCCTGTTTCCAGTACATATTCGAAAGCAGCAATGGCTTTGTCCAAATTTCCTTCATAAGCAAGAGCCTTACCCAAAAGCAAATGAGCTTTAAGCACAAGATCCATATCTCTGGAAGATTCGGTACAGCGAACCAGGTATGCCTTGGCAGCTTCCCATTCTTCAAGGCCTATATATGATTGGGCAATGTGTAAAAGCAGCAGGTCAGATCCTTCATTGGAATTAGGGTCAAGAGAGGCTGTAAAAGCTTCGATGCTCTTTTGGTAATCTTTTAATGCCGCATATGAAAGGCCCAGATATTCATTTAAATCTGTTGCGCTGAAAGAGAGGCTTCTGGATGCCTCCAGGTATTTTACAGCCAGGTCGGCATAATCCTGTCCTTTGGCATAGTAAGCCTTGCCGAGGACATAACGTATTCTGCCGTCCTTGTCTGCGTTTTTTCCCAGAAGGGCTTTCCGCAGGGAAAGAATACAATCTTCGATATACTTTAATGCTTCTTCGTTGTTTACCTGGGCGAAAGCTGTCTGATATGCAGAAAAGCCGTTTATTGTCAGGAAAAACGAATCCATGGGTTTTGTTGTCAGATTTTCCTGACTGTTTTCGTATGCTGTTTCCCAATTACCAGTTTCCCAGTACTCAAGCAGATTTTTTTTTACTTTGGCTTCCGAAATTTTTGACCTAAAAAGAAAAATAAACAACGTTCCCAGTATAATTAGAACCAAAAACAGCAAAATACCCTGAAAAACCTGTTTTTTAAAGGCTTCAGTGCTTATTTCGGACCTGTTTTTGGGTTTTTTCATCCTGAAAGTGATTTAATACTGTTTGCCGTAAAAAGTCAATAATAATATGGAAGAATAAAAAAAGCGATGAACCATAAGCCGGATTCTGTTGCCTTATGCCTTAACCACACCATTACGTATGTTTTCAGCGAAAGGCTGTGATCATCTGTCTGGGGCAGCCGTTACCGGTTGTCTCCATGCAGTCCACCCACGGTTAACCAGCGGACCACTGGTATGGAATTTTACCTGAAAGGTAAAACTGCCAAATAAACAGTTTAACTGCTTATTCCGTTGTTTGACTTTGCTCCCAATGAGGCTTGCCATTCCAGCTTTACTGAAATTGCCCTGAAATTTCGCAAGCGAAACTCAAGACAATCCCGGCTTGTCTGGTCTTTCCGGCAATGTTGCCATTGCCGAGGTGAGCTCTTACCTCACCGTTTCACCCTTCCCCGGCCGCCTGACCGCTTAAAATGTCAGCAAAATACTGTTTATTTTAAAAACCGTTAACATTTTAAGCGGCCAGGCAGCAAGGAGGTTTATTTTCTGTTGCGCTGTCTGTTAAAAGGTTTTTACGCCTTCTACCCGGGTGTTACCCGGCATTGTGCCCTGCGGAGTCCGGACTTTCCTCCTGACCCTCCTGACCACCTAAAATGCCAATAAAATATGCTTGCCTTTAAAGAGCTTAGCTTTAAGTGGTCAGGCGGCCAGGCGATCGCCTGATTCATCGCCTATTCTTCGTATTCTATACCGGCGCCTTCTTCGTCCTCTTCTTCATCATCATATTCATCTTCGTCAAGATCATCAAGATCGGATAGGCTTCCTGCATCTTCGCTGTCAAAGTAATCTTCTCCGTCTTCTCCGCTTTCTTCAAAGAAAAGTATACGCGAACAATACGGGCAAAAGCGTATATCTTCTCCCTGGCGAACCATGTTGGTAAAATGAACCGGAAGAACCATATGGCAGCCCATACAAACTCCACCTTTAATTGCAACGATACCGCGCCCCATTTTATTACGGATAATACGTTCAAATTTAAAAAGCAAGTCAGGATCGAGGCCGTCTATAAGGTCTTGCTCGTCTTTTTCCAGTTTCCCGATCTGGTCTTTCTTGCCGGAAATGCTTGCTTCTATACCTTTGCGCCGTTCTTCCAGATCTTTTTCCTGCTGTTCAATCATTGCGGTATTCTGTTTAATCTGTTCTTCCAGGTCGGTTAAAAGCCGTTCTTCCCGCTGGAGTTCTTTCCGGTACTGCTGCTCCCTTTCTGCCGCTTCCCGAATCTCCTTGTCCAGCGCTTCATATTCCCGTTGAGTGCTTATTACATCCATGTTTTTTTCGGATTTCTCCCGCATGGATGCGGCTTCTTCAAGCAGGTTACGGTACTCAGCTTCGGCTCCCCTGCATTTTTCATATTCCAGGTTTTTGTCAATAAAGGTTTTTTTTAGTCTGGCCAGGAGTTCTTCCTGGGTAATCAGAATTTTGGGGATTTCTTCCACTTCGTGTTCCAGTTTTATTTTTTCAGACAGAATTTCCTGGAGCGTCCTGAGCTTTTCAAATTTTTCTTCTATTGCCATTTTAGCAAATCCCCCTAGTGATCTAAATAATCTTTTAGTTTTCGGCTTCTTTTGGGATGCCGTAACCGGCGCAGGGCTTTTGCCTCTATCTGCCTGATACGTTCCCTTGTTACATTAAAGTACAGTCCTACTTCTTCCAATGTCAGTGAATAACCGTCGTCAAGACCAAAACGCATTTTTAATACTTCCTGTTCCCTGGCCGGCAGTGTGGAAAGTACGCCGGAAAGCTGTTCCTGCAGCAGGGTAAACGCTGTCTGGCTGGCGGGATTTTCAACATCCTTGTCTTCGATAAAGTCTCCCAACAGTGAATCTTCTTCTTCCCCAATGGGAGTTTCGAGGCTTATGGGTTCACGGGCTACGTTCTTAACCATCTTTACACGAAGGGCAGTCCAGCCAAGCCGCTCTGCAATTTCTTCGTCTGTAGGTTCCCGCCCCATAACCTGCATAAGCTGCCTGGATTCCCTGACAACCTTGTTGATTTGTTCAATCATGTGAACCGGTACACGAATGGTTCTGGCCTGATCGGAAATGGATCGTGTAATTGCCTGCCTGATCCACCATGTAGCATACGTGGAAAACTTGTAGCCTTTGCGGTATTCAAATTTTTCTACAGCTTTTATAAGTCCGATGTTTCCTTCCTGTACAAGATCAAAAAAATGAAGGCCGCGGTTGGTATATTTCTTGGCTATAGATACAACAAGACGCAAATTAGCCTTTATTAGCTTATCTTTGGCATTCTTCATCATTACACGGCCCCGGTTAATTTCCTTTGCCATGCTGTTGATGCTGTCTATGGTTTCTTCAAATTCAGCTTCCATTTGCCGGAGCTTTTTTTCCGTTACCTGGATATGGCGAATCAGTTCTTTTATTTCATCGGAAGAAAGGCCCAGTTCTTTTTCCAGTCCTTCACGTTCTGTTTTTATGGTAAGCGCACGACCCAGTGTCCTTAGTTCTTTTAGCGAAGCGACCCGCAGGCGTTTTTCTATACGTTCCTGTTCTTTTTTATATCGCTTAATTTTTTTGGCAGCCTGAACGAATTTTTCCGAAAAACTGCTTATTTCATCCTGATGGATTTCACTTTGTACAACTATGTTAAGGATCTTTTTCCGTAAAGCTGCCAATTCCTTGTCTTCGTAAATATCAGTACCGCGGTTTAAAAGCTGGCGCTTTATTTCCATATAATTTTTTAATTCTGTTCCTGCAATGCGCAGTGTATCTTTGTAAAATTGATTAAGCCGCCGCCTTTCGGTCATGTATTCTGTTATTTCTTTTTTGGAAAGGGAAAGTTCTCTTGGATCTTTTTTGGAAAATGCTTTCTGGGCAATGTGATAAAACTCCGGAATAATAATGCCGGAGTTTTTAATTACTCCCTTAATGATGTTTTCCCCTTCCTCCATCAGTTTGGAAAGTTCCACTTCCTGTTCAGCGTTTAAAAGACTTTCTCTGCCTATTTCCCGCAGGTACAAACGTATTGGATCATCTGCAGATGATTCTTTTTCGTTATAAACGAGCCGTTTCTTTCCGGTTTCTGTTTTTCGGGAATCTGCTTCTTCGTCTTCATCTCCCTGTGTATCTTCTTCTATCAGCTGAACATTGTTTGCTTCTAGGAGTACCAGCACTTGTTCTATTTTGTCACTGTTGGCAATATGTTCGGGTAAAAAATCCTGAAGTTCGTCGTATGAAAGGATCTTTTTTTCCCTTGCATATTCCAGCAGTTTAAGCACAGCAGGATCATTGGGAACATCTGTTACGGTATTATCTGCGGTGATTCTGGCTGAAGTGTTTTTGCCGGTTCTTTTTAATCTGGAGTAACGAGGTTTCTGTACAACTGCGGATTTGTCACTCATTCGTTTCCGGTCCCTTTTGTATGTGCCTGGAATTGGTGCCAGGGTTTTTTAATCTGGTTAATTCTGCGTCAATATAGACTTTTTCGGCAAGCAAATCAGCCTGCCGCGGTGCTTGATTTTGCTGAGAATCGCCATGTGATGTATTACGCAATCCCCGGATAAGCTCCCTTCGTTTTTTTTCCAGAATTTTGATTTTCATCCTGAGCATCCCGTCTTCCAGGAGTTTTGCCGGATTGGCAAAAGAACCCAAGGCTTCCTGTCTCAGAATAAAATCCCGTAAATTACCGTCCTGTATCCGATCCAGGAGTTCTGATGAACACCCTGACCGCTTTTCATGATCCGTCACTTCGGTTTCGCGAAACCATTCTTCCAGAATGATATACAGCTCCCTGGCGCTGCTCTCTTCCAGGTCTTCCGGAAGAAAACCGGAACGAAGTTTCCTGAACAGCCCGGGGTTTACAAAAACCGCTCCAAGCAGATATAATTCAAAACCTGTCCGGACAGGTTTTGCCGCAATCGGCTTTTTCACCTGCTCCGTTGCAGAACCATCAGTCCGGCCGGAACCTGTGATTTTTTGCCGCTTATAATCTTCCCAAACAGCCCGTCTTTCCACTCTGAATGCGTCGGCAATGGTCCCAATAACGCCATCCCGGGCAACTTCAGAATCCAAGGCATCCAAATACGGAAACAGGAAAGCCACGGATTGTGAACTCTCCTTTAGCGCCTTGCTGCGGGAAATCATAAAATCAACATCAAATATACATTTTTTTAGACTGTTTTTCAATGTTTCCGGACCGAATTTTTGTAAAATTTCAGCAGGATCTTTCGGAATTTCCTTTTTTTCCTTAAAAAACGACACGGTATCAACTATAACACACTCCAAACCATTCCTTCGGCAGCAAAGAATTGCCTTTTGAGCCGCATTTTGGCCGGCTTCGTCATTGTCGAGCATCAAATAGACTTTTTCCGCCCATCTTTTTAAGATTTTTGCCTGTTCATCAGTAAAGGCTGTACCCAAAGGGGCGATTGTATTGGTGATTCCCCCCTGATGGAGGGCTATTACATCCATATATCCTTCGGCAAGATATACTTCTTTAGTACGCTTTATTTCACCCAAAGCAAGATCGAGGGCGAAGAGAGTTCGCCCTTTTTTAAACAGATCCGAATCGGATGAATTGATATATTTGGGCCCTTCGGTTTCCAGGCTCCGGCCTCCAAAGGCAATGGTTCTGCCATTCTTGTCGGCTATAGGAAAAATGAGTCTATTGGAAAAAAAGGCATTTTGAGGATAACGCCTGGAAAAAAGGCCCGATAAAGCCAAAAAATCGGCGGAAAATCCCTTTTCGCTAAGAAAACGGTAAAGCCATGAGCGGTCTGCCGGAGCGAATCCCAGGCTGAATTTTTCAATAGCCGGCAATTCAATACCTCTGTTTAAAAGATATTGTTTTGATTTTTCTCCTTCGGTTGTTTTAAGAAGTATATGGTGAAAACTTGCCGTTACCCGACGGTACAGTTCCGCCAATTCATCGGTTTTCCCTTCCTTCTTTTGTGAAACTCCGCCGCCTTCATAGAATAGAGGAACACCAAAACGTTTGGACATGGCTTCCATTGCTTCCGGAAAGGAAAGTTTTTCCATTTCCATAACAAAACTGACAATGGAACCGCCTTTATGACAGCCGAAGCAGTAATAGGATTTTTTTTCCGGATCTACGGTAAAAGACGGGGTTTTTTCATGGTGAAAGGGACAAAGTCCCCAATAGCGTCCGCTTTTTTTTTCCAGTCGGAGATGATCTTCTATTACAGCAAGCGTATCTATACTGTCGACAACTGCTTCTTTTGAAGCTTCGGTAAACCGGGCCATTTTAGCCCTTGGTAAAAAGAGCGCCTGCTTTGATATGGGCGTCCAGTGTCTTTGAAAAATAGTGCCGTCCCGCTCTTTCATCGATCAGCCGGAAAAAGAGGTAGTCGGTTTGGGCCGGATGGAAAACGGCATTGAGTGCGGCTCTGCCCGGAAATGATATGGGGCCCGGCGGGAGTCCGGGGTTTACGTAAGTATTGTACGGATCTTTAATTTCAATATCCGCGAAGTACAAAACAGTTGGATGTTTCTTTCCCTGAATTTCGGTAATAATGTATTCAACGGTAGCGCAGGATTCAAGCGACATGTCGATCTTCATCCTGTTGTAAAACACCCCTGCCATAACGGCAGCTTCTTCTTCCACCCGGTATTCCCGTTCTACAATGGAAGCAAGAATAACGGCGTCGTTTATTTCTTTGGGGCTCAGGTTTTTCGATTCTGGAGCAATTTCCCAAACCTTGT
>WRIX01000003.1:50387-60442 GCA_009782495.1 Treponema sp.
CGCAGCGCTTTGGGAAGGCCCTTATGTGCAGACAATTGCTCCTCCCAAACGGTCTTCAATTTCCTCTATAGAGAGCTGTTGATACAGCTTCTTTTCAATTTTTACAAGAATCTGCCGTTCTTTAATACTTAAAAGAGCTTCGTTTTTTTTTAACAGAGGAAACAAAACCAAAAGTTCCTCCAGTGTAAGGGTCAAAGACTAAACTCCATTCCTTCCATGGCAAGGGAAATTTCAATCCCTTTAATACCCATACGCTCCGTGTACCATCTGGCGGACTGAAGCATATTAAATAACTTTCGATCATCGTAGGTAGGATCATGGTGAAACAGGATAAGCTCTTTTATTCCCCAGTTGGCAGCAAAATCCACTGCAAGGCTAAAGGCGCTATGACCCCAGTTATACTTTTCTATTGCTTCTCCCAGAGTGTACTGGGAGTCCAGAATAATACAGTCGGCATTTTCAAAATAAATGGTATTTTCTTCGGTTTTCTGGAAATCGTTGGCAGAAAGCTCCGTATCAGTAGCAAAAATCAAACGCTTGTTCCCTTCGGTTATTTTGTATGAATAGGAATCTCCGGGATGGTTCATCTTTTTGTAACTGATTTGAATATCTCCCAGAATTACCGGTTCGCTTAGTTCGTGGAATTCTTTTTTTGATCCCATCGACTCCATATGAACCGGAAAATAAGGGCTGGTCATCTGTCCGTGAAGGGCTGTTTCCAGGTTTTTCATTGGCGAATAGAATTCCATAGTTGTCGAAGGGGCGTAGCCGGGGTTAAAAAAAGGCAGTCCCTGTATATGGTCCCAGTGGAAGTGCGAAAAGAAAATATGGAAATGATCACGGGCCGGTTTTTCTTTTACGACAGCTATACCAAGTTCACGAATTCCCGATCCTGCGTCAAAAACTATCAGATCAGCGGTAGAATCACAGCTTACAGTTACACAGGGAGAATTTCCCCCCACTGTACCAAAGAGCCAGGGTGGCAATGTTGCCAGAAACCGTTCCCGGTTTTCCGGAGATTTAATGTCATCCGGGGTAAGCCGCTCCAAAATAGCCGATATTTTGCTTCTGAACTGGGAAGGAAGCTGAGGAGCAGGAAGTGATCCACGGACACCCCAAAAATGGACCTGCACTAAGCCCTCCTCGTTAATATCTGCTCTGCATTTCGCTGAATCAGGCAGTTCTCTATATATTCACGGCTGTAAAACGTCCCCTTTCCGATTCCCGGACAAAGAAGACTTTCCCATGCGTTCCGGCCGGAAAGGGTTGATTTCCAAAACGGGAATGTTCTGCATTGGAGGGGCCGAGCCTGATACACTGTACATCCATCCTGCCAAAAAATGCAGTCAAAACCTGATTTTTCCCTGAGCGAAAGCTGTTTTTCCCCGCCCGGTACAGGAACCCACCGGCAATATTTTTCCACTATATCAATATACTTCATTTTCAATGCTTCTGCTAGAAGCTCAAGGTCATTTTCAGACAGAAATACATAGCCAGGTTCATGCCGGCAGCACGCTGAACAACGGGTACAGGAGAAGTGCAGCCCGTCTGAATAGAAAGGTTTCTTTCGTTTATTCATCATTTGGGTAACAAAAATCAGGTATACCGTATTAATGTCGATGGTTTTTGGTATTTTCTCAATAGTTTTAAGAACTCATTAGGGCTAAAGTCTTACATCCAGCCTATTGAACCAAAAACGACAAGTAATGTGATGTCAACACCGTATATAATGCCCAGCGTCATTAATTGGTTTTTACGCTTTTCCATGTCATGGACAATAAATGCCATTGTAAAGAAAGGCAGGTAGCCAAAAAGGTAAATTAACCAGGGGCAGCGTATACTCCACCAGGAATATTCCCATGTAAGAACCCCTGCATAGTTCAGGAAACATTCAACCGCTACAGAGAGCGCAGTAAGTACGAGCGCAAAAAGCACACGATTGTTAATGCCAAAATACTTTTTATGCTTGTCATCGGGCAGGGAATGGCATGCCTGAAGACCCATTATAAAGAACATGATCGAAATCTCAATGTTATACCCGATAAGAATTAAAAGGGCTGTTCCGCCGATATCAGGCGTACCCCATATTGGAGCGAACCCGGTTGCATGAAATACTATACTGTTTATTAGCTCGTTAAAGAGATCCATACCCCATAGTGCCGCAGCTCCAAGCAGTACATTAACACTTTTGGATTTAAACTCCCTGGTAATAATGTAAACCAGAAGCACAAATAAAGGGACTATATACCACTTCATTGTCGCCTGCGGATTACGCAGTATTTTTAATGCGCTGATTGAATATTCCGACATAATAATTCCTCACAATATTGGTAATTGTATTCTACAATAGTAGTATTGCTTTTTCTTGCAATGCTGTCAAGAAAAGATAACAAACTCATTAATTTCCTAATTTTAGGATTTTGGTATATTTTTTTTCCTTGCTGTGATATATTATTATATAGAAAATGGGGCATTTATGACAGAAATTATCACTACCAATCTGGAATTGTGTACAGGCTGTAACAAGTGTGTCAGAGGATGCCCGATAGAAATGGCCAATATAACGTATCAGGATGAAAATGGAAATATTAAAGTAAAAGTAGACCAGACCAAATGCATTACCTGCGGACGATGCGTTTCTGCATGTAATCATAGCGCCCGGAAGTATTTTGATGATACTGAACGTTTCTTTAATGATCTGTCAAAAGGAGTCCCCATATCGCTTATTGTTGCGCCGTCTGTAAGGACAAATATTCAGGATTATAAAAAGCTGTTCACTTATTTTAAAAAAATCGGCGTAAAAAACATCTATGATGTGTCGCTGGGCGCCGACATCTGTATCTGGGCTCATGCCATGTTTATCAGGGAAGAGGGTATTTCCCCCATAATATCTCAGCCATGTCCTGTTATTGTTACATACTGCAAAATATACCGGCATGATTTATTGCCAATGCTGTCTCCGATACACAGCCCAATGGCCTGTATTTCTGTTTATATGAAGGAATATAAGGGTATCAAAGACAAAATAGCAGCGCTTTCTCCCTGTGTCGCCAAAGCGAATGAATTTGAAGATACAGGGCTGGCTCAGTATAATATTACCTTTTCCAACCTGATTGAATATCTTGATAAAAACAACATTACCCTTCCGGAAGAAAAAACCGAGTTCGATAATCTGGAAAGCGGTCTTGGTTCCCTGTTCCCGATGCCCGGCGGTTTTAAAGAGAATATTGAATATTTAATGGGGAAAGAAATTCATATTTCCAAAGCCGAAGGCTTTAATGTATACGGAAAATTGAATGTTTATTCGGAAACCCCCAATGAATTCCTGCCCGAGATATTTGATGTATTGAATTGCCAGGAAGGTTGTAACGAAGGCCCTGCCTCTTTGCATGATAAAAATATGTTTAAAGTCCAAAAGACGATGAACAGCAAAAGAAAAGCTGTAATGGAAAATGATAAAAAAGAATACTTTGATTCTGTATATAAATCATTTGATAACACACTAAAGTTACCGCACTTTAAAAGGACATATCAGCCCATTTATTCAACTTTTCCGCAAATAACAGATCGGGATATTCAAAAAGCATTTGAACTGCTGGGTAAAATCGACAACGAACAGAAAAATGTAAATTGCGGCGCATGCGGTTCCGATTCATGTTACAACATGGCCAAAAAGATAGCTCTTGGAGTTAATATTCCGTTGAATTGCATGGTAAAAACTATGGACACCGCCAAAGAAGAACATGCATTAAATCTTGGCATGCTGGAACAGTTTGAAACCATCTGGAAAAATGTTGAAAGCGGCATTGCTGTCGTAGATGCCAAAACCTATGAAGTACTGGATGTGAATCCGGCAGCAACCCGTCTGTATAACAGTTCCAAAGAATATATGACCGGAAAAACATGTCAAAGCGTTTTTTGTCCGGCAGAAGAATGCCGGTGCAAAAATCTTGAACTGGATCAAGGAACAGGCCGTTTTGAACAGGAATTTAAAAAATCTGACGGAACAATCATCCCGATCATTAAGTCAGTATCAAGAATTCATTATAAAGGGCGCACTGCTTTTCTGGAAAGTTTTACCGATATTTCTTACTTAAAAGAAGCGGAAGAACAACAACATATGCTGGAGACAGCAGAGCAGGCAAGCAAAGCAAAATCTTCATTTTTGGCCAATATGAGCCATGAGATACGCACACCGATGAACGCAATAATCGGCATGACATCAATCGGAATGTCCACTGCCGAAATCGACAGAAAAAATTATTGCTTTGACAGAATTGATGATGCTTCCAAACACCTTCTTGGAATTATCAACGATATTCTTGATATGTCCAAAATAGAAGCCGGAAAATTTGATCTTTCGCTGGCGGATTTCAGGTTTGAGAAAATGCTTCAGCGTATTGTAAATGTCAATGCGGTCAGAATAAATGAAAAAAAGCTGCAATTTTCGGTGCATGTTGACAGCATGATCCCCAAAGTCCTGGTTGGCGATGAACAGCGGTTAGCGCAGGTTATTACCAACTTGATTGGGAACGCTGTAAAATTTACACCCGAAAATGGAACCATAAATCTTGAAACTTTGTTTTTAATGGAAGAAAACGATGTTTGTACAATACAGATTTCTGTAACAGACTCCGGGATAGGAATAAGCCCTGAACAGCAATCAAAGCTATTTCAGTCCTTCCAGCAGGCAGAAAGCAGTACTTCGAGGAAATTCGGCGGCACAGGGCTGGGACTGGCAATTTCCAAAAATATTGTGGAAATGATGGGCGGTAAAATATGGATTGAATCCGAACTTGGGAAAGGAGCTACATTTGTTTTTACAATACAGGCAAAGCGGTTTCTGGGTAAACAGAAGGCGCTTCCGGATTGGAGTAATGTCCGGATTCTGATAGTTGATGACGATGAAACTACGCTGGAATACTTTAATGAGATTATGATAGGGTTTGGCAAAACATGTGATTCTGCAATGAGCGGTGAAGAGGCGCTAAGCCTGGTCGCACAGAACGGCGCTTATGATATCTATTTTATCGACTGGAGACTGCCGGGCGTAGACGGCATAGAACTGGCAGAAACATTAAATGCGCAAAATACGGATTCAAAGAAAGCTGCTATTGTTCTGATGTCGGCCGTTGAATGGAATATCATTGAAGAAGATGCAAAAATAGCGGGTGTAGACAGATTCCTGGCCAAACCGCTTTTTGCTTCCCCTATTGCAGATATTATTAACACATGTCTCGGGGTGGAACAGGAGCAAGTGGAAGAGGCGCAGCAGAATGCCATTAGCTTCGAAGGGTATCGCATTCTTCTGGCAGAAGATGTCGAAATCAACAGAGAAATTCTTTTTACACTGCTTGAACCAACACAACTTGAAATAGACTATGCGGAAAACGGTACAGAAGCTGTCCGCCTGTTCAATAAAGCGCCGGATAAATACGATATGATCTTTATGGATGTTCAGATGCCCGAAATGGACGGACTAACAGCAACACGGCATATACGTTTGATTGATGTACCTAAGGCTAAAACGATACCTATTGTCGCCATGACGGCAAATGTATTCCGTGAAGACATTGAAAAATGCCTTGAGTCCGGCATGAACGATCATATAGGGAAACCGATTAACCTGGAAGATGTATTAGGAAAATTGAAAATGTACTTGCCTAAAAAATAACAAAATGCGGCATAGTTTTACCTATACCGCATTAGTATTGTTTTTTAGTCTCCGAAAGCGGTAAATGACAGCATCAACCCGCCGCATGTATTATTGCCGTCTTTTTCAAAGCCGTATTCACCAAAGGTAAATTGACACAGGAACGGTACATTACCGGCGGCTTTCTTGATTTCCGCCACCGCTTCTTCCATCCTGTCGCCGATACCGGCACGCCTGCCGCCGCAGTGAACCAGGTAATACCCCTTCGCATTGGGCAGCTTTTCTTGTAAGGCTTGCAGTGTTTCACTGTTTGATTTAATCAGTTTATCCACCGAACCTTCCATATAGATAACGGCTGTGTTTTCGGACAGATCGCTGCCGATGTTCATGGAAAGATCATCGTTGCCGAACATCGGATGGCGGATTGCGATAAGATCGCCCAGCCTGTCTTTAACACCCAGGGGGTTGCAAATGGTTTCGACCAGCAGATTGCCGCCTTTTAGTTTTTCAACATCTTTACCGCTCCACTCGGCGTACTTTTTGATTGCCGGAATACCGTCAATTTCCATAAGGCATCGTTTGCCGTTTACCTTGGTAATAACCCCGGATTTCTTGCTTTCGCCGTAAGCGCCGGTATACTTGTTTGCAAACTTGCCGCCGGTGTAGAAAAACGCAACCGCCACGCCGTCTCCGGTTACCATTTCGTCGGCAAAGAGTTTCCATTTACCGGAGATGTCGCCATCCGCCGCACTGCCGCCGAAAAACGGCACACGCCCGATTACCTGTGTAATGCCTTTAAGGTACGATTCTTCTTCTCCCGGAGAAGCAACCATGTAGAAAAAATCAGGCGGACAGGTTTTACCGGCGTTTTTCATAGCCGCTTCTGCAACACTTTTACCGACCGTTTCTGCACAATCGCCTTTTGCGCTTCCCGCTACTCCGGCCGTTACATCGCCATCCATCGACATTATGCCGACAAAATGATCGCCGCCGACAAAGCCTTCCTGCGTAACCACACCGGTAAACGAAGTGTTACCTGCAACTGCAATGCCCGGAACGGCGGCCTTAACGCCTTTAACAAGCGCCGCCTGATCGTAGTTCACGCTGGAATACACAAATGCAAATTTTGCGCCAGCCATTGCGCCTGCGGCGGCCTTGCCTGCCTCGAATGCGTCCTGAAGTTGGGACGAACCGACTTTAATGTTCAGCATACTATGCTCCTTACAAATTTTTTATCCGCCTGCCAAAAGCGGTATGATTAATACAGTATCCGAATCACTCAGCACATAATCTTCCGGTTTTCTGGAATTGTTGACCATCACGGAATATTTTATGCCAAGGTCTTTAACACCAAGCTCCGTTACAAGTTTGGAAACCGGTAAACCGCTCACATAGTCCATGTCAAAAGCGCCTTTAACGTTTTCTTCCGGGGCAAGTTTTATAAACTCTCCGGTTAATTTTACATGAATCATGCGATCACCCCGGCAGATACTTGGTAAAATCTTCCAGGCCCAGTGTTTTAAGCGATTCTGATGTCGGAATACCGGAATCGTTCCAGCCGCGCAGTTTGTAATAATCCATGAGCATCTTGTCAAAATTTACCGGCGCTTTGCCCGCCCTGCCGCCGACTACAGCAGCCTGGCGCATCTTGGGCGGCAAGGTGTCATCGGCCTTTGTGATGCCGTCGCGGACGTTGATGAGCCGTTGCAGAGCAATACCGCGCTTCGATGTTTCCAGAAGTTCCATGTTGGTGTATTTCAGGCCCGTTGTGTATTCAAGCTCTTTGCCGATATCCGAAATGGTTAAGCCTCCGTTATTGACCATAAACTTGCACATGGTAAGGTTGTTATACAGCATACTGGTATTCTGGTAGACAAACGCACAATACCCGGCTTCGTCATCGGTGAATCGGTCAGGCGGGGCATCCATTTCGCAATCAGGGTAGAAAAGCCCCAGCGCGCTGGCCTGCGGATTGCCGCGCTCGTGGCATGCGCCGCGCGGACTGGTTGCATAGTTTACCGCCAGACCGTAAACGGCGCGGGGATCATGCGCCGGCTGGTCGAGGTTCTTTACTTCCACTGCGATTGATGCGGAATCCTTGCCTATAGCAGCTACTGCGCCGCGTATGCCTTTTGTGAACAGTTTACCCACGCCTTCCAGTTTGAGTATTTTATCGCACAGGAATTGCAGCGTCTTGTTGTCGCTCCACTTCGGTACCATGCCGATTTCTTCCGCCGTTATAAAGCCGCTTTCGTAACATTCAATTAAAAAGCCGATAAACGAGCCGACAGAAATGGTATCGACCCCGGCGCGGTTACATTTGTCGTTTGCAACGGAAATTGCCGCAAGGTCGTCAATACACAAACCTGCGCCGAACATACCGAGTGTTTCGTATTCCGGGCCATTGCCGTCAAGAACCGTGCCGTCAGGCAGCGTCAGATGAATATGTCTGTGGCAGCCGACCGGACAGTTTTGGCACGGCAGGGGTTTTACGTTCAGGTATTCCGTATAACGGGGTGTGCCGATCATCTTTGCGCCTTCGTGCCAGATATCGCCGCGCCAATACCTTATGGGTACGTCGCCAAGCGCTTCCAGAGGCACCATAACATCGGGAGTGCCGCCGCCGCCTTTGGCGGTTTCGAGGAGCGTCTTAAAAAGCTCTTTTGCGTGTTCCTTTGCTTTTTCTTCCTCCGCTACTGGCACCTGTTTGGTACCCCAGACGGCAACGGCCTTGAGGTTCTTTGATCCCATTACCGCACCGGCGCCGCCTCTTCCTGCAAAGGAATGACCATCACAGGTAACACAGGCAATCGGGTTTAGAATCTCTCCGGCAGGGCCAATGTTTAACGTATTGATTCGTTTATCGCCCAATTCATCTTTTATTGCGGCACCTGTCTCGACGGTGTCCTTGCCCCAGACTTGTTCCGCGCTCTTAAACTCAACGGCATCATCGTTTATATATAAATACGTTGGCTTGGGGGCTTTGCCTTCGATAATGAGCATGTCGTAACCGGCTTTCTTGAGCTGCGGCGCCCATGCTCCGGTGCCTGCCGAATCCATAAATGTACCCGTCAGCGGGCTTTTTGTTACAACACTCCATTTTGCATTGCCGGGGTAATTTACCGCCTGCATAAAGCCCAGGGCAAATATAATTTTATTTTCCGGTGAAAGCGGATCTACTTTAGGCGGCAGTTCTTCAAGCAAGTACTTGGCGGCAAGCGCAGCCCCTCCCAAAAGCAGCTTGATTGATTTTTCATCAATCTCTTCTGTTTTGAAGGTACTGTCTGTCAGGTTGACTCTTAATAGTTTCTGCCAATATCCATACATATTGTTGCTCCTTGTCTGGGAAATTTAATCCTGATTAATCGTATCACAGTACCGGGTATTTGCAAGCCTAAAAATCAATTATTTCAAAGGTATGTTCTTTTAAATCTGCAATCAAAAGTCTCTTTCTTAGCGTGTTCTCTTTATTTAACAGTACTTTAACCGTTTCCGCCGCCTGGAGCGAAGCGCACAACGCCGGTGTAAAGGACAGGACACTTGGCCGGCCGGGTTCGCTGGTTGGGGAATACAAAACAGACAAGGTACCATCTCCGGGAAAGACCGTACAAACCTGAGCAGTCCATCCGTCCACCGCTCCGTGAACAAGCGGTATACCCAGCGTGCCGGCTGTTTTTTCCGCAAGCAACCGCGCCTTTACACTGTCCAGTGCATCGATTAGTACATCATGTCCCTGCAATAAGTCCCCGGCATTTTCAGCGGTCAGAAACATATCAACGGCTTTGACAGACAGGTCGGCTCTTATCCGGAGGAGCCGCTCCCTGGCTTCTGACGTTTTGCTTTTTCCCAGATTTGTTTCCAGAGCGTACAGTTGCCGGTTCAGGTTGCTGGCGGCAAAAACGTCTCCGTCAAGAAGCGTTATATGCCCTACCCCGGCCCTGGCCAAAAGCTCTGCCGCATAACAGCCAAGACCGCCGCAGCCTATGACAGCGGCTCTTTTTACTGCCAGGATTTCCTGTTCGGCCTGAGTAATTGATCCTATATTACGTTCGTAACGTTCATTCATCTATACCCGATCCTTCGATATATAATCGAAATATTATCGAACCTTCAGGAAAGGCGCGGCAGGACATAGTTCTCTACCTCGGAACGGACCTTCCCGACATCAATGGTTTTGTATTCACCGTCTTCGTAAAGGATACGGCCCTGTACCATAGTAAGGCATACATCACTGCCTCTGGCGGCATACGCTACGGCGGCGCAGGGATCGTTCAGGGGGAACAGGTGCGGAACATCCAGGTTCAGCATGATAAGGTCGGCGTCGTAGCCGGGGGCAATCCTGCCGGTTTCGGCTTCGCGGCCCTGCCCTATTGCGCCGTTTACCGTGGCCATTTTAATCGCC
>WRIX01000004.1:0-16112 GCA_009782495.1 Treponema sp.
ACAGCGCATCCGCTTAATTGCTGGAACGAATAACGTCCCGGCAGTTTTGGGTTTACAAGTGCATCTGCATCGGGCAAATGTTCGGGCAGGTTGTGATGATCGGTGACTACTACGCCGACTCCCAGCTCTGCAGCCCGGGCAATTTCGTCCCGGTTGGAAATGCCGCAGTCTACCGTTATGATCAGCGTGCCGTAGTTTGCGGCAAATGTTTCCACAGCCTTTATTGAAAGACCATACGGTTCGTCTTTGTCGGGAAAGTTCCACCAGATCACATCAAAACCGGAACGGCGCAAAAAATCCGTTAACAGAGCAGTCCCGGTAATACCGTCGACATCGCGGTCGCCGAAGACCATTACTTTTTCGCCTTCTTCTTTTGCGGCAAGAATGCGTTCTACTGCATCTTCCATGCCGGGAAGTCCAAATGGGTTACGCAAATGGCGGAGATCATCTTCCAGAAAATAACAGATTTCTTCGCCGGTATTGATTCCCCGCCGTAACAGAATAGAAGCGGTAAGCGGATCGCAGCCGTATTTTTCTGTTAAAGCTTTTACATCGTCCGGTACTAGTTCCGATTTGTGCCATTCCATTATTGTTTCCCTAACATGGTAATGAGTGCTTTTAGTTCTCTTAACGAAGCAGCATCCGGGGATATTCTGGAAAGTTCCGAAGGACTCTTTCCCTCGACCGCACGAAGCCAGCGCCTTGAACCGGGCCCCAGAACAGCGCCTGTTTTGTTTCCTGCATATTGTACATAACCTGTTGATTGCGAATCAATCGCCGGGTATTCTCGAGTTATACAGCTTTTGCAGAGAAATCCCTCCCCCGGAATAAACCATAGTACCGCATCATCGGTGAATTCGCAAGCGCAGGAAGTACAGAATTGTAAGCCGGTTCCACGGTTTCCAAGAAGGCCTGCCCAGTTCCACAAAAAGTGAATAAACAGCCGTTCGCAGCATGCTTCGTCTGCGCTTTCTAGGGCATCTAGAGCAGCATTGGCAAGGGCGAACGTTTCAGCAAAAGCGCCCCCTCCTCCGTGTCCGCCAAGAATTGTTCCTGCAATAAGAGAAGCGGTATTGCTCCGTTCGTACAGTTCCCGCAGACCCGGCCTCCAGGACTGTACATCAAAGTCGCTTACCTTGCGAAAATCTTTGGCAGGATCCCGGTAGGTCCAGAGAATACCTGAGTTAAAGGGAGATACATGAGAACGGAGACGGCTCTTCGGCCCGCCAAAAAGCGTAGCGCTTAGAAGCCCTTCTTCGGCGCTGAGAAAAACCGCTTCTCTGTTGGATTCCCCGGAGGATCGTACACGGAGCACCAGAGCAGGAGTAGAAAACGATCGCTGCATAAACGATAATACCACAATATGGCAAATTACTATGTGCTAAAAAAACCAGCGTTTAAATTTATCGTTTTGCCATAAAAACTGGCTTTTGAAATAAATGAAGGCTGGAAGGCAATATTTGATCATTTTTGCTGAATTTATGCACTTTAAGGTAAAATCTTACTTGCTAAACTATAAATTCTATGTCATTATTCATACATTGCCAGCGTTTCCATTGTACTGTTAAAGTGCTAAATTTAAACGCTGGTTTAATTTTATCGTTTAGAGGAGTTTTTGATGAGAAGAGTAATTTTAGTTCTGGTTCTTTTTGCGCTCGTGGCGGGAGGCGCCTTTGCTCAGTTCAGTATTGGAGGCAGTGTACAATCTAACTTCACTGAAACTACTTTCCCGTCTATCGACATGATGTTTAGCCTTGAGAAACTGGATATTCTGTGGGGTTTGCTTATTGAGTATGAAAATTACAAGTTTAAAGCATCGGCGTTCGGTTCTTCAAGCACAAATAGTGAAAGTGCCGGCAGCTTTGGTTTATATGCCGGAGTTGCGCCGAAAGTAAAATTGTCCGGAAACTGGTCGCTTTCGTTCCCGGTGCTGTTAAATTTTGTGTTTGGTTCGGAAATAGTAGACATGATGGGTACCTCCACTAAAGTGGATATTTTCGGCGTTGGTTTACAGGCAGGCGGAAGAGGGACGTATTCGTTATCTGACCATTGGAGCCTGTATACCGGATTTGTTGTCGATATTTTTACCTATTCCAAAGCTGAATATGATGAAGCACCATTCTCTATCACTTCTGAAATGACGACCTTTTTTTACACCGGTATTGTCCAGTTTGGGTTCCTTTACAAGTTCTAAAAACTAAGGCTGTTCCAAAACTTCAGTTTTTGGAACAGCTGTCTTAGATTTATCGGTCTAAAAGCCTGTATTAATAAAGCAAAGGGGCAGGAAAAGCCCTGGTAAGGAGCCCTGTAGAATCCGAAAAATCTGTATGCCCGGATCAGCAGCAGATTGGGATTTTTTTGATAATGTTTTCAGCCATCGTAAAACCTTAAGTTACCACTGAGCCTGTCAAAATATGCTGCAAGAGGCAGCACGGAAAGGGGTGGACGCAAGGTCGGGTAATTTCCAATAGCCGGACTGAACACATCGAAACTAATGTTGCCACATAGGTGGGAGGGGGGTTACTCATGAAGACCATTTGGCGTGCTACAACAGCAGCGACTCTTTAAATTGACCACGAAAGTGGTCTACCTAGCGTCCGTCAACTGCAGCCACGACCACTATGGTCTGAATGAGTGTTCCTCCTCCCACCGATATGGGAAGATAGATGTGTTCAGTCCGGACAATGGATTATACACGAATTTTGCCGGGGCATTTGCCCACCCCTTTGTTAATATAGTGCAAGTAGTTTGTATACCAAGCTCAGCGGCATATTGGGGATTTCAGCGCTAATCAAAAACCTTTTTTACCGCTACTGTATTACCTTTGCTGTTAAAAACAAGTCCGGCATTCCAGTATTCCAGAGCGGCAAAGAGCGCATTGCCGCCGTCACTGTCTTTGCTGTTCTTGCTCCGAAAGGCAATATAATTTTCAAGTGCCTTGTTATCCTGTTTTCTTACACATTCAAGGCGTTTGTGGTTAAAGTCGTTCCATTCTTTTATTTCTTTAAAACCTTCCCCTTGATCTTCAACAATAAAACGGGCTTCTTTGTCGCTGAATAAATACCAAATCTTGATAATTTTTTGGGGATCGTATTTATTTCCGTGAATAATGCCGTTTCTTATCAGCTCGGAGATCTGCTGTTCAAGGAGGTTCGTTTCTTTAATACGCGAAGGGGCCGAACTGACCAAAAGCAGGGTAAATAACCTGATTTTGGCATAATCCGAAGGGTATTCCTTGTATTCCATCCCTTCTTTGTTAAACAGGTCTGAATTATCATCTATTAGTATTTTTTCCATATTTTTACTTTTCCATGGATTTGACCGCTTCTTCCATGCTGGAATAAATGGGGAAGAAACTGGACAATTTGGTTAATTCGATTACTTTTTTAACCGAACCGTGTACATTGGCAATGGACAGACTCAGGTTCATTTTCTTTATTGTCGAAGTGATATAGATAAGCGCTCCAATGCCAGAGGAATCGATGTACTCCACTTCTTCCATGTTGATAATAAATTTTTCTATTTTTTTCTCAATCATTTTCAGAAGTAGTTCTTTTAGTTTATAGGAATTGTACAGATCCATTTCACCAAGAACATCGATGATATAGATTTCTTCGTTTTTTCGTATTTTCAGTTCCATACCGGTTACTCTAGATTACTGATTCTCTGCTGAAATGTCAATAGGGCCGGAAGCCTCGGAATCATTATAATCATTATTTTCTTCGTTATTATTTGGCTGAGATGCCAAATAACCAAGGTACTGTTCCAAAAGGGTTTTTCCCGTAGTTCCCGGAGGAACGACAATTACAAAACCCGATTCGGACGATTTCATTTTTGCTTTTACCCAGCGAGATTCAACTTCCAGCGGAAACTTCTCCATATTGGCTTCTTTTTCCGGAACAATATCAATTGAATAACGCGTTTTGGGAAGTACATCCATAAAACCTTTAGTTTCAATGCAAAGCCCGCTGGAGCTTAGGTTTTTAAGCAGAGCGTCGGTATTTGTTACCTCAGAAATAAACACTTGCCCGCTTGTGGTAAATCTGGTATCCCGCCCCGCCATACTATATAATATACCTCTTTTTATAGAATTTTCCACATTTTTTTTAATTTAAAAAGAAAAAGGGAGTATGCTTTCAATACTGTTTTTTTCATTTATTAACATTATTAATCTGTCCAAACCCATTGCAACTCCCGAATAATCTGCCGGGCGAAGGTATTTCCAATAATCATGGTTAATGTTGTGGTTTACCAGGGCGTTTTGTTCTTTACTTTTCGCTTCTTCTTCAAAAAAACGGCGTAATTCCTGCGGATTCGTCTCTTCCGAATAGCAATTTGCCAGTTCTACGCCGTTTATATAGAGTTCCCATCGTTCTTTTGCTGCATAACCCTTTGCAGAGGATTTTTTATTTTTGGCAAGGCATGGAACAAACGCCGGATAATCCAGCAGTACTACAGGTCTGTCTTTGGGGAGGGATGGCTCGACGGCATGAATGAAAATCAGGTCGTAGAGTACCGGCAGCCAGGAAGTTTCAAATACTTCCAGACAATTTTCCGGAATCAGATCCGGAGCCAATAACGGGGTATCAACCGCCAGATACTGCCGTGATTCAAAAAAGCTGCGTATTTCCCGGATAATATCCGCGCGGTTTTGCAGTTGTTCCAAAGTCATAATTCTTGTCCTGTTTTTACAAGCGGTGAACGGCTTCCTTCCATTGCAAGCCGCGGTCAAATTCATTGTTAAACATTCCAAAGCTTGTACAGCCGGGAGAGAGTACTACGGTGATTTGAGTATCCGTTGGCCGGTTAGTTCTTTGGCCGGCTTTGAGTCCCAGTTCCAGTGCTGTCCTGGCGGCTTTGTCTATATTATCAAAGGGTCCGCGGAAGGAAATACCCTCTCTTTGCAGAGCTGCGATCAATTTTTCACTTCCGGTTCCCGAAAGGAGTACAATTTCCAGCGTTGATCCTGCCGATACAATTGCTTTTACCAGAGGGTTAAAGTCAAGATTTTTATCGGTTCCTCCTGTAACCAGAATCAGGTACGGTTCGGTTTGGCCGGAACTGCCGGTAAATGTTTCTATAGCCGCAGCCGCAGCTTCGGGAATGGTAGCCGCAGAGTCGTTGTAAAAACGAATCCCTTCTGTTTCGCGGAAGAATTCCAGACGGTGTTCAATGCCGGGAAATGAGCCAAGGCTTTCCCGCACCAGGGAAGCAGGAAGCCCCAAATCCATAAGCGCCGAAGATGCAGCCAGCAAATTCTTTTTGCTATGGCGGCCCGGAACAAGGGGCTGCAAAGGAACCGGCGCTGCAATGGCATCGTTACCGGGGTTCTCCGAATACGGAATCGGACGGCCGGGGGTTTCCTCAAGAAAACTCTTTCCCCAGTGATCATCGGCGCATGCTATGGTTGCGTCGTTTTTATCCTGTCCCTGGTAGATGATCCTTTTGTCGTTTACATACGCATCCATACTGCTGTAACGATCCTGGTGATCCGGCATTATTGATGTAAGTATTGCCGCACGGGGTTTAAGCAAAAAACAGCCTTTGCTGTTTAAACGGCCTTTCAGATCGCCCAGTTGCCAACTGGAAAGTTCCAGTACTACATCATCGGCTTCGCTTAATTCACCGAGAAATGAAAGAGGGGATACGGTAATGTTTCCGCCCAAAAAAGCCTTTCCGTTGAGCGCCGGAAAATCATCCTTCCGGGAAGAGACTTCTCTTGCCCCGGACAGAACCCAGTGAACAGCGCTGGCCGTACCCGACTTTCCTTTTGAGCCGGTAACGGCAATAAGCCGGGCAGGGGAGGCTGCAAGAAACAATGAAATGTCGGTTTCGATCCGTTTGGAAGCGGTCAGGTACTGTGAATCGGGACGTACGGCGGGATTTTTTACTACTATATCGGCCCTGGAAAAATCTTCCATTTCGTGCCTGCCGAGTACAAAGCGGAATGGCAGGTGGGGCCCGGAAAGCGCTTGCAGTTTTTCGAGGGATGGGGCAAGCGCTTTTTCATCCTTCATGTCGGTAATGGTACATTCGGCGCCGTTTAAAGCCAGATACCGCGCCGATTCCAGCCCCCCGCCATTAACCCCCAGTCCCATGACGGTTACTTTCATGCCTGTAAATGCAGCCACTGGATTGGTCTCCCAATACATAGTAGTATAGAGTCTATGACAAAACAACGGTATAAAACCTGTCTTTGTGCAGTACTGGTTTTTGTTTCTTCATATATGGTGTTTAGTCAGGTTCAACCCAATTCACTTTGGCGTTTATCCAATAGTGAAGGTGAAATAATAATTATCGCAGACGGACGGCGGACTGTATACCAAAACAGTTTATCGGCGGAATGGGGGGTAATGCTGGGAAGCGGGGATATGATTCAAACCGGAAAAGGAATGGCAGAACTATTCTTTATAACCGGCGACTCCGTAACAGTAAAACTCAGTGAAAACACTTCGGTTATTGTCAGTGAAATTACCGGTGAGATTTCCCTGGAACTGATTTACGGCAGGATCCGCCTTCGCAGTAATACTGCAATTTCGATCAAAACCGGCAATTCGTCCTGTTACTTCAGGGAATGCGATGCTGAGCTGGATTATGTTGCAAGACCCGGTTTTTCTCAGCCGGGCCTTGTTGTTCGGTGTTTTTCCGGCGATGGTGAACTTATTGTTAATTCGCTTTCCGAAATGGAAGGAGCCAGATTTTCTGTCAGAAGCGATGAGATCCTTTCTTTGGAATACAGAATGCCCTTTTTCTATGTAGAACGGAAAAGCATGGAAGATCTTTCCGAACCGGAAAAAGAAATAATAACGGCCGAACCGGATGTGCATACGGTATATCCTTACGGACAAATAGCGGCACATGGTGCTTCCTCTTCTTTGGAATTGATCGGGGAATCGCCTGAACTGCTTGCAGAATCAATGAATAACGTTACAAACGGCAGCGGTAAATCCTCACGCATAAAAAAAGGGAACTTGATTACGGGACTTATTCTGATTGGCGCAGGGGCTGTAGTACAGAGTTATTATCACCTTGGCGATCCCAGGCCGGATCTTAAGGACGGACTTTTATACGGCAGCCTGGGTTCGATGGGGCTGGGAGCGGTATTTTTGATCAGCGCCTTTATCCATAGATCTCCTGCCGGAAAATAGTATTAGCAATGCCGGAAAATGAATTTACCGGAAGACAGCCGGTTATGGATACATACGGACAACCCATTAATTTCGGCTGGGCAAGATCCCCTCTTTTTGATTATAATCCCCCGTTTATAGGCGGTGCACGGCGATCCAAATTTACCGAGGTGGATCGTTATATTGTTTTTTCTGCTACCCACCTGGTCGTTTTTGAAGTAATGGACGGCGGATACCTTGGCCATACCGGAGTTTCGGTTTTTTCCGTAAAAGATCACAAACGTTCCACCCGTATAATTGACAGTTTTTTTTCGATGGGACGTTTTAATTTGCCGCTTAATTCCGAATACGGTTTTATTAAGATGCGTGAAAAGAAGACAGCTTTGGATTTTGTTGTAATGACCGGCGGCGTTGCAAACGATGGTTCACGCGCCTCCGCAGACGGAGCCAGGATCATTAAAATTGATTTTCCGCGCTTCGGACATCACCGCCATTTAAGGGGTGTTCTTGTGCTGACCCGGGCTTTTCCCGATGCACAGTCAATTGCAACCGTGTCCCGTTGGCGGCGGGAAAGATATGCATTCCGGTATTTACGCTGTTCACCGTGGTTTGTAGCCGAAGGGGTAATTCTGTTCGGTTCGACAGAAATACATTTTACCCAGGACAATGCCTGGGCTATTTATGACTGGAAACGGGAGATCCGCCCCAAAAGAGACGTTCGTTATTGGGCCGCCGCATGCGGTATGGCTGACGGTAAACTTGTAGGCTTTAACATAGGCTACGGTTCCGCAGATGCAAGCGCCGGTACGGAAAACGCTTTTTTTCTGGATGGCATTATTCACAAGCTCGATCAGGTTACTTTTCATATTCCTCCTTCAGATTGGCTTGATGAATGGAAATTTACTTCGAACGACAAACGCCTGGAAATGACCTTTACCCCTTTTCAGCAAAGGACGGAATACAGAAGCATATTGTTTCATTCCGTTAAATGTCGGCAG
Source organism: Treponema sp. (assembly GCA_009782495.1). Taxonomy (GTDB): domain Bacteria; phylum Spirochaetota; class Spirochaetia; order Treponematales; family Breznakiellaceae; genus WRIV01. The sequence goes on from WRIX01000004.1 coordinate 8,126, forward strand.
GTCTGCGGAACCTTTTCCGGCCGTGTAATCCTAGACAATGGCAGCATCCAGGCATTTTGGGATATTACCGGCTTTGCCGAGCGCCGTAAAACGAGGCTTTAAGCTATAGCTTGTATTTTGCTAAAAATAAATCAGGAGTTATAGCTGGTACAGGGGATTTGGAGAAATCTTCTGTATTTCGGGTAATGATATAATCGGCTTTCTCCCGTTTGGCAACAGCAGCTATAATAGCATCTTCAAAATCCAGGAAATCCAATTCAGCGGCACTATAGATATCATTTATCAGAGTATCTACCGGTTTAACAATTTCCAAAATATCAAAAATAAGACTGATAGTTGTCTTTGTATCTTTGTAGTGTTTTCTAATCAAATAATAAATATCAGTTATTGCACTCGTGCAAATAATACCATCAGCCTTTTCGTTCACGGCAAACAGGAAAATCCTGTAAGAGTTTTCATAAAACGGTTCCCTGTGTTTAAGAACATCTATAATAATATTTGTGTCAAAATAAATCTTCATTGACGATTCAGTCTTTCTACTCTGGCTTCTTCCAGGGTTATGCTGCTGTCTGTGAGTATTCCGGTAATTCGATTAAGGGCCGCAAGTTTTCTTTCACTGTCTGTATCGGTTTCTGCTTGTTCAACTGGTTTTATAAAAGTAACAACTACATCGTATTTCGTTTTCATTGGTACAGGTTCAATTATTGTAACTGTACCCTCATTGTAGATTCCCTGTACCGCAAACATTATGACACGCTCCTGATAAAATAGTATTACATAAAAGATAAATATGCAATGTATTTGGTCATATACACAGCATGAAAAATCAATACCAGCCGACTTGACTTTTTTCCCTAAGTCCGCCATTATTACTTTACTAAGGAGAGCCCAATGAGTTACACTTCGGAAAACATTAAAAATACCGCTATCGCCGGACACGGGGGAACCGGTAAGACTACATTGTTCGAGAGGCTTCTCTTTGCCGGAGGGGTAATCTCCAAACCGGAAACGATAGAATCGGGAAAGACTGTTGGGGACTTCAGCACGGAAGAAATCGAACGGAAAATTTCGATTCATGCGGCGCTGGGGCATGTGGATGTACGGGGCAGGAAGCTTAATTTTTTTGACACTCCCGGCTCTTCGGATTTTTCCGGAGATGTAATTTTAAGCTTTAGGGCAAGTGAATTTGCGCTGCTTCTTGTAGACGGCAGAGACGGAGTACAGATCGAAACCGTTAAACTGTGGCGCAGCCTCAGCGGAGGTGAAAAACCGCGGGGCGTGTTTATTAATAAACTTGATGATGAGCGCGGAGATTTTGAAAAAGTTCTCCATGATATAAAGGATAAGCTTAAAAGAGAACCCATACCCGTAACAATTCCTATGGGCAAAGGCTCCGCTTTAAAGGGAGTGATCGATGTTTTAAGCGGCAAAGCATGGCTCGCAAACGGCGATGCTGTTGAGAAAGAAAGTCCTATTCCCGATGAATTTAAGGATGCTTATGAAGCTGCGAGGGAAAGACTTATTGAAGCGGCAGCGGAAGGAGACGATTCCCTGATGGAAAAATATCTGGGAGAAGGTTCGTTAAGTCCCGAAGAAATGCGGACAGGATTGATAAAAGCGCTTGCGGAAAATAAAATCCTTCCCGCTTTTGCAGGTTCTGCATTGAATAATACCGGACTTATGCCTTTTCTGGATTTTATCTGCGATGTAGGGCCAAGTCCCCTTACTTCTGTGGATACTGCGGTAAAATCCGATAACACAGAAGTTAAAGTTCCGGTTGATCCGTCCAAAGCATTTTCCGGCCTTGTTATAAAAACAACCTACGACCAGTTTTCCGGCAAGCTTTCCTGGATTAAAGTGCTTACAGGCAAACTCAGCGCCGATTCGGAAACGCTGAATGTGTCGGAAAATAAGAAGGAAAGAGTAGGCAAGCTGTATACCTGTCAGGGAAAGAAGCTGGAAGAAATTAAGGAACTGGAAGCAGGCGATGTCGGGATTATCACCAAAGCGGCAACGATGAAAACAAACGATACAATCTCCGCCGGCGATTCCGGCCAGACCTTTATACCCCTGCAGCTTCCCGAACCGGTTCATTCGGTAGCGGTTACCGCAGCGGCAAAAAAAGACGAAGACAAAATGGGTGAATCCCTGGTTCGTGCTGCGGAAGAAGACAAAACTTTCCGGTATCAATACAACGGCGAAACCCACGAAACGGTAATTTCCGGTATGGGCGAACTGCAGATCAATTACATTCTCGATAAAATCAAAACCAATCAGAAGATCGATTTGGAAACCGCTATCCCAAAGGTTGCATACCGGGAAACGATCACCAAAAAAGCCGGCGCCGAGTATACCCACAAAAAGCAAACCGGCGGCCACGGTCAGTACGGAAAAGTTGTTATGGAAATTGCTCCGCTTGCCCGAGGAGAAAGCTACAAATTTGTCAATGCAATTTTCGGCGGCTCAATTCCCAAAAACTATATACCCGGTGTCGAAAAAGGCGTGGTAGAAGGCATGGCGCACGGTACTATGGCCCAATACCCTGTAGTGGATGTAGAAGTAAAGATCGTCGACGGTAAATACCATCCGGTGGATTCATCGGAACTTTCGTTTAAACTGGCGGCTCGCAACGCTTTCCGTGAATCAATGAAGCAGGCCAATCCTACCCTGCTGGAACCGATCATGGACCTGACGGTGTTTGTGGAAGAAAAATATCTGGGCGATGTGATGAGCGATCTTTCCGGCAAACGGGGAAAGATACTCGGCCAGGATTCTGCCGGAGGCATTGCGGAAATCCGCGCGGAAGTACCACAGGCGGAACTGCTCCGGTATTCCATCGACCTCCGTTCCATTACCAGCGGCACAGGATCGTTCAGCATGGCTTTTGCACATTACGCCCCCATTTCCGGCCGCATAGCGGAAGATGTTATCAAAGCCAGGGAATCGTTCAAGATTACCGAAACGGACGATTAAGGTTTTTACAGAAACATTGTTTCTCTCCAGGGAACAAGGCGGATTCCTTTAAAAGTAGTTTTCTCTGAACCGGCATAAACAAGCATCTTTGTTTTTGCAGATGTCCCATTGATTTTTTGCCAATGGTTAAGACTGCGAATCATTTCTTCGTTAAAGGTTTTGCCTGACTTTATTTCTGTTGCATACAGTTTTTCCCCATCTCCTATAAGACAGTCAATTTCCGTTCCGGCATTATCTCTCCAAAACCATAATTCCGGAGTCTCGCCTCTGTTTAAGCGATTTTTTATTAGTTCTGAAATGATAAAACCTTCAAATAGGCTGCCGCGCAGCGGATTGATGAAAAGCTCCCTCACAGTTTTAATGCCCAGAAGCCGACAGGCAAGTCCCGAATCGGTAAAATAAAGTTTTGGGCTTTTGATTAGCCGTTTTCCAAAATTTTTATAATAAGGCTTAAGCAAAAAAATAATACCGCTTGTTTCCAATGCCGAAATCCATGCTTTGGCAGTATTGTGAGTAATGCCGCAGTCTGCTGCAAGGGAGCTTAAGTTGAGTATTCCTCCCGTCCGGGCCGCGCAAAATTTTGTAAAATGCTGAAATGTGCTTAAGTCTTTTACATTAACAAGTTGCCGCAGATCTCTTTCAATATAACTGGCGATATAGGCTGAATAAAAATCCCGGGCGCTGATATTCCGGTCGTAGAGCGGCGGGTAAAGACCTTTTAATATTAACTCAAAAGGGTCTTGCCCGCACATTCCCAATGGTTCAAGTTCTGCCATCGAAAAAGGAAACAGTGTTAAAAATGCGGCTCGCCCGGCCAGTGATTCCGTTACTTTTTCCATTAGGTTGAATTGCTGTGAACCGGTAATAATATACTTGCCCGGTTTTGGGTCTTTATCTACCATTGTTTTAATATAGGCAAACAGCTCCGGCACATATTGAGCCTCGTCAAGAATAAGCCCGTTTGGCCATGTTTCCAAAAAGCCCCTTGGATCCGAACGGGCAAGTAAAGCTATGTCAGGATCCTCCAGAGAAATATACTTCTTTTTTGGAAAGGTCAGTTTTGCAAGAGTAGTTTTACCTGATTGCCTTGGCCCTGTTATACAGGCAACCGGAAAACCTTTGGCATAACGGCGCAGGGTTTTTTCTGCAATTCTGGGTATCATGCCATGAGTATAATAAGTAATATACAAATTGTCAATTGAATTGACAATTTGTAGCCAATGCTGACTTGGGGGCGGTGTTGTGGTAAGCCTTGTATCAGAGGTATGCGTTTAACGGTAGGCAGGGTGCTTTCCCAGATCGGTGCAGGGGAATCAATTGAAGAACTCCTTGTTGACTACCCGTATCTTGAAAAAGAAGATATTTTACAATCTTTGCAATATGCTGCCTGGCTTGCTCAGGGCTACGAAATTGCACTTAACTAAATATAGTATTGCTTGATGAAAATCATTGTTGATGTAAATCTTGCCGTCCGCTGGGCAAATATGCTTTCAGATCGAGGAATTGAGGTAGTTCATTGAATACATATTTTTCCTTTTGTTCTCCCGGAAAAATAATTATATTGATGAGTATCCCTCCAAATTCTCTCTGGAATTTCCTTACCTTTTATGATAGTATTGATAAGTGAGGATCTTTAAGACAACATGGTTTACGCGGTTTGCTGGAAAAGAAGGTATCCTGGACAGCGAACTACGGGATATGGTAAACCGGCTTGAAGCTGGGCAAGCTGATGCTGACTTGGGTGGCGGCGTTTATAAATTACGAGTGGCCCGAACTGGTGATGGAAAAAGAGGCGGGTACAGGGTAATTGTGTTTTTTAAGAGCGGGGATCGGACATTTTACGTTTATGGTTTTACGAAATCCAACAGGGGTAATATAAGCAATAAAGAACTAAAAGCATTTAAGGAATCTGCAAAGGAATATTTTTCTATTACAACTGCTCAGCTCAAGGAGCGGATTGAACATGGCCAGTTGATAGAATTGCAGGAGGGTTGATTTATGGAAAAAAAATATCAAAGCGAGGCGTTACAAGTTATCCATGAAGATATGAAGGGTATGTATCAGTTGGGGATAATAAGTGAAGCCAGAATGAGAGAGTATGATAAAATGTGCCTCGTCCAAGAGCTCAAAGCAGATGATAAACCCGAAAAATTGGAGCATGCGGAACCAGTTATTGCAACTGGTTGATTTGCCTTGTTTCCCCTCCCAAACCAACTTCAGAAAGGAGCATCCGAAAGCAAAAACCAGCAATTGTATATGCTGGTTCCTGATAGGTAATTTTGCCGATAAAAGCCGTTTTCTCCAAAAAATGGGCTTCAAAAACCTGTGGAAACATTTAAAATCCGATTTTTTTCTCTCGCAAAGCCGCGAAGTCGCCAAGCTGTTGTCTGAAATCGTTCCTTTTACTTTGAAATCTAAGTCAATGAACATTGATTTTTAAAGTTATTGAGACAATTTCTTACCAAAACTTGGCGTCCTTTGCGTTCATGCGAGAACATATTCAGGAAAAAGGTAACTATTCCAAAATCTGGCACGGCGGTTTTACCGCCTCTGTGACAGACTCAGATAGTCCCACAATTCTGCCGACACCCGAAAAAATGGTTATTGACATTTTTTTATAAATAACGTATCTTATTATTATGAAGTGATTGTAGAACGCAATCACGTTAATCTAAAGAAAGTTCGATCGGTGAAGTGATTGTAGGGCGCAATCACGTAAATCAAAAAAAAGCCCAATTTGAACGCCCCACGCAAGGGGCGTTTTTTATAGGTGTCCATGAAATTCAATCGCTTAAGCGCCGCATTTTATGTCCAATTCGGACATTATGAAGAAATCCTTACTAAGGAAGAGAGGCCTTATTATGTGCTTTTATTGGAACTTGACGGTCTTACTTATGCTATTCCGCTTCGTTCACATATTACGCATCCATATTGCTTTATTGCTGATAAAGCCTGCGGTCAAAAAAGTGGGCTTGACTATTCCAAGGCTATAGTTATTACAGATATTGACGCTTATATTGATCCTGCTCCAGTTACTATCCGTCAAAAAGAGTATAACGTTTTTAAAAAACAGGAATATCTTATTAAAAGGCAATTTTCTTCGTATGTGGCTATGTATAAAAAAGAAATATGCCGTCGCAGGGTTAATCCAATGCTTCCGGAAGCCGCTTTGTGCCGTTATTCAACCTTAAAGTACTTTCACAAGGAAATGGGTCTAGATACGGTTCCGGAATAGGCCATTTTAGCCGCCAAAAGCCATTTTCTCCAAAAAATGGGCCTCAAAAACCTGTGGAAACATTTAAAATTCGATTTTTTTTCTCACGCGGAGCCGCGGAGATCGCCAAGCTGTTGTCTGAAATCGTTCCTTATTACCTTGAAATCAAAGCCAATAAATACTGTTTTTTTAAGTTATAGAGACAATTTCTAACCAAAACTTGGCGTCCTTTGCGTCCATGCGAGAACATATTCAGGAAAAAGGTAACTATTCCAAAATCTGGCACGGCGGTTTTACCGCCTCTGGGACAGATTCAGATAGTCCCCCAATTCTGCCGATAATCGTAATATATAGGACTTTTTTCTATATTATGGTATATTTATGATGGATTTATAGGTTTTAATGAAAAAAGCGCTTTTTCTTGCCGGATTATTAGTGTTTCTCGCTGGAGGGGTGTGGGGGCAGACGTATACGTGGACAGGCGTTGGTGCTATAGGTGCTTGGGATGATGAAGATAATTGGCTTAATACTTCAACTGGTTTTTCTGGAGACGGTTATCCTGGCGAGAGTGGGAGCGGGGACACAGCAATATTTAATGCGTCCCCCAGTGGGACTGTTACTATTTCAGGGATGATATCTCCTTTAAATGCTCTTACAATTGATTCTGGTGTAACCCTGATACTGGACACAGGCGGCAATGTAAACAACTTAGGCGATGTAACTGTAGCTAATACAGCGAGCCTAATATTATATAATGATTTAGACTGTAAAGATTTGGACAACGCTGGAACGCTCAACCTTGGAGCCAATGACCTTTCTGCGACATCAATTACGAACGCTGAGACATTGAATCTGGACGGAGCAACAGGTCAAACAGTAACGCCGACAATAGTAGGCGGAACAGGCACGGTAGTGTTTGGCAACAACGGAGATAGCCTTGCTGGGATAACAAGCTTTACCAATGTAACAATAAACGACGGCTCCCGGACAGGCGGGGCGTTAACAGTAACAGGCGATTTTGTTCAAACCGGAGGAACACTAACTGCAACATCGTTGAACAAGACTGGCGGCACCATGCGGGCAGTCAACATTGAGGCTCCGGTAACTATTAATGGCACGGTAACGGCATCAGGGGTGATTATTATTACAGGCACAGAAACGCTGACGGTAATTACAGGACAAAATTTTGACATGGTTTCTTATAACCTGACAGTACCAACAGTCAATGATTACGGGACTATAAATTCAGGCAGTGGAAATACTGTTAATATAGGAACACTCAATCTTTTTAACGGCTCCACTTTTGATTCAGGCGGGGATAACAGGATCATCCCAACGGTTAATATTACCGGTACCAGTACAGTCCAGGGACTTTTTGGGGGTGTCGGAACAGTTGCAGTCGGCGATTTGAATCTTAATGGAGGTTCTTTATCCGCCACTGGAACCGGCACACTTACTTTTGGCGGCGGGACAGTAACGGCAAATGCTGCAATAAGCATTTCGCCTGTAACCGGAAACACCGGGACTTTAGATGGAGATAGCAGGCCTATTACAATTGAAACTGCTGGAGCAGCAAATAAGACTATTGGCGCAATTACATCAACAGGTGATGTTACAATTAATGCTGGCGGAACCGGAAATGAAACAATTGGGAGCATTGATACAGGAAGCGGCGTTGTTATAATTGGAACTGTTGGGGTCAGTGGAACCGTAGCCATTGGGACTATAACTACCTCTGGAACAAAAACCCTGTCGGCAGATGGCGGTGCCTCGGTTGGCACTCCAAAGATTATTAACACC
>WRIX01000004.1:16659-17926 GCA_009782495.1 Treponema sp.
CGAATTTTACTACAGACACTTCTACCATTATAGAAAGGTGTACTTCTGTAACTGAATTGCTAGGGCGAACAGCCGGTAACGCCAACGCAACGGGAAGCAGTAACAATATCCGTGTATTTACAGGAGGTACGTTTTATTGGATTGGCGGGGTCAACGGTTCCTGGGAAAACAATAATAATTGGTCAGCTACTGAAGGCGGCCTTGCATCTTATTTCCCTGATCCGTTTGATACTACTTCTGAAATTATTATTCCTGTGGCCAGTTCTTATGGTAATCCCCTGACACTTAATCTTGATGTTTTCTGCGATAGCTTAGATATTGCAGGTACTGCAGTGGTAGACCTGGATTCCTGCGATCTTACGGTAACATCAACATTTTTAAACGGTGGGCTTGTTCAACTCGTTGGCAGTCAAGATATTACTGTGGGCGGCAGTCCGCCCAGTACAGTAGGAGGGACGATCCAGTATCAGGGCGCCACGCCGGCTGCCTCCTGGCCTTTTGGGTATGCATACAATAATCTTACTATTGATGGTACAGCGACTATGGGTATTACTCCGGGAGCATTAACGGTAAACGGCACGGCGACCATCAATGCGAATATTGAGACGACCGGCAATCAAAGTTATAACATCCTGGCACTTGGCGGCGCTTCACATACCTTGACTAGTACTGGTGGGAATGTTAACGCCACAGGAATTGTTTCGGGTTCGGCAGGGGTAATTGTTAATGCCTTGCAAGGGATAACGATAGACAATCCTGCCAATACCCTTTCCGGAAACATTACGCTGAATAATAACCAGACGGGAACTCCAACTAACTCAGTTTCTTTTACAACCACTACAAATCCTATAACAGTAAGCGGGACTAATCCGTCAACTCCTGGAAATTTTACCGTTGTTTCGTCTGGTAACATAACATTAGGAAGCGGCGGTATTGACGCGACAGGAACCATCACCTTGATATCAACCAATGGCGCAGTAAGTGGAACGGGAGTATTAACGGGAACTAATTTAACAGTAAATGCCCATAGCGGTATTTCACTTGGAACATCGGGCGCTGTGGTAAGCAATCAAATAAGCGGAAATGTCGAATTAAATAACAATAGTGGGACACCTCCTAATACCGGAAATATCAGCTTTACCAATGCTTCCGGATCTATTAATTTGACCACGGTAAACGATTCGCCTTCCACACCGACGCCGGGAGAAATATATGTATACAATGATGGTGTAATAACAGTATTGGGCGCATCGACAAATTCAGGACA
>WRIX01000004.1:18032-51268 GCA_009782495.1 Treponema sp.
TCGACAAATTCAGGACAGATCGATTTATTAGGAACTGCCGGAATTACCGGTTCAGGTAGTATTAACACCGGAGCCGGGGCGGCAATCAATTTAACGTCAAGTGGCGGAGCAGTGAACGAAAGCGGTATATTGACGGGAACAGCGCTAACGGTAAATGCTAACGCCGGTATAATACTTGAAGGAAATAATCTAATAAACGGAACGGCCTCGTTAAATAATACCACTGGATTGCCACTTGCAGGAGATATTAGTTTTAATAATACAATTTCCACTGGGACACTTCAGCTAACAGCAGCCAATAATACCGCAAATGGGAATATAGGAGTAACTAACAAAAATCCTCTTACTACAGGTGTTATTATTGCCGGTTCTGTGGGTTCACGCGGTAATGTGGATATTACTAATGAGAATACCATTATTGTAAACGGAAATATAACAGCGGACGAAGTAACGCTAATAACTGACAATGACTCCGGCGATTTAATTAATAACATAACGATTTCTGATGATATTAGCGGAATTGTTTCTAAACTTACCATTATTTCCGGTGATCTATATGGCGCATATGATTACTGCGGGACAGTTACTATTAGCAATCCTATTACCTTGACTGATGGTGCGGCAGAAATTGAAATATCTGCAGGTGTAATTACCGGCAGTGGAAACCTAAGCGCCGCCGGCGGTGTTTCTTTTTTACTGGATGAGTTCAATACTTACACAGGAAGTATTTCAGATTCATTTTCCATTGGGCCGCGCCACAGAGCTGATCTTATTTATTATACAACACTCCCATCTCTCCTGGGTACTCATCTTCCTGCTGATGCAGTTCAGGTTTCTTCCAGCGCTTATAGCGGTGATTTTAATTTTACAGATTTCACTAATGTGTATCTGGTTAATGTAAGTGATAGTAATGTTGGCAGAACTGTGACAGTAAACGCCTCAGGTATTATTGAATTTTACGATAGTTATACATACAATCCTGTTACTCCGAGTCCCAATCCTCATTTAAATTTAACTGGCAATGGAGGTATACGAACTTATCACCCTGATACAATTACTCCTGGTACTACTGTAATTAATATTAATACTCCTTTTACAACAAATACTCCATTAGACGCTACACAGCCTCTTACAATTTCCGCCGGACACCTTTCAATCAGTGCAAATGGAATTATCTTGGGAGGTAATGTAAATGGGGCTCCCGCTAGCGTCCATAACCTTCTCCTTGATACGACCAGAGCTGCTGGGTATGCTATTAATGTTGTAGGAAATATAGGTAATGTCAACCCTTTGGGTAATATTGAAGTCCGAAGTATAAATCCAAGCAATACCACTACACCCACAATTTCCTGGGGGGTATATTTTGGCGGTACGATAACAGCAAGAAGTTACAAACAAACCGGAACAGGTGGGACAGGCGGGAACGGTTCAACTTACATTAATGGAACTCAGAGTTACAATCCTGTAAGCGGCAACGCATTTGAGTTTGAAGGATATGATTTAACTGTCATCAGTACCATGGGTACAACTGGCACTCCAATAGGCCCCATCTTGATTAACAATGCGAATGTTGTCCAGTTTGATGACGAAATCTGGGCTGGTAGTTTCACTCAAAGTGCCGCAAACATAACAACCGGTGCTACAAGTTTTGACAGTACCCAAACTTATTCCGGGAATTTTACCTTTACCGGAAGAGTATTAAATGTAAATAACAGTCTTAATACCGGCGGGGATATTACCATAACCAATTCCGGAACGTTTACCAAAGGTGTATCGACAACACAACATATTGTTGCAACCGGAGTATTTTTGCAGAATGGTGCGGGAGAAAACACTATAGGTGCAAATATTACCGCCAGCGCGATTACATTTAGCAATCTTGTTGAATTGAGCGCAAATGCTGTATTTGCAACTACAGGTAACGGTAATATTGTCTTGTCTGGAAACAGTACAGGGACAGTAGCAACTGCCGACACTTCAGGTGCAGACAGAAATCTGACGCTCACTGCCGCAGGAACTGGTACTATTACCTTGGGTTCGCCATCGGCCCCATCAACAGGAAATACTGTTGACCTGGGAACCGGTACCTTGACTGTAACGGCATCTACGGTAACAACTGCAGCTGCTGTACCGCTGAACATCGGCACCGGAATAACCACTGCAACCAACCTGACCATCAACAACGGAACTAGTTTTGATCCCAAAGAGGTACTGACCGTGTGGGGAGATACTACCAACAACGGTACGATTAATGCGGCGACTCCTTCTTCTGGCAACGACAGTATTTTCTTTAACGGAGATTACAATGGTTCAAGCGGTACAATTGTTGATACTGGCAACTCAAATAGAATAGTTTTTAACGGTGAAATTGCTGCAGTAGGAACCTTTAACAACACTACCGATACACTAGTGTTAAAAGGGCAGTATACCCCATCTGGAACCGATCAAGAGTTCAGCCACAATACAAGTACACCTTTATATATTGTTAGAATAGAGAACAGAAACAGTACCAGTACAGGTATTAATACCGTTCGATTGGAGTCCGATGTTGTTCAAACGGACAATGGCACAGGAGGGGAGTTGTATTTTGACATGACTCCAAATACATCGGCCGGCCCCAAGCTCTACACCACTGCCAATTACACATGGCGAATGGGAACAGGTACACCTCCTACAACTCCATCTCCCCCAGCGCCTTTTGGTTATGGCTTTGTAAATTATAAAGGTGAAGTTGTTTTTGATCCGGGGAGCGAGCTTCATACTCAGGATTTTCTGGCTCCTCAAACAGGGTCGCCATCGCCATACACCTATACCTTTAATGGGCCCGCATCAATATGGGCTGCCGGAAATGTTGATATTCGGGATGATAATCCCGGCAATGTTTTTATTACCACCGCACCAGATGAACTGAATATCTTTACCCTGGTTATGAACGGCGGAGGGTCTGTGCAATCCCTCCATTGTGAGCAGATAGGTAGTACCTCACATGCGGCTATCGGTTCGCTCCGCCTTACAGGATCTGCCCAGGTGAGAATAATAAACAGCATCGAAATTCAGGGGGATGTGCTTATTGAACCTGGTACGACTTTATTTGCAGGATACCCTGGAAACAGTATTACTATTCATGTTACTGGCTACCATAATCCAGCCGCCAAAATCGATCGGGGAGCAAATTGGTTCCAAACACTTCCTGTTGTAGTGGATCCCGGCCCGCCGGAAGAAGTTGTTTTAGGTATTGGACCAAGTGGTACTTTTGTACCATATAACAGTACAGTAGAATTCGGTTCCAAAACTTCAACCATTCCTCCAAGTTGGGATGGGAGGACATTTAGAATAAGCGGAAATACAACCTGGTATAATTTATTCTGTTATGAACCCAAGGCGGACTTGCTCTTTTCCAATTATGGTGTGACCGATTTGCATGAACATACTATACATAATAGATTTGAAGTGGAGCCCCGGCGCGCTAACGGTGATCTTTACGGTTCGGCTGGTGATATCACCAATATGATTAAAATTTCAAGACTTACCTTTACACAACTTACACCTGTTACCAATAATGTAATCGGAATTTATGGTCCTCCTACGATTCCAAATAATGATTTCTGGTACTTTAGGCTGGGTCCCGGAGCGGAACTGTTCTTTAATTTTGTGTTTCTTAATTACAGCTATTCACAGCGGCGCATTCCTCTTCCTTACGGGGATCCGGCGCAATTTTTGGTAATTGCCACCCCTTACTATAATCGTGATCCGGATAATTCCAATCTGTACGATCCCCGGGTTCCGGGCGGCAACCTCATCACAGCAGGAGAATATTCCTATTATAACGTTAACTGGTTTGTGGCCAATAACTTTTTCTACAGTTTTACGGAAGATTCCACCGGAAACGGCAAAATTGACCGCATCCGTGCACAGGCTGCCTTTGAACTTATGGACGGAAGTGATACATCACCGGAAACGGGCTACGAAGCATTCCAGTATTTTAAAGTAATCGTGGACGGATACGAAATTGATACATCCCGGGGTTATAACAATACAGGTTATGACCGGGTACCGGGCGCCACAGACTGTATCTATATATATGTTAAAGAAAAACCTTCTTCCGATGGCGGGGAAACCCCAACCTGGCGAATAGAAAGAAACCAAAGCCTTATGGATGCTACTACTAAATCCATATTCATTGGAGAGCCTGCTCACGGTGATCATCAAACATCCGATACGGTACCTCCCAGAATCAATTATGCCTTTGCTCTGCCTGGACATACGGAACAGTTTTTCCAGTTATCCGAACTGGTGAACAACGGTGATATTACGTCATCCATAAATAGTGGGACTTTGACGCCTCTTGGGCGGGGAGAATTCCTTGTCGATATTTCGGCTTATGACCTTAACCAACTTGTGACAGGGAACGAGTCTTTTGACCTGGATAATGTACGGGATAGGGCGGGTTTTATCAGAGACAGACGATCCGAGCCGGGAGTCCTCTATGCATATCAGTACCCTTCTCCCAAATATCCGAAGGACTGGGATTATTCGGATTATATAGAAGTTCGGGGCTGGTACGATCAGGTCAATATGGGGAACAGTGTTTCGTTTATGCCGATTACAAATGACCCGGGCGATCTGCCTCCGATCAGGGAGTGGTATTATGATGCTGCTAACCCCAATAATAGCAGTTATCCCTCTTACTCTTCCTCCTTTGTTGGACCCGATCCGAAACTGGGAAACAGGATGTTTGGAAAAACAAATGGTTTAACCGCTGCTGCTGCTGATTATGGAAAGGGACGGCACCGGGTAACGGACATGCTTATTTCCATTCCGCCCAATAATCTGGGTGATACCGCACAACATGATTATTTCTTTATTTGGCCTCTTTGGGCAAAATATGCATCTGAGGGTTCCAATCTTGATGATTTGCTTGGGAATACACTGCATCCCGGTTACGGTTATATGGGACATGACGGCAGTAACATTATTGATTCCTCGATTATCTGGGATTTTACCGGCAAACGTTTTCTGGAAAGGGATGATATTGTAATGCAATCCAGGATAAGCGATGGTTTTTCTGCCGCAGTCTCTCCCGTAACAATATTCTATAATACCGGTCCTTCCGATTACTACAGAGCTACAACTGTTCATGGTTCCGTAGGTCTTTGGCATCCGTATCAAGGTCTGTTGACTCCGCCGCTTTCTAAATCATATATTGAATTCTTTAACATGGTTCCCTATACCTTTCCTAATAAGAATAGCCCTTCTCCTGATGACGTTGGGAATAATTTGTTCAACCATTCCTTTGATAAGTCTTATTTTCCCGGCAATGCTACAGTAGAATTCTATTATCATCTGGATGTGAGTGATGAGAATCTTCTGGCAGCCCGCCTTGATGTACCGCCGGGAACCGATCCATCTACATTAAAAGGTCAACCCTGGTACCGCTGGGTTCGGCCCTTCACCTTCGGCATCCACGACATTACCCGACAGCGCGGCGGTGTAACGATACTTAACAATGTAATCAACTCCAACAACCGCGAAAGGGTTTATGTGGATTATAAACCGGAAAGCTCAGGCCGGGTTACAATTCAGGTCTTTACCCTGGACGGAAACCTGGTCAAAATTCTAAAGAGGGGATCTGAAACCGCAGACGGTAAATACCACCGTGTCTCCTGGGACGGTACCAATGAGGGCGGCCGTCCTGTAGCACGGGGCATGTACTTTATCCGCGTTGTAGCGCCCGGCATCGACGAGATCAGAAAGGTTATGGTGGTTAAGTAATAATTGTTATTCTTTGATCAACAAATGAATACCGATCCCAGTCCCAAAAAAGCTGCTTTTGTTACTCTTCTGGGCCGTCCGTCTTCAGGCAAGTCTACACTGGTAAACCGGCTGTGTGGAGAACGGGTTGCCATTGTAAGTCCCGTACCGCAAACCACGCGTAACGCAATCCGCGGTATTGTGAACAGCGGGCAGGGTCAGTTGGTGCTGGTAGATACGCCGGGGATACATCAATCCACCAAAAAATTTAATCAACATCTTACCGGCACTGCATTTCGTGCTGCATCCGAATCCGATCTGATTCTCTATGTACTGGACGCTTCCCGTGCTCCAGGTCCCGAAGAAGAAGCAATAGCAGAAAGGTGCCGGGCGCTTGTTTTGGAAACAGATAACCGGATACCGCTTGTAGTTACGGTAACTAAAATGGATCTGGATTCTTCTGATTTGGAACGTGCCCTGGAATTTCTGAATGTCCGGTTTCCTCTGCTGGAAAAGAAATACATAATTCCCATATCGGCTCAACAGAACGAAGGAATGGACAGGCTCCTTTCTGCACTCCTGGAACTTGCTCCTGCGGGTGAAGCTTTTTACCCCGAAGACTGCTATACCGATCAGGAAATTGATTTCCGCATTGCCGAAATTATCAGAGGGGCGGCAATACGTTTTCTGCATCAGGAATTGCCGCATTCGATATATGTGGAAGTAGCGGATCGGGAGCTGCGTTCGCCGGAAAAAAGCAACGGTGATAACAGTGACACACAACGTACAATGCGTTTGTGGGTGCGCGCCTTTATAATCTGTGAACGGGAATCGCAGAAAGGAATGATTGTCGGAAAGGGCGGAAAAATTATCAAGGCCATTGGCGAGATATCCCGCAAAGAGTTAAACCGTATCTTTGACTGGAAAATTGATCTTGACCTGCGGGTAAAGACCGGTAAAGACTGGCGCCACAATGACAGGATACTGCAGAAAATACTCGACAGATAGATCTTTTTTGATATTTTCTCGCAGAGGCGCAGGGAACGCAGAGTAGAATTTTAAGTAAAAAGGATTATCTATTTCTTATTTCTCTTTCCTTCTTTGCGTTCTCCGCGTCTCCGCGTGAGATAATTTACGAGGGTGTTAAAAAACGGTCAATTTCCCGTAATAGTTCATCGTAAGTGTCAACGCAGGGAAGGTCGGCACATTCGTTTCGTATTGTTTCCGGTGCGCGGAAAAGACAGCCTGCTTTAGCTTCTCTTATCATTGCAAGGTCGTTAAAGGAATCCCCTGCGGCAAATATTTCCATATTAAGAGAAGCAAGCGCCCGGACTGCGGATTGCTTGCCGTTTTTTTGTCTGAGTTTATAGCCTGTT
Source organism: Treponema sp. (assembly GCA_009782495.1). Lineage (GTDB taxonomy): Bacteria > Spirochaetota > Spirochaetia > Treponematales > Breznakiellaceae > WRIV01. Next base: position 25,160 of record WRIX01000004.1, read on the forward strand.
ATGTTTCCGTCTGCGGAACATTCAAGACTGTTGCAAAACAGCGTAGGATAATGGAGTTTTTTCATCAAAGGTTTGGCAAATTCTTCGTAGGTGTCGGAAAGGATGATAAACTGCGTTCGTTCACGGAGTTTTTCGGTAAATTCCAGCGCCCCCGGAAGAACGTCCATTTTGTCGATTACGTTTTGAATATCGTGCAGCTTTAAACCTTTCTTTTCCAGTAAATCAAGCCTGAAGCGCATGAGTTTGTCGTAATCGGGCTCGTCCCTTGTCGTCCGCCGCAGTTCGGGAATTCCCGTAGCTTCGGAAAAGGCAATCCAGATTTCGGGAACCAGTACGCCTTCAAGATCAAGACACACTAAATGCATATATGTACTGTAGCACAAAGTAAAAAACATGTATACATTTTTATCTGATGGATACATTACAGATCAACAATCCCTTCGGCGCTCCGGTATACTGCAAACAAACAGTAACCAGCACCATGGACGAAGCCCGTTTGCTTACAGAGGAAAAATCCGGTACGGTTATTGCCGCCGACAAGCAAAGCGCAGGCAGAGGCAGGTCGGGCCGTTACTGGAGTATGAACAAGGGCGAAAACCTGTCTTTTACAATTAAGCTTTGTTACAGGTCTGTCGAAACAATTCCCCGCTGCCTTACGCTACGAACCGGCCTTGCCGTTGCCTGTGCTATCGAAGATTTTGCAGCTTTTGCTGCGGATTCGCGCAATTCACCGCTTGCCGGGAGGGTTTTTGTAAAATGGCCGAATGATGTTATGCTGCTGGACAGGGAAGGACGGGGACGGAAAGCTGTTGGAATCCTTACAGAAGCCGAAAGCGGCAATGTGTATATCGGAATCGGGGTGAATGTTGCTCAAAGAACTTTTCCTCCGGAACTGGCTCAAAAAGCATGCAGCATCGGACAAGCGCTTTCGGAAGAAAATGATTATACTGATTTGGCGGCAGAACAACTTTCTGAAAAACGATTTGTCCTGCTGGAAAATATACTGATCCGTTTATTTGACGAATTAAAGACCACCGCAGGTGAATCTGATTGGCGGAAAAGACTGGAAGAAAAACTTTATATGAAAGACAGTAAAATAAACTTTATTCCGGGTGTGCCTGAAGAGCTGTCAAACAAACCGGTACAGGCCGTAAAAGGAACCCTGCTGGGAATAGGGAAAGAAGGTGAAATCAGAATTTTGGAGGATACAGGGGAAGTAGTTTCTTTTTCTACCGGAGAACTGATGTTTATATGATTATATCCCCTTGTTGTAACTCATACACTCAGGTAAAATAAAACTATGCTGGACTATCGTTTTATTGTAGACAATATTGATGCGGTAAAGCAAAATATCGCCGATCGTTATATGAAGGCCGATGCCGATGAAGTGGTGCGGCTTTTTGCCAAACGGACGGAGCTGGTTACATCTCTTCAGAATCTTCAGCAAAAACGAAACGCCAATGCATCGGCAATGAAAGGCAAACTGGAAGCGGACGAACGGCAGGCACTGATAGAAGAAGGCAAAAAACTCAAGGATAGTATTGCCCGGGCCGAAGCGGAACTGGCAAGAATCGAAACCTCTCTGGAAGAAGAAGGACGGCGTATTCCCAACATGGCTCATCCCGATGCTCCCCGGGGCCGGGAAGACAAGGACAACCTGGAAGTCAGCAGGGTAGGGGAACCGGTTACATTCAACTTTGAACCTTCCGATCATGTAAAACTCGGGCAGGACCTGGACATCATTGATTTTGATTCGGCAACCAAAGTATCGGGGACCAAGTTTTACTATCTTAAAAACGAAGCTGTTTTTCTTGAACTGGCGCTTGTCCGCTATGCCCTGGATATTTTACAAAAGCGGGGTTTTACTCCATTTATTACACCCGATATAGCCAGGGAAGAAATTCTAACCGGTATCGGGTTTAATCCGCGCGGAGAAGAATCCAATGTATATACCCTGGAAGGAGAAGATGCCTGTCTTGTAGGAACAGCGGAAATAACCCTTGGCGGTTATTATTCCAATACTGTGTTGGCAAAGGAAACACTGCCCCTGCGCATGGCGGGACTTTCTCACTGTTTCCGCCGGGAAGCGGGTGCGGCGGGGCAATTCAGCAAGGGTCTGTACCGGGTTCATCAGTTTACCAAACTGGAGATGTTTGTATATTGCCTGCCGGAAGAATCGGGCGCTTTCCATGAAGAGCTTCGCTCTGTTGAAGAAGAGATTTTTAAAGGCCTGGAAATTCCTTTCCGTGTTGTGGATACCTGTACCGGCGATCTGGGTGCGCCGGCGTACCGTAAATGGGATCTGGAAGCCTGGATGCCGGGAAGAAACGGCGGCGAATGGGGAGAAGTTACCTCAACCTCCAACTGTACCGATTATCAGGCCAGACGTCTTAATGTTAAGTATAAAGACGATGACGGAAAAAACAAATTTGTTCATATGCTGAACGGAACCGCTGTTGCAGTTTCCAGGGCGATCATCGCCATACTGGAAAATTTTCAGCAAGCGGACGGTTCGGTAAAACTGCCTAAGGCTCTTGTGCCCTATTGCGGTTTTGAAACAATAAAACGCCGCCTGACCGTTTAAAGTGATCGGGCAAGGAGAAAATCATGAAAAAAGTATTTAAGTCAATTTTGCAGACAGCGGCGCTTATTGCTGTTGTTGTGACGCTTGGAACCTGCGAATCATTGTCTAAAGCGGTCAGTGAACCGTCGGTTTCCTTTGATTCGGTAAAGATGACAGGTTTAAGTTTTAACGGGATCGACATGATGGCCCGGATAAAAGTGCAGAACGACAACTCTTTTTCCATACCTTTTCCTGAAATAAGCTGGAAACTTTTTGTTATCGACAATTCATTTCTTAATGGCGTAATAAAAAATAATAACAAAATTGCAGCCAATGCCAGTACTATGGTGGATCTTCCCTTTAGGGTTGACTTTGAAGGGCTTTATCAGGCGGTGTCGGGTTTATTGAACAGTGATGAAGCGCCTTTCCGTCTTGATCTTTCTGCCTTGTTTAATATTCCGGTGCTGGGGGCCAAAACCTTTAACACTTCCTTTAGCGGTTCCATACCAATGCTTAAAGCTCCTTCGCTTTCGTTCAGCGGTGTCAAGTTCAATTCACTTTCCATTAATAAGGTTGAATTTGTTCTTACATGGCTTGTGGACAACAAAAATGCTTTTGCCGTTAATCTGGACAAGCTGGATTATAATTTTGCGGTAAATAATGCCAGCTGGTCTCAGGGATCGGCTCCGCGTATTTCCCTTCCCGCACGCAGAGCGACACAGGTTCCGGTAACGGTGAACATCTCTTCTCTTTCCATGATTCAGGAAATAGTCGCAATGGCCGCATTGGGAAGATCAGCTAACTTTATATGCTCCGGCGAAGCGGCGTTAAGTCCTGTACTGAATCAGAGTTTTCCGGGCCTGGAAAGCGTAGCTGCCTTGCGCCTTCCTTTTACATACAGCGGAAGTACCAATCTAAGACCGTAACGTGCTGAGTAAAGACAAGTATTCGGCTTGCGCTGAGTTTAGCCCGGAAGCTCTGAAAAAAGTTATCCGGGGGGCGCATCCCGAAGACTCTGTAGTTTCTATAGGAACGCACGCTATTGGCGGCGGTGTACTGGGAGTAATTGCCGGCCCCTGTGCTGTTGAGAACGAAAAGCAGATTATCGCCATTGCAAAAACAGTAAAGGCTGCAGGCGCTTCATTTCTCCGGGGCGGTGCATTTAAACTCAGAACCAATCCTTACAGTTTCCAGGGTATAGGCAGTAAGGGGATAAAACTTCTGGCTGCTGCAAAAAAAGAAACCGGTTTGCCCCTGGTTTCAGAAATTACCGAAATACGGCAGTTTGAATATTTTGATGGCATTGACATTATTCAGGTTGGCGCACGGAATATGCAGAACTTCAGCCTGCTGAAAGAATTGGGAAAATGCGGTAAACCAGTTTTACTGAAACGCGGCCTTGCTTCTACGGTAACCGAATTACTTATGGCGGCGGAATACATCATGGACGGAGGGAATGTAAATGTGATCCTCTGCGAACGGGGTTTGCGGACTTTTGAAACTTTTTCGCGGAGTACTCTGGACATAGCCGCCGTTCCCTGGCTTAAACAAAGAACACACCTTCCGGTAATTGTTGATCCGAGCCATGCCGCCGGCGATGCTTCACTGATTCCTGCCGTTGCCAAAGCCGCCGTTGCCGCCGGAGCGGACGGCCTTATGATCGAAGTTCATAACGATCCGGAACATGCCTTGTGTGACGGCGAACAATCCCTGACACCGGATGCTTTTTCGGCTCTGATGATCGCCTTAAAAAAATATGCGGAACTGGAAGGAAAGCGCCTGTAAAAAAATGGATATTACCGAAAAGACATACCTTGCACACGGCGATCCTTCCCTGGAAATTTCCGATAAAGAACTGGATGATCCCGTAAAGTAAACGTAAACATTGTGGAAAAAAGTATTCAAAAAGCCGTTGTCTATTTGGCGCCGGAAGAATTCCGCAGTACCTGGCTGGGGAACAAGGCAATTTACCGTACCCGGATGGCTATGGCGGAAGGAGGAGAACTCCTTATCCTTGCGCCGGGCCTGGAACGTTTTGGCGAAGACAGAAGCGTGGACGCCTTGATTCGCAAACACGGCTACAGACCAAAGACGGAGATCATGGACAGAGCCTCTGCTGACGCCGAACTGGGGGATAACCTATGCGCTGCCGCTCACCTGATTCACGGATCAAGCGAAGGCCGCTTTACCATCCGGTACTGTCCCGGTATCGTGAACGATAGTTCTCGCTGTCTGTCGCAAAAAGAAGTTGAGTCCGTTGGCTTTGAATGGGGCGATTTGCAGACAGAAGCATCCCGTTATGATATTACAAAACTGCGTCTGGGCTGGAACCTTCAATCGAATGGTGAAAAGATTTTCTTTATTCCAAACCCCGCCCTTGGTCTTTGGACGGAAAAGCAACATAACGCCGAACGGCGTTAGGCGGGACTGCGGTTTGAATACTGTAATAACAGATTAATTAAAATTGACAAATAAATGAATAAATAATAAAATACTTACTGATAATTTTATAAAAAATTTAAAAAAAACAGAGGCTATCATGTCAAAAAATGTAAAAATGCGGAAAAAAATATTATTAATATCATTAAGCACCCTGTTGGTGATTATTTTGGCTTTGATAATCACCCCATTCCTCTTTAAGAATCAAATAATGGAACTTGCCAAAACAGAGTTGAACAAGATGTTAATGGCAAAGGTCGATTTTAAAGATTTAAAGATTTCGTTTATCCGCAATTTTCCGGATGCCTACGTAGCCCTGGAAGGTTTGGAAGTAACCGGAATAGATGATTTTGAAGACGAGCTGCTGGTAGCTTTTGACAGGTTCAGCGTAAATGTGGACATTATGAGTGTGATCAGGATGAAGAATATAGAAGTAAAATCTATACTGCTTGACCGGGCGCGTCTTAATGGCCACATACTGGAGGATGGACGCGCGAACTGGGATATAATAAAGCCCGGCGAAGAAAAAAAAGAGATTAAAAAGGAAGACACTGCTCCATCTGCATTCAAAGTGGCGCTGAAAAAATTTGAAATTCGCAATATGCAAATTACCTTTCGTGATGAAGTAAATAATATAACTGCAGAAGTCCAATCCCTTAACTACATCTTGCGCGGAGATATGACGCAGGACAATGCAGATTTAAACATGGAACTGGGGATTGACGGAATAGATTTCCGGATGGGCGGTATCCGCTTGGCAAATAAAGTAAGTGTGGGTTTTGTTTCAGAAATTGCCGCCGATCTTAAAAACATGTTCTTCTTAATCAAAGACAACAAATTCAATCTGAATGAAATTGTGTTAAAATTTGACGGTTCAGTTGGATTGCAGGAAGATGATATTAATGTAGATGTTACATTTGCAACTGATAAGACAGATTTTAAAAGCCTCTTGTCACTCGTTCCGGCTATTTATATGAATGACTTTGACGATCTAAAAACAACCGGAAGCCTTGCTTTGAACGGTGAGATTAAAGGAACCTATAACGAAAAGACAATGCCAAGCGCAAATGTAGCCCTGTCTGTCGAAAATGCAATGTTCAGCTATCCTGCTCTTCCCAAATCAGTAAATAATATCAATATTGATGTTAAGGCGCACTATGACGGAGAAGTATTCGATCGCAGTACTGTTGATGTGGACAGGCTAAACTTTGTAATGGCAGGCAATCCTTTTAATGCGGAACTTCATGTAAAAACACCTGAAAGTGATATGCAGATTGCAGCAAGGCTGGCCGGAAGAATAGATTTTGATTCGGTGGCTGATATCGTTCATTTGGATGATATAACTTTGAACGGTTTACTGGAGTGTGATATTTCACTTGCGGGAAGGCTGTCTACGCTCGAAAATGAACGATACGAAGATTTCTATGCAGACGGACATCTGAAAGTAAGCAGATTCATTTTCGAGAGTCCGGATATTCCGCAAAGAGTAAATGTCAAAAGTGCCCAGCTTCATTTTACGCCGCGAAGGGTTGATCTTGTTAATTTCGATGCCATAATAGGCCGCTCGGATATTGAGATGAATGGTTCGCTTGAAAATTTTATACCTTTTATTTTTAGAAATAAAACAATTAGGGGAACGCTTGCACTAAATTCGAATACTATCGATTTTAATGAATTTATGGGCGGCGAGCCGAAAGAAACTGCCGCAGTCCAGGCAGATGATACGCAGTTGAGCGTAATTGAGGTTCCCAAAAATGTTGACTTTGAAATGGATGTTAATATCGGTACTATTCTTTTTGACAAGCTGACGATAACTGATACCGCAGGCGCGGTATTGGTGAAAGACGGCAGACTGGTAATGCAGGATCTTAAAATGAATTTATTGGAAGGAAGCATGGCGCTTAACGGTGAATATAATACCCAAAACATTGCCCTTCCGTTTGTAGATTTCGATATGAACATAAATCAGTTTGACATTGGTTCCGCGCTCTCATCATTTTTAATATTCGAAAAAATACTGCCTGAACCGCAAAACTATGCCGGTAAAGTATCAGCTTCAATGACTCTGCACAGCGTACTCAATGAACATCTTTCACCTGTATTGGACAAGGTAGCTTCAAAAGGCCGGCTGCAGACACAAAATCTGGAAATACGCAATTCAAAACTTTTTGGAGCTATGGCAGATTTTTTAAAAAATGAAAGCTGGCGTACCCCTGCTCCCGGCAATATTAATATTGGATACGAAATAAAAGACGGGCGGTTATGGATGGAAGACCCGGTAGCAATGAATATGCCGCCGGCCAAAGTGGAAATTATAGGAGATATAGGTCTTGATACGACATTACATTACAGGATGGATGCCATTATGCCTGCTTCGGCCATTGGCGCCGGCGCAACCAATCTTTTAAGCAGTTTACCCGGAGGTTCGAATGTAAAAGAGATCAAAGTAACAGGACTGGTCAGGGGAACTGTTAAGCACCCCGATATCAGTCTGAGCGTTGCCGACACGGCCAGTGCAATTGCCGAGGCAGTGAAAGAAGATATAACAGACACGATAACCCATAAAGTGGAAGAAATCAGAACTCAGGTTAATGAAGAAATAAACCGACAGATAGATGCAATAATGGCCGAAGCACAAAAACAGGCGGACAATATTCGCAATACTGCGAAACAGGCTGCCGACAGGGTACGAAGAGAAGCCAACACGGCAGCGGATAAACTGATAAGTGACGCCGCAGGAAAAAATCCCATTGAAAGAGGATTAGCTCAAACCGCAGCTAATGCACTGCGCAGCGAAGGTGAATCAAGCGCCAGAAAACTGGAACAAGAAGGCGAAAATCAGGCGCAGGCAGCCATGACAGCAGCACAAAAAAAAGCGGATGAACTGAGAAGAAATTGATTATAATACGGCTAACCGGCCTGTAATGCGCCTTCCATTTGCAGACAGGCGCATACATAACCGGAATGTTACGGGAAAATGCCGCGGGTCTTATAAGCGGTAACGAGTTTTTGCAGCGCTATCATATAAGCGCTGGTACGCAGGGTTGTTTTTTTCTCTGTGTGCATCTCATAGACGGCATCAAACGCCTTGCGCATTTTAACGGCAAGTTTTTGGTTGACTTCATCCTCTTCCCACATAAAAGACTGGAGGTTCTGCACCCATTCAAAATAGGAAACCACGACGCCGCCCGCATTGGCAAGTATATCGGGTACTACAATGATATTTTTGCTGTCCAGGATTTTGTCTGCTTCCACAGTTGTCGGGCCGTTTGCCGCCTCAATGATCACCTTGGCTTTGATGTTCGCGGCATTTTCGGCATTGATTTGATTTTCCAGAGCGGCAGGAATCAAAACATCTGTTTCGAGGGTTAGCAGTTCCTCATTTGTTACGCGTTTTGCGCCGCTTTGCTCGTAGTCTTTAAGCAGATTGCCTTTCTTTGCCGAAAGAAAACGGAGGATGTCGGACATGTCCAGACCGGATTCCTTGTAAAGACAACCGGAAACATCTCCGACTCCGATAATTGTAGCTCCCAGTTCGTTGATCAGCTTGGCAGAGATACTGCCGACATTGCCCATGCCCTGAACAACAACCCTGGCTTTTTCGATGGGCATATTCAGCTTTTTGAGTATTTCCTGGGTGATAATCGAAACACCGCGGCCTGTAGCTTCTGTACGGCCCAGCGATCCGCCAATGTCTATTGGTTTACCGGTAACAACGCCGGGAATTACATAGCCTTTCAGCATACTGTAGGTGTCCATTATCCAGCCCATCATTTCTGCGTTGGTATTTACATCCGGTGCAGGAATGTCGCGCTCCGGGCCGATTATCGGCGTAATCATTGCCGCAAAACGCCGTGTTACACGTTCAAGTTCCGAAGGGGAGAGCGTAAAGGGATCAACTGTAACGCCGCCTTTTGCGCCGCCGTAGGGAATGCCTACTACCGCACACTTAAAGGTCATCCAGGCTGCCAGCGCCTTGACTTCGTTTTCGTCTGTATCCTGATGAAAGCGAATACCGCCCTTACAGGGACCACGCGCGCTGGAGTGCTGCACCCGGTAGCCTTCAAACACCCTGACAGAGCCGTTGTCCATGCGAACAGGAAACGAAACTTTTAACTCCCGTTCAGGATACATACTGATAATATAGTCGCTTTCCTCCAGCCCCAGTTTTCCGGCGGCATTGCGAATGGTTGCTTTTACATTTTCGTATGGATTGTATGTGCTCATTGTAATTCTCCTATGCTATATTTTTTTATAATTATTCAGCCAGGTATGTCAAGTAATGTTTTAGACAGTATTATATAAACCACTTTTTTTTGATATACCTGTGATAGATGGAAAAAAAATCTGAAAATGTCGAGCGCCTTACAGATATAATTGTCCGGTCTCTTGATATATGTACAAAGTACTTAAGCGATGATGTATTTGCCAGACTAAAAGAGATGCAGGACCAGGCAGGGAGTTATCCCGATGGAGGAGGGGGGTTAGAACAGCGCATTTACGATGCCATGTTTAAAGACCTTACAATGGCGGAAAAACTCAACCGGCCTTGCTGCCAGGATACAGGGGTGATTCAGTTTTTTGTTGAGGCGGGAACGGCTTTTCCTTTCCTGGCAGAACTGGGAAGCTGTCTGAGGGAAGCTGTGATTCGGGCGACTGCTTCGGTTCCCCTGCGGCCAAACGTAGTGGAAATTTTTGATGAAAAGAATACCGGTGATAATACGGGAAAACATATCCCCTGGATTGATTGGGAAATCGTTTCCGGTTCGGATAAAATCCGCCTTTATGTATATTTGGCCGGCGGAGGGTGCAGTTTGCCGGGTTTTGCCAAAGTGTTTATGCCTCTGGAAGGGTACGAAGGAGCCGTTAAAGCCGTGTTTGATCAGATAGTCGCCCTGGGACCTAATGCCTGTCCGCCCTTGCTTGTGGGCATTGGTCTGGCAGGCCAGGCGGACGTGGCGGCGAAGCTTTCCAAAAAAGCCCTGCTGCGTTTTATCAGAACACGGAATCCAAATCCAAAAGCGGCGGAACTTGAGGATAAATTGCTTGGCACTCTGAATAGCATAGGCATGGGACCGGCCGGATTTTCGGGTAGTAATTCAATAATGGCGGTCCATATAGAGGAAGCAGACCGCCATACCGCCACGTTTGCCGCTGCTCTTTCCACAGGCTGTTGGGCCCACCGGCGCGCAGTGATCGAAATGAATGCGGATTTAAGCTATAAAGTTGTTTCGCACAAGCGGCTGTAGTGCAACCCTCAATTATTGTTAAAATGCGGATCTGCCCGTTCCTTACCTTCTTGCCCTCGATGCATCAAAAGCCCGGGCGCTTACTTTACAATCCTTCAACCGCGGCTGACCATCACTTCCCATATAAAGGCCGCTTTTGTGATTACCCTGAAGTCTTGCACGTATCATATTATCTTTGATTGGACACGCCGCGCATAGCTTGTTAACCGTAGCTCTCCCGATCTTAAGTTCAGCCTTTTTTATTATTATCACACATTCGGCACCGCCATGCGTTCCGCCTTCGTAAACATTTTCGTTCTTCTTAAAAATTCCCATTACTCATAATACCACGAAAAAAGCAAATAAAATATTAAATGGCAATAAAAACCATTAAAAATATACTTAAAACCTTGCAAGACGAAAGCCAATGCCGCGGCCCCGGTAGCCCGGTGTACGGTGACTAAACCGGTTTGCCGAATTACAGTTCTCGGCCGTACTCCACCAGCCTCCGCCGCGGTACGTGCGGAAAAACCCGGAAGGAACACCCGCCGGATCGGTTTCTGCGCCGCTATATGGTCCATGCCAGTCCCAGCACCACTCATACACATTTCCATGCATATCGTATAAACCCCACGCATTGGCTGTCTTTTTTCCAACCTCATGCGTCTTTCGGTTAGCGTTAGCGCCGTACCATGCCGCAGCCTGAAATGCCGAATCCTCCGTATCACCCGTATTCCATGCCGTGGTTGTTCCCGCACGGCACGCATACTCCCATTCTGCTTCCGTGGGCAGCCGGTATCCGTTTTTGCTCCAGTCCGCCGTTACCGTTGCACTGGTTATTGGATGCCCACTCCCCGGAATTCTGTCAGTTATGGTATAGACCTTTTTCAGTCCTTCCTTTTCGCTCAGCTTATTACAGAATTCCACAGCATCATACCAGGTTACCTGTTCTACAGGACGCTTACCCTGTACTTCTCCCGGATCAGCGTCAGTTGAAAAACTACTGGGGTTATTTCCCGTTATCGCCGAATATTGATCCTGCGTTACCGCATATTTCCCCAGGTAAAACCCTTTGGTCAGCGTTACATGATGAACCGGTTCTGCAATATCTGCCTGCCCCATGCTGAAGGTAAAAGGCGGCGTACCGGCTTCGGGTATCCATACCATATCCACTTCAGGGCCGCTTCGGTTCCTGCAGCCGGTAAAGGCCATGATTATCATCAAAGCTGCCGGCACAACGGCATTTTTTTGCATTTTCATAAAGCAATCTCCTGTTGCTTTATATACTATCCGTATTTAACACAGAAAAACGAATCAAAAGTATTATATTCGGCTAATGAACCAAAAGTATCATTTTAATGTATCTGATACAGGAAACAACCATTCCATTTTACAGTACGTACCGTTATAGGCGCTTATGTCCAACCATTCGATAAAATAATTCGTTTGCGCTGTATATCTTGTCTGCCCGGAAAAAAAAGAATGTATCTTGTTATAGGTACTTCTTGCGGTTACCATAGTTATTTCTTCGTAATGATGTTCGCCTATATAACGGAACCGGACGCATTGATGCATGGGAATGGTCATACCTTTAAAGCCGTTTGGCACACAGGACAGATTGTCAACCAGAACGGAAGGCATATATTCCACATTTTCTATATTGTTTATCTTTGACAACACATTGATATACCCGATATATATTACGGGAATTATCATATTCGGAATACAGTTTTCTGCTTCTTTGGCAAAATTAACCGCCAGCTTATTTGGTTCGAGCGCATCTCTTCGATCGTTAAAGTCCGTGAATACATGAGGTTTTCCGATTATGTTAAAAGACGGCATCATAACAATCTCCGGCCCGTAAATAATACCTTTACCAAGAGATTGCAGGTCTTTGGGATTAATACGTTCTCTGACGGGTAAAATTAATTTTGCTTTCCGGGCCTGTCCCGGTGTAGATCCGAATTCCTTAATAAACGCCCGAATGTAGGATTGCTCATGCTGAAATCCGTACTCGTTCGCAATATCTATTATGTGCAAATCAGTGTTAAACAATGTATCCAGACTATGAGCAAGTTTTCGTCCGCGGATATATTCCATAATCGGCTGTCCTGTGGTCATTTTAAATAATCTTTGCAGATGTGATCCGGAAAGACGAAACCGCCTGGATAACATATCAATGGACATTTTATCTGACTTGTCACTTTCAACAAGCGTTAATAGTTCTTTTAAGTGATTAATTGCCTTCATAAGATATATTTATTATATGAAAAATTGGGAATTATTGACAATATAGTTTTAAGATTATAGTATGAATATTCGGAGAAAACATGATTACATTATTTACAGAAAGACTGCTGATAAGGGATTATGTAATTGATGATTTAAATAATCATCATAAATTATTATCCGATGCTGCTGTAATGTATTATTTACCGGATATAAAAACAGAAACTATTGAGCAATCAAAAGAAAATTTGTTAAAAGTTATTAATGATCAGGGATCGAATGAAAGGAAATTGTATCATTTTGTAATTGAAAGCAAAAATACAAATGAATTTATCGGCGGTATTGGTTATACGGTATTGGATAATACACCTTATGGGAAATTGGTGCATGTGGGATATTTTATTTTAAAACATTATTGGAATAAAGGATATACAACAGAAGCATTAAAAAGGATAATAGAATTTGCATTTAATGAAAACAATGTATACAGAATACATACAGGGTGTTTAAAGGACAATGTATATTCAGAAAAGATAATGCAAAAATGCGGTTTTATAAAAGAAGCGGAATTTATTGAATATGCATTTCATGATGGAAAATTAAAAGACAGAGTAGAATACAGAATGTTAAAAAATGACCTTATAAAGTAACGCAAGGTACAATAACAAGCTTTGGGCAGCGTTTTTTGATTTCGCGGGCTTGTTTTTTGGGAATTCCATCATCGGTAATAATAATGTCAAACTCTTCGGTTGCAGCATGGCGGGCAAAAAAACGCTTGCCAACTTTTGAAGAGTCAGCAAGGAGCACCGTTGTTTCTCCCGCTTCCAGCAAGGCCCGCTTAACTATGGCGTCACGGGAGGAAGGGACTGTTGCTCCGTAGTCCGGGTCCAGTCCCTGGGTGCTGATAAAGACAAAGTCTGCATTAAAATTCCGGTAAAAGTCTGCGGTCATGGTACTGACCACTCCTGCGGAAAGCTCATCGTATTCTCCGGGGGCCAGGATAAGCTTTATTTTCCTGTTCCCGTGAAGATAGCCAACGGCAGACCATGCTCCGGTAACAATTGTTATGTTGTTGTTTTTAATGCATTTAAAGATTTCGGCAGTACTGGTTCCGCAGTCAACGATGATCGTATTGCCGTCTTTAATAAGCGCTGCCGCCGCTTCTGCAATATTATGTTTTGCTGCAGCCATGATGCCCTGCTTAAGGGCAAAGCCCGGCTCAACGCCGGCTCCCCGGTTAAGGTAAGCGCCGCCGTAGTTAGTCGTAACCAGCCCCTGGCTTTCAAACAACTGAAGGTCGCGTCTAATGGTCATTGTGGAAACATTAAAACGCTCTGCCAGATTGTTTACTTCAACAGAGCTTAATTCTTCGAGCAGCTGGTAAATCTCCATTCTTCGCTGGGCTGCGTTCACATTACCCTCCAACTGTAACAGTAAAGCCCCTGCGTTCGGCTTCGGCAACTGCTTCTCCGGTAATTTCTTTCGGGCAGTCTTTTGCCCCTTCCATAGGATCGGGTATGCCAAGAGCCTTGTATTTCCCTGCGCCCAGTCTGTGCATGGGAAGTATATCGACTTGGCAGATCGCTTTTCCAAGGGACTGTACAAAATCAAGTCTGTTTTTAAAATCATCTCCGTCATTATAGGCCGGAACAAGTATCAGCCGTATACAAATGCTTTTATTCATGCTGGCCAGGCGTTCAGCATTTTTCAGGATAAGCGAGTTGGAAACACCGGTACACCGGCGGTGTATTTCTTCATCAAAAGCTTTTATATCGTACAAAATCAAATCGGCGTTTTCAGCGGCTGTTTGAAGCATTTCCCACGGTACATTTCCTGCGGTATCCAGGGCAATGCGGATGTTTTCCTTTTTCAGAAGAGCTGCCGTTTCCGCAGTAAATTCACTTTGCAGAGCCGGTTCGCCTCCGGAAAACGTGACACCTCCGCCGGATTGATCGTAAAACACTTTGTCCCGAACAAGCTTTTGTACCAACTCTTGTGGGGTAATTGTCTGCCCGATTGTTTCGGTTGTGTCCTTGTAATAAAGGGTTTGTTCTTTACTTTCGATAAGTTCGGGGTTTGCGCACCACAGGCAGCGCAGGTTGCATCCGGCACAAAAAACAGTGGAGCGTATTCCCGGACCGTCCTTTGTCGAGTACCCCTGTATTTTGGAGATAAACCCTGCATGGTTGTTTTGACCAGGTGATTCCATTTCAGTTCCAGTTGAGTTCTGTCCGTTCAATGATTGCATCCTGGGCTTCGGGCATAAGAGTGGAAAAGAGTGCGCAATAACCCGCAACCCGGACCATAAGGTCAGGATACAATGCGGGATTTTCTTTTGCAGCGCGGAGCATTGCAGAATCCGCAATGTTAAACTGATTGTGAAAAATGTTTTTGTGTCTTCCTGCTTCGATAAAGCAGGCGAATTTTTCCAGGTTTTCTTCCCCTTCCAGAGCGCCCGGAGAGAACCGCATATTAAGAAGCTGTCCTCCCGCGATACGATCGTTTGGTAATTTGGAGATTGAATTAATTACCGCAGTCGGTCCTTCTTTGTCCGCACCCAGGCAGGGTGAAGCCCCTTCGTTAAGAGGCTTCCCGGCGAGCCGCCCGTCGGGTGTTGCGCCGACATCAAAGCCATTGGGAACATAGCTTGTGATATTGGAAGTAGACATCGTGTATCCGCATCCAACAGGGCCGCATCCTGCCCTGTCGGTTTTGTAATCAGGCAGCAATTCCAGATAGGAATTGTATACATCGGCGACAATCAGATCCGCATAATCGTTATCGTTGCCGAACTTCGGAGCATTGCGGCAAAGAGAACGGATTTTTTGTCCTTGAGGTCCTTCAAAGTTATCGTTGAGCGCTTGTTTAAGTTCTGCCATAGATAGCACTCTGTCTTCAAAAACAAGTTTTTTTACCGCAGCAAGACTGTCACCGACCACTGAAGGGCCTATGTTGGACTGGCTTACATAGTCGTAACGTGCGCCGCCGTTTTTCAGTGTCTTTCCCCGTTCCAGGGCACAATCAACAGTTGCGGAAGCAAAAGGATCGGCATCGTGGTACTTAAGTGATTGATCGCAAATCAAGTCGCAATCAACGGCATGCTTAAAATAAAATGCCAGTGCTTTTTTCCAGGCTGCCCATAATTCGTCATAATTCTGAAATTCCTTTTTTCCAAAATCAATAAGCTGTATTCCGCTTGCGGGGTCTTTTCCGTTGTTCAGCACTATCTCAAATACTTTGCCAAAGTTGATATATGTCATTCCGGTAGCCCGGTGTCCCCATTTGCCCGGTATGGCAGTTTCTACGCATCCCATTGACGCATAGTCTCTGGCAGTTGCAAGATCCATGTCCAGCGTCATCATTGCCTTAACTACTACTTCGTCACAAAAAACAGAAGGCATACCAAAACCTTTCCTGATAAGCTTTGCGGAATCGAGGATCAGGCTATGAGGTGTCTTTTCCCAAAAACGTACACTAAGGTTCGGTTCGGGCAGACGTGAAAGACTCATTGCTTCCAGGCACAGGTAGGAGAGATCGTTGGTTCCGTCAGTTCCGTCGCTTTTAACGCCGCCGACCATAAGGTTGGAATAAAGTGGATATCCGCTCGAATACTGAGTATGATCCCAGGGACGAAGTTTATTAAGCGAATTGGTCATAATAAAAAAATGGGTAATGATTTCCAGCGCTTTTTCTTTGGATATAATTCCTTCGTCCAGGTCTTTTTTGTAATAAGGATAAATATACTGATCAAAGCGGCCGAACGAAAAAGAATGGCCGTTGCTTTCAATCATCATTAAGAGGTGAGTCATATAGACGGTTTGTACCGCTTCGTGGAAATTACGTGCGCCTTCTTCCATAAAAGTTGTAAACATTACAGAAAGGTTTTGCAGTTCCGCTTTTCGTTTAGGGTCGTTTTCTTTTTCAGCGTCTGTTGCTGCCGCTTTTCCAAGACGTTTTATGTAATGGAGCGCACCTTCCATTGAAATAATTACGGCCTTGTAAAAATTTTTCTGTTCTGCGCTTAACCCATCCTGAGAAAGTTTTTTATTAGCAATTTCCGCAAGACCTCTGTAGCCTTCTTTTAGTACCAGACTGTGTTCTGGAATAATATGGCCGTCACCGGACATGGAAATACCGCCGCGGTGGAGTACTCCCTGTTTTTCCGCCTGGCGGTTTATGTCAGGCAGTTTGGACAGGACGTTATCTTTGTGCGTTTTCCCTTTCCAGTAACTTTCCAAAGCACGAAGCCGGCTTTTTGTATCGCCGGTTATCGTAAAATAATCACCGGAACGTCCTTCAAATTCATCCAGTTCTTTTATTACCCAATCAAACGAATATTCGGGAAAAACCGGTGCGGCAAAATTACATCGTGCCTGATTTCCCGCAATAAGGGTGTTTTCTTCTATGTATACAGTCATATTGGCAAGTATTTCGGCTAAAGCCCGGGCTCTGCGTATTACTATTGGTTCGCCTTCTGTCTTTTGGTAGCTGGCAGTGATAATTTCCGCCCGTTCCGGACAAATGCCGGGTTTTCTTGCGTTCATGTGCTGCTGCAAACGCTTGATCCTTTCAAAATCGCAATCGTTGTTTTGGGGAATAAAACTTAAAAGTTCGTCAATCATGTTAATTGTATTATATCACATTTAACAAAAAGAAGCAATTATAAATGTGTTTTTTTGTTGTTTTTGGCGAGCAGGAATGATTGATAGTAGTTATTATATGCTCTTATGGGGTAATCTTATCGCATAATGGGTTGCTGACGTATTGGATGGGGTGAGTAATTTTAAAAATTTGCGGGTATTTTTACGTGCTAAATTAATGTCACTCTCGGCGGGCGAGTTGTTGATTTCATTTTTATGGGGATCGGGATTATCTTCGTTGTTCGGGCCGATTGGCTGGTTAGCAGGTTTTTTTACGCCGGCTTTTAATACAATTGTCGGCCTTGGTATAATTACATTATTTAAAGGCAAAGTTTCGACTGATGGTATTACAACCAATGTAATAATAAAATGGAAAAAAATGCGGGGCAGAGCGGCTTGTCTTGGAAGTGTTGTGCTGGGAGATGAGGATCTTCACGGTATGCATCTTCCGCATGAACAAGGTCACTTTGTACAATCGCTGCTGCTTGGGCCGCTGTATTGGTTTGTTATAGCGATTCCGAGTTTTACAAGGGCGACCCTGATAACAGCAGGTGTCCTGAAACTTCCTGCCGGTATGAATTACCATGATTATTACCACAGTTTTTATACGGAAAAATGGGCGGATTCGTGGATGCTGAAATGAGGCTCCCCGCGGCAAGCCGCGAGGTATCTGTAAACGATACATAATCTGCCAGGGAGCCTCGTTCGATAGGAAATTTATTATACCGTCTGGTTTAATACCATACACGCTCATACTTTAGTCCTTTCAGTTGCGGGGTATTAAACCAGACTTTCGAATGATCATACTTTTTTGTAATATTGGTATTATAATAATCCCATGAAAGAAACAACGTTATCAATTATCCCGCTGCCGGTTTCCTGCCAATTTACGGATGGTTTTTTTCTATCCCGGGGTCTGCCAACAATCAAGGGAGACGGAATGTTCCGTAACGAAATTGATACGGTTAATGGGCAGTTGCGTGAGGATCTGGAAAGAATGGGTCTTGCGTATATACAAGACAGGGAAGGCAAGGCTGTTATTTGTCAGATGGAAAACAACCCGCCAGCTTCGCCGGCGCCTTCTGTAATGCCCGCTTTACTTCTTAATAACGAAGGGTACAGAATTACTATTACAAAAGAGAACATTACCATTAACGCTGCCTCGGGCAAGGGCATGTACCACGGACTGCAAAGCTTTCGTCAGCTTGTGTTGTCAGAGTACAAGGGCTTTCAGGAAGAAGGCCGTTTTAATGAATCAAATTTTTCGTTATCCTGCGGAGAAATCATCGACTATCCCCGCTTTCCCTGGCGCGGTTTTATGCTGGACTGTTCCCGGTATTTTTATTCAATTACTTTTATAAAACATATTATTGATGTACTTTCGCTGCATCATATTAATCGCTTTCATTGGCATTTGAGTGACGATCAGGGCTGGCGTCTTCCCGTGCCGGAATATCCGCTGCTTACCGAAACCGGTTCCCTCAGGAAAGATCACAGGATGCCGTGGATTCCTTTTACCGGCGGTTTTTACAGCGAAGAAGCAATCCGCAATCTGGTTGAGTATGCAGCCAAACGGCATATTGATGTAGTTCCCGAGATTGATTTGCCGGGCCATGCAAGCGCGATCCTGGCTGCTTATCCTGACCTGGGTTGTACCGGCGGGCCGTATCATGTCGAAGATCGTTTTGGTATTTTTGAAGATGTACTGTGCGCCGGCAATAATCGCATTTTTGATTTGATTGCCAAAGTTTTTGATTCCCTTGTCTGGCTTTTTCCGTCGTCCTATGTACATATAGGCGGGGACGAAGTGCTTTTTAACCGCTGGAAAGCCTGTCCCAAATGTCAAAAAAGGCTTTCTGAGCTTGGCCTTAAAAAACCCAAAGAGCTGCAAAGCTGGATTACCCAGCGGCTTGTAACAATGCTTGCAGAGCGGGGTAAAACTGCGATTGGCTGGGACGAAGTACTGGAAGACTCGCAGCAGTTCCGCCTTCCAAAAGAAACTGTGGTTATGTCCTGGCGGGGAAGCAAGGGAGGAATAGCGGCAAGCAAACGCGGCCATCCTGTGATCATGGTTCCCAATACAGAAGGGTGTTATTTGGATTATAAACACATTGACGATCCCGAAGAGCCCGGGCAAACGTTTAACATCATATCCACAGTTTACAAGAGTTACTGCATGAATCCCGTTGCACCGCAAATGACAGAAGAAGAGTCTTCGCAAATTCTTGGAGGGCAGTGCAATCTGTGGTCGGAGCTTATCTATGCGGGAAAAATTGCCGAGTACATGATCTTTCCCCGGCTCTGCGCCGTTGCGGAGGCTGTCTGGACTCCTCCCGAAAATAAAAACTTTGATGATTTTTCCCGCCGTCTGATTACACATCAAAAACGGCTGGATCTGCTCGGTCTGCTGCAGTACCGCGGGCCATTAAGATAAGCTTTTTTCTTATGATGTAATTCAGGAAATTACATTTTTGATTGCTTCTGCCGCACTTGTAATATTTTCTTCCGGAGTGTCCAGAAGATTCCATGACAGAGCAAACCCCCGGATTCCGGTGTCTGCAAATACCTTTATTGTTTCTTCTATATAGTCGGGGTGAGCATCGGCAAGGTTTTTCTTTCTGTTGATCTCTATGCCTGCATGGACAGGGCAGGCCGAAGAAGCGCTTAAGTTCTGTAATTCATTAACGGAAAAAACCAAATCAAAGGGTTTTCTGGCCGGGTTAATATTCATCAGATCATAATAGTTCTTTCTGTTGATTGTATTTGCGCTAGTCTCCCGCAGCAAGGCTTCCAATTCAAACGGGATCCCGGCAGGAGCGCTGGTAGCACGGTACATCATTGGCTTAATAAAATCACACAGACCGGAAAGAGAAACCAAATCCTGGCCGACAAAAGGAGATAAAAACGGTGCAAACACATCAAAACCAACACCGAGACCTTTTTCCTTAAAAAACCGGCATATCCTGGAAAGACTCCTGTAAATAATACCGGCCTTTAACCTGAAAAAATCGGAAATGATTGAATCTTCAAATGTATAATTTCCGTTTCCCGAATAACCGGTTATTCCAAGCGGCGGGGAGGTTTGAAAGGAAATAGCTTCTTTTAATTGATCTACGTTAAAGTTTTCTTTTTCATAGTATTCCAGGCAGTAAGGACAGAAGCAGGCGAAAACATTCCGAAACCCGTATCCAAATCCCTGCCCGTTGGCAAATGAAGAATAACGGATCCTGTCAAGAAATATACCGGTAAAAGGAATGGAACTGTACTGTTGTTTGAATTTATCAAGAATTTTTTCTGTGTTTTGCTCATTGTTGGGGCAACAAAAGATAAAATCTTCATCCCAATGTTCTCCGCGGCTGCGGGTATGTTCGCCTTTGTAATCTATTAATGGCCCCAATTTCATCAGAGCGCTGTTTTCCGAAAACACGGGAAACCATAGATAGAAATCAATGTTTCTCTTTACCAGATACGAAGCGGTTTTCTCATAAAGATACGGATCCGGCGACCAGCCCATGATCACTTTATTTACAGCCAGCCGGGACAGGGCAAATTCCAGTTTTTTTTCTATCTGTTTCCAGGAAGCCGTTTCTTCCAAAAAACTGCCGGAGAAAATTTGCACGGTAATTTCATAATTCATGTTTATACGCTCATTATAACAGTAATCTGATTTTCGCTGCCGGCATTCTGAACGGGAATTTCCGCTCCCGTACTGCCGCAGGTAACGGCCTGGCCGTTTAACAGGCACTCCCCGACACCCTTGCTGATCCCCCGGGGATTTTCCACGGTAATAGTATAAACCGCTCCGCGCCATACCCGGCGGACACTGAAAGAAGGCCACGAAGGGGGTATGCAGGGATCGATTTTCAGACTGTCAAAATCAGGCCGGATTCCCAGAAGATAGCGGGTGGCGGCAAAATAACTCCACCCTGCGGAGCCGGTCATAAAGGGATGGTGAGCCCTGCCAAATGCGCTGTGATCCGGTCCGGCGATAAACTGGCAGTACATATAAGGTTCCGCCTTGCGGACTTCGATCGTGTCGTTTTGATTGTAAGGACAAAGCGCATCGTAAAATTTCATTGCCCGGTCCCCCCGGCCAAGAATTGCCTCTGCAGCCCAGGCCCAGGGATTGGGGTGGCTGAATATGGCGGCGTTTTCTTTAAGGCCCTTGTAGACTCTGGTAACAAAACCAACTTCGTCATCCGGTTCGCTGTAGGCAGGATCGCAGAGTTTAAGACCGTAGGGAGTATAGAGGAATTGATCCACCGCATCCATTGCCGCCCTGCCATGTTCCGGCGAAGCAGCGCCGGAAAGAACCGCCCAGGTATTGGATTCCATAAATACCCGGCCTTCTTTGCAGTCCGGCGAACCTACGGCCCTGCCGGATGCGGTAAAACCTCTGGTATACCAGGAACCATTCCACAGTTCCCGTTCACAGCTTTCCCGGACTTTGGCTGCAAGTTCTTCATAACGGGCCGCATCCCGGCCCAGGCGATGGGCCAGGGCGCAGAAGTGGGTAAGAGCCCAGTGGTGGAGAAACGACACTATAGCGCTTTCACCGCCTCCCAGATTAAGGCAGTCGTTCCAGTCCGCCCGCAGCCCTTTGCAAATCCCGTGAGGGCCTATTTCTTTGGCGGAAAAATCAAGAATCCGCTTCATGTGATCGTAGACTGTTTCGTTTGTCCCCTCTCCGGTATCCGGATCAAAGGTATCCGCATAGGGATATTCTTCATCGGCAAAATCAAGGTCTCCGGTTTCCCGAATGTACTCTACTATAGAAGGAATTAACCACAGTGCATCATCGGCGCAGGTATCGGCAATTCCGTGAATCCGCTGAGATTTTGGTGGAAGGGGTACTACCGTAGGACTTTTAAAAGCCGGCGCAGCCTGTTTTTCAAACCATTCGGGGCTGAAAAGGTGAATGCCGAAACCGGCGCTGGTAAGTCCCTTAATAAGCTGGACAATCCGTTCCCTGCTTTTTTCCGGGTTTGAATGGGGGATCATCATGGCATCCTGAGCAGTGTCCCGGTATCCCAGGCCGGTCCGGCCTCCCACTTCGATGAACGAGGCAAAACGGGAAAAAATCACATTAATTTCCGCCTGATAGAGGTTCCAGATGTTAAGCATGGTGTTCATCCCTTTGTTGGGGGTGGAAACCGACAGCTTTTCCAGTTTTTGTTTCCAGAAATCTCCCAGGGCATTAAAGGCAGCATCTACCGCAGAAAATGCATTGCTTCCGTACTTGGTTCGCATCCTTTTTCCCGCTTCTCGGTTTCCTTCGCCCAAAAGAAAGATCAGCCGGGTTTCTTTGTCTGGTTCCAGTTCAACCGTCTGCCGGATGCCGCCGCAGTGGTTTCCTCCCAGTTCGGATGAACCGGAACAGGCGCCTTTTTCCACGGCAATGGGGTTGGTTTCGCTCCGGTAAGGGCCGATAAAGGCATCCCGAAGACAGTCGAAGCAAGAGGGATCATTGGAGCTGTCTGTACACTGTCCGTTACAATCCGCTGCAGAGGTAAAATACTGGAAACCTTCGGCTTCGTAAAATAAATCTACTTCTATAATACCGTCTTTGTATGATGAGCCAGAGGAATAGAGGCTCATTTGTAAATTCTGATTGTCAATCTGAATATGATGGAAGGAAAATTCCGCATAGCCGAACACACTGAGTTTTCGTTTGCGATCCGAATTGTTGCGGAGCCGGACATCCCAAATTTCTACCGGGTCTTCCAGTGGTATAAAAAGGGTCTGTTCCCCCCGAATGCCATTATATTCACACTGATATTTAATGTACGAAAGACCGTGACGGCAGGTATAACGGGCCGAATCGGGGCTTTTGCCCACCGGCTGCCAGGAAAGTGTCCAGTATTCTCCGCTGTCATCGTCCCGGATGTAGACATAATGACCGGGCCTGTCCGCTGGGATCCCGTTTGGCCGGAAACGGGTAATCCGGTGGAATTCCGGGCTTTTATAAAAAAGGTAGCCTCCGGCAGTGTGGTTAAAAACCCCGCATAGTTCCTTAACGCCGATATAGTTAGTCCATGAAACAGGTACATCAATCCGGTCTATTACATATTCCTGACTGGTTTGATCAAAATAACCGTATTTCATAAGTACAATGTATCATGTTTTTTCATTTTTTGTGTTATAATTATTGCATTGACAGCCAAATGATGAAAGACTATAATTCGACAAAACAAATTTATGGAGGAATTGAATGAATAAAACTGCAAAGTCACTTATCGGTGTTCTTCTTGTCCTGTTGCTGGCGGCAAGCTTTGTTGCCTGCGGCGGCGGTAAAAAAGACGATGGCATTATTGAACTCACGGTCTTAAACTACATGGACCTGAGCAACCCCGGTTCTATTAACGAAATGAACGATGTATGGGAGCGGTTCGAAAAGGCTAATCCGGATATTAGGATTGTCCGTGAAGACCTTTTTGACGAACCATTCCATCAAAAAACGGAAGCTTATGCTGCTGCCGGCCAAATTCCCGATGTTATCCAATGCTGGCCTTCCGGACGTTCCACCACGCTTCATACCCAACGCCTTTTGAAAGATTTGGCGCCCTTTGTTGCCAGAGACGGTTTGGCTTCCCAATATACCCCTGTATCTCTGGATCCTTCACAACAGGCAGCAGGCTATCTGGGGATGATCACCCGCGGTATGACAGCAACCAATGCGGTTTTTGTAAACATGGAAGTGCTTAATGACTGCGGACTCCAGCCCGCCAAAACCTATTCCGAGCTAATAGCCCAGATGCCGATCCTCAGGGCCAAAGGGTATGATACGCTTGTAATGTCCACAAATCAAACGTGGGTAATGCAATCCTGCCTTTTCTCTGCAATTGCGGGGCGTTTCTGCGGCGAGGGCTGGGATCAGAGGATCCACTCCGGTCAGGCAAAATTTACCGACCCGGATTTTGTGGCAGCCCTGGAATTTGTTAAAAGGATGTATGACGATGGCCTGCTGACTCAGGCAATGTTTGCTATTGATTACACAGCTGCACCTGCAGACTTAGCCAACAATAAGGCAGCCTACTTAATCGACGGAGACTGGCAGACCGGCGCCTTTATTTCTACCGGTATGGACTTGCTTACTCCTGAACAACAGAAAAAACTCTTCGTTACCGTATTCCCCGAAATTGATATTCCCGGAGTAAAGATACCGGCCCGGACCAATACTGTAGTACTGGCCACCGGTTGGGGTATGAACGCCAATATTCCTGCTGGTTCTGCAAAAGAAGAAGCTGCCTGGAGACTGGTTAAATGGCTGGTCGGCAAAGAATGTGTAAGCTTCTTCCTTGAAAACGGAACCTTTGCTGCCGGTTCCAGGACCGATATTGATGCATCAAGCCTTAAGCTGGAACCTGCGCAGATAGCAACCTCAAAACTTGGCGGTGAATATGACGTATCTACGGTAGTTATTGATGCCGCCTTTGAAGGGCCGGTTTACACCCCGCTTAACGATGGCCTGGCAGCCATTGGTATGGGAACCATGACCCCTCAGCAAGTAGCCTCCGTTACCCAGGCTGCATTTGACAACTGGAAAGCCAGCCAGTAAAACATTACATTAATGGATATGTCCGAAGACCGAAGTTCCGGTTTTTCGGACATACCCATTGTTCAGGGGCGGTGTGTGCATGACCAAAAGAAGTGAAGAAAAATTTTCGTATGCCGTACTGGTTTTACCGGCATTGCTTATTTATCTGGCGGTTGTTACCTTTCCCATTATTTTTTCTATTTTATTGAGCCTTACCAACTACAACGGAGGCAAGGTTTTTGGAAACCCCAATTTAAAATTTGTTGGTCTTAAAAGTTATATATTTATGCTGACCGAACCAACCGGCGGCTTTTATACCGCGTTAAAAAACAATATGTTTATCGTTGCCGTATCCGTTTTTGGTCAGATTCCCCTGGGCTTTTTTCTGGCATATTTTCTTAATCAAAAAATGATTAAAGCAAAGAACCTTTTTCAGGCATTAATATACCTGCCCAATGTAATTTCTCCTATTATTATTGGAATCCTTTTTAGAAGTATTTATTATGGTCAGAATTCGGTTTATATGGATATTGTTCGTATTTTTAAACCCGAAGCCAATTTTGCTATCAGCAGCCAGCCCATAATTCCCGTGCTGGTAGTAATACTCTGGATGTACACAGGGTTTTATATGATTATCTTTCTGGCAAACATGCAGCGCATCGATCCGCAAATTCTCGAAGCCGCCAGAATTGACGGCGCTAAAGAAGGGCAGATTCTCACACATATCATATTGCCTGCACTTTTCGGGGTGATTGTTACCTGCTCAATACTTGCTATTACCGGGTCGCTCCGGGCCTTTGATTTAATTTATGCAATGACCAGCGGAGGCCCGGCAGGTCTGACACGGGTGCTTTCGCTCTACATGTATTCTATGGCCTTTACAGGAGCGCCAAATTACCCGCTGGCTAATGCCATTTCCACAGTGATGATCCTTATTAGTTTTATCCTGATAATTGTTGTCAGGGTGGTGGAAAAATTCGTCAGTGTAAAGGAATAGGTATGGACGACCGTAATGTTTCTCCGATATTTAAATTTGTTATTTATTTGATAATGGTATTGTTTGCGATCCTGGCGGTATATCCCATTTTCTGGCTGATCATCCAGTCTTTTAAAACCACCCAGGAATATCTTCTTACAAATAAATTATCTTTTCCCAAGACATGGTATTTCGCCAACTACCCTTATATCTGGAGGGTGGGGAAGTTTGGCACACTTTTTTTAAACAGTGTATTTTACTCTTTTGTTACGGTAGGTTCGGTGGTTGTTCTGGCACTTATGGCGGGATTTGCCTTTGCCAAGCTAAATTTTAAAATTACACCGTTTTTGCACGGTCTTTTTATTATTGGTATACTCCTTACCCTTCAGTCGATCATGGTGCCTCTGTTTCTTATGGTAAACGCTGTAAAGCTTTACAATACCAGGATCGGTGTGCTTATTCCCTATATCGGCCTGGGGCTTCCCATGGGGGTCTAC
>WRIX01000005.1:0-42215 GCA_009782495.1 Treponema sp.
GGTAAATTTACGTATGGTTCTTTCTATTGATTCCCTTGTAACGGCAAAATTTTCCCGTTCGGGAGTTTCCACCGCATCAGGCCCTACCAGGATATTATGGTGAACGGTGCGGATAACGCCGCCGCCTTTTGTATGAGCGTCCTTTGTTTCGCCAACTTTGGCTACACTGTCCCGCGCCAGTATCCGGGTGAATTTTTTATCAAGGATTGCATTGCTGCCCCGCCGGGGATGTATTGAAAAAAAACGGTCGCCGGCCATTGCAGCTACATCATCTGCAAAAACCCCGGCAGCGTTTATCACGAGCTTTGGATAGACCATGCCTCTGTTGGTTCGTACCGCGATAATGCGGCCGTTACCGGTTTCCATGCCAAGAACAGCTGTGTCAAAGCTTATCCGGGCGCCATTCTGTACGGCATTCTCTCCGCAGGCAATGGTCAGGTTGTATGGGCACACCACCCCCATAGAAGGAAAATAAACCGCCAATACAAGGTCTTTTTTAAGACCCGGTTCTAAACGGCGCAACTCTTTTTTTCCAATAACCCGAACCGGGACCCCCAGCCACTTCCAATGCAGGAGCTTAAGGTACAGAAAGGGTTTATAAAGCGGATTGGTGAAACAGCCGTACTCTCCGCTGCGATCAAAATCAACCCCAAGCTCTTCGCAAAGCCGGCCATACATTGCGTTTCCGCGGTGGTTATAGTGATATTTCCATGTTCCCTTTCGCAGTTCCAAACCCGGATGTACCACGCCGTCGTTGCGGCTTGAAGCATGCATGGCAAGGTCGTGTTCTTTGTCTACCAGCAGAATGTCAAGGTTGTGCCGGGATAGCTCCCGTGCAATGGTACAACCACTAATGCCGCCGCCTATTACCAATATATCGGGCCGCTGCCCTTCGATAGCCTTATCCTGCAAGGCAGGAATGCGCATGGGTTGTTGCCCCGACTGCCGGACTCCATCTGACCGCTCGTGAGCGGTCAGATGAATGGTATTTACCACACCTCCAAGCCGGGACTCCGATGCAGTCTGCATTTCCCGTACAAAACGACGGGTGTCTTTTTTTCGGGCACGCACCGCAAGATTTCCTGCCCGGACGATATCATCCCAGTTATCCAGCTCTCCTTCAAGAAAAAGGCAGCCGTCGCTTTCGCTGGCCTTAACCCTGCCAGAGAATTCAGCCAACAGCCGCTTGTTTAACCGGACAACGTAATTCATCTCCTCTATTTTAAGTGATTTATCTCCGTTGTCAAGAAAATGGTACTGTAATACAAAGGCATCTTTATGGCCTTTTAATACCGTGGTTTGTATTCCCTCCTTACCTTGACAGCGTAAAAAAAAATAGTGTAGTCTTTATTACCACTTTACTCAACATTAAAAACCAATTTTTTGGAGGAGAAAATGATGAAAATGAAGCATTTTTTGTTCGTATTGACAGCAGCGCTTCTGATTACCCTTGCTTTTGCGGGGTGTTCACAACAATCGGGCGCTTCTGCGGATGGTGCTGTTACAGAGATAACCCTTATCAGCAACAAGATCGAAATTGACGAAGCCTTAAAAGGTTTTGCGGCCGCATACGAGAAGCAGACCGGCGTAAAGGTCAATATCAGGAGTTTCGGCGGAGAAACCCCTTATGCGCCGAACATTACTGCAATGTTCAATTCCGGCACGGAGCCTGAAATATTCGTCTTCGAAGGCAGAGCCGGATACGAGGATGCCAAGCAATCGGGCAGACTTACCGACCTTTCGGGCGAGCCGTGGGTAAACGACACGGATGTCGCTTATATCGATCCGGCCGATGGTAAAGTCGTCGGTTTCCCGGTTGCAATAGAGGGTTGGGGCCTTGGCTACAACAAGGAACTCCTCGCCAAAGCGGGAGTGGATCCCAAAACCTTGGTGAATATCGACGGTATCAGAGCTGCGTTTGAAAAAATTGATTCCATGAAGGCAACTCTCGGTATTGATGCGGTTGTCTCAATGGTATCCGGTCCCGGAATGACCTGGGTTACCGGTCTGCATGGAGTAAACTCCTACCTTACCCTTGGCCTCCCGTATAACAATTCCACAAAGTTCATTGATATGCTGAACAACGGGCAGGTTGACAGCGAGCGTCTTACACGATTCGCCGAATACATGAATTTGCTGTTCCGTTATTCCAACAGGAACACCCTGCTTACCGGCGGCTATGATCAGCAGCTTGGCGATTATGCTATTGGCAAGACGGTGTTTATCCATCAGGGCAACTGGACGGATCCGACTTTTGCGGACTTGGGCATTACCTTTGAAATGGGCTATGTGCCGCATGCATTCCTTCCCGAGACTACGGAAGGTATCTTCGTGGGCGCCCCTTCGTTCTATGTGATAAACGCAAAAGCCAAAGGAATAGATGAAGCCAGAAAGTTCCTTATTGCCATGTCTTCCACCCCGGAAGGCCACGACTATATGGTGAATAAAGCCGGAATGGTTCCCGCATTTAAATCCTGCAGGCTGCAACCCGCTGGACAGTTTTCAAAGGCCGTTCAGGAATGGTCTGCTCAGGGTAAGATATACTCCTGGCAGCAGAACGACATGCCCGATGGTTTTGGCATGAATATCCTGGGGCCGATATTTGGTCAGATGGCTGCCGGACAGATTGATGTAAGAGAATTTGTGAACTTGTTCACTCAGGCTGTTGCCGATATCAAGTAAAAATCTTTTTCTTAACGGAAAACAGCATACGTCCTTTCCCGGTGTATGCTGTTTTCGGAGGCGGTATGGGTAAAGTAAAAAATAAGACCAGCGGACCGCGGAACACCCCCTTGTTTTTTATATTTTTATTTCCGGCGGTCTTTGCGTTTGTTATGGTAATTGTAATTCCTTTTTTTATGGGAATATACTATTCTTTTACAAACTGGAATGCGATAACAGGTACACAGGTAAACTGGGTAGGGACGCGGAATTTCGCCGCAGTAACGAAAGATATTACATTCCTTCACTCGTTCATAATTACCTCCGTATACGCTGTTTTAAATATAGTTGTTCTAAACATCTGCGCGTTTTCTCTTGCCCTTTTGGTAACGAGTAAAATTAAGCTAACCGGAGTTTACCGCTCCGGGTTTTTCCTCCCGAACCTTATCGGCGGACTTATTTTAGGCTATATCTGGCAATTCATATTCAACAACGCCATACCTTCGTTTGGAGGCATGATAGGCTTTACGTGGCTAAAGGAAAATCAATTCCTTGCCCATCAGTATTTGGCGCTGCTGGCAATAGTCATTGTAGGTACATGGCAATATGCCGGATATATAATGATGATTTACGTGGCTGCCATACAGACCATTCCTACTTCGCTCATGGAAGCCGCGGAAATTGACGGTGCAACTTACCGGCAAAGGCTCAGACATATAATGTTTCCCCTGGTTGCTCCGGCATTCACGGTTTCAATGTTCCTTACCCTTATAAACTCTTTCAAACAGTTTGACGTGAACTTTGCGCTTACCGCCGGCGGACCTTCGGGTATGTTTATGGGCAGAGCGCTCATGACCAATGAATTTCTGGCGCTGAACATTTACCAGACGGCGTTTTCGTTCCGCCAGCTGGCTCAGGGGCAGGCAAAAGCAATTATTTTCTTTTTGGTGATTGCGGTTATTTCGTTGATTCAGGTACGTTTTAATAAGCGAAAGGAGATTGAGATGTGATGAAAAGGAAAAACAGCGCATCCATTCTGGAAATTATTGCAATTATTGTTTTCTTGTTATACATGATTCCTTTCGCCATAGTAGCGATAAATTCTTCAAAACCGTCACTTAAGATCATTATGGATCCCCTGGCGTTTCCGGAGAATCCTTTACAGCTCATTGCCAACATTAAAACGGTAATTGAAAGCCCCAATGTCCGTTATGTATCGTCCTTCGTTTCGACGATTATAATAACAGTTGTATCTGTCGGCCTTCTTGTGTTGATCGCATCTATGGGAGCATGGGTTCTTGTGCGTACCAAAACAATGCTTTCCAATGTAATATTTATGATTTTTGTAGCGGCTATGGTAATACCCTTTCAGGTGGTAATGTTCCCATTAATTTCCTGGTTCCACCTTATTGAAGTTAAACTGGGCCTCTTGCATACACCGTTCAGGCTGCTGCAGAATTACCCGGGAATTATTTTTGCCTACATGGGTTTTGGCTCGTCTCTCTCGATATTTCTTTTCCACGGATTTATCAAATCAATTCCGCTTGAGCTTGAAGAGGCCGCCACCATTGATGGCTGTTCAAGGCCGGCTACTTTTTTCAGAATAGTTTTCCCGATTCTTACGCCGATTACTGTTACTGTAATGATTTTGAACGGTATATGGATTTGGAACGATTACCTGCTGCCTCTTTTGCTGCTTGGTTCGGGTAACGCCATACAAACGCTTCCTCTTGCCGTGGCGAGCTTTGTCGGATCGTTTGTAAAGAAATGGGACTTGATTCTTACCGCCACCATGATGACCATGCTGCCGATTATCATAGTGTTCCTGATACTGCAAAAGCACATTATCAAAGGCATGGTGGAAGGCTCTGTAAAGGGATAACCGCAAACAATGAAAACGGAATGGTGGAAGCGGGCAGTCGTATATCAAATTTACCCGCGCAGTTTTTGTGATTCCAACGGAGACGGCATCGGTGATTTGAACGGCATCACATCAAAACTCAGCTATGTAAAAGAGCTGGGAGTTGATGTGATCTGGCTTTCGCCCGTCTACCAAAGTCCGATGCACGACAACGGTTACGACATCAGTGATTACCGGGCCATCAATCCGGAATTCGGAACGATGGAAGATTTTGACCGTCTTTTGGAACAGGCCCACAGCCTGGGACTTAAAGTGGTTATGGATTTGGTCGTTAACCACACATCCGACAAACATCCGTGGTTTATCGAAAGCCGGTCCGCACGTAAGAACGCAAAACGCGATTACTACATCTGGCGGGACGGAAAAAACAATGGTACGCCATGCGACTGGAAGGCATGGTTCGGCGGCCCTGCATGGACGCAGGACAAATCTACAGGCCAGTATTACCTGCATTGTTTTTCCCCGTACCAGCCTGATCTGAACTGGGAGTGTCCCGAACTTCGTGCCGAGATTCACGGCATGATGCGCTGGTGGCTGGATAAAGGAATAGACGGTTTCCGCATGGACGCCATCAGCTTTATTTCCAAACCCCAGGATTTTCCGGACGGCGATGCGAAACAGTTCGTTCCTAACGGCCCGCGAATCCACGAGTACATTCAGGAGATGCGGCGCGAGGTATTGTCCAGGTATAACGTTATGGCTGTCGGAGAAACCGGCGGGGTAACAGTTGACGATGCAATACAATACGCCGCTTCAGACGGCAGCGAACTGGATATGGTGTTCCAGTTCGAACAGCAGGAACTGGACGGCGGTGAAACGTTTAAGTGGAATGATCGTAAAATCAACCTGGTTGAACTGAAAGAAGTCCTCTCCCGCTGGCAAAACAGGCTGTTTAACCGCGCCTGGAACAGCCTGTACTGGTGTAACCACGACCAGCCGCGCATTGTTTCACGGCTTGGCGATGACGGCGAGTACCGTGAAAAATCAGCGAAGATGCTGGCTACGTGCCTGCATTTTATGCAGGGTACACCGTATGTCTACCAGGGCGAGGAACTGGGCATGACAAACGTTCCCTTTGCCGATATAAGCGATTACCGCGATTTGGAGAGCATCAACGCGTACGAGGCGCTTGTCGTACAGGAAAAACGTATCGCCAAAGAAGATATGCTGCGGTATCTGGGCAGGAAAAGCCGGGATAATTCGCGTACACCGATGCACTGGAACGGCGGGCCCAATGCCGGATTTTCGGACGGTAAGCCGTGGATCATGCTGAACCCGAATTACCGCGAAATCAACGCCGAAGAACAAACACAGCGCGCCGGTTCGGTTTTCGCATATTACAAAAATCTTATTCAATTACGAAAAAAGATGGACATTATTACTTTGAGCGATTATCAACTGCTGCTGGCGGACGATCCGCATTTGTTCGTCTATACCCGATCGTTGTTGCAGGAGGAATTACTCGTGGTTTGTAATTTTGCGCCCAATGAACAGAAATTTGTACTGCCTGAACGGTTCTGCAGTGCGGAGATACTTATAACAAATGAGGAAGAGCCGGTTTCCGGAGGGGTTTTAACGGCTTTCGGTGCAGCGGTGTTTTATATCAGAAAGTAAATACAGTGTAACTAATTTGATAGAACAATAAAATTATGAGTAACTATCCTTTTCGTCTTCTTTCTACCGGCTTCCGCGACTGTTATTACAATATGAGTCTGGATGAGGCGTTGCTGGAATCGGCAGCCGGCAATATTTCCTCTGACAATAGCGCCGGGCTTCCTGTTCTCCGTTTTTACGGCTGGAATCCTCCTGCTGTTTCCATAGGCTATTTTCAGGATCTTGCCGAAGAGGTGGATCTGGAAGCAGTCAAACGATACGGCTTTGATCTGGTAAGACGGGTTTCCGGGGGTGGGGCAGTGCTTCACCGGTCGGAGCTGACTTACAGTATAATCGTGGGTCTTAATCATCCCCTGGCCGGCAAGAACCTGGATGAGTCGTACCGTATTTTATGCAGGGGACTTATTCATGGCCTTGCCTTGTTGGGTATTGAATCTGTCTTTTCCGGTACCAATGATATACTAACGGGAGGCAAAAAAATTTCCGGCAATGCCCAAACCCGGCGCATGAACTGCCTCTTACAGCATGGGACAATCTTACTGGACAACGATGTTGAGACAATGTTCGGGGTTTTAAAAGCGCCGAAGGAAAAAAACAAGGGTAAGCTTATCGGTCAAATAAGAGAACGTGTTACGTCTCTTCGTTCCATACTGGGCAGGGAGATAAACTTTGTTGAAGCTGAAAAGGCTTTTACCAGGGGTTTTTCCGAAGCTTTGAACATTGAACTTCATAACACAGATGTTACGCCTGCCGAAGAAAGCCGGGCTCTTGAGCTTGCTGAGACTAAATTTAAAACCCGGGAATGGCTTGTTAATAAGAAAATAAATACAGACCGTTCCTGAATTTAATTATTTAAGACACTATTAACAGGGGCTTTGATGAACAGTACAGACTGGCAGGAAGACACATACAGAGAAACCTATGAAAGCGAAATACGGGGTTTAAGGCGGCGTCTTGCCTCGGATCCGTCCTGTACAATCGAAGACCTGGAGGGTACCCTGAAAAGCCTCTATATTATGGATGGTTCCGATTGGCTGGGCAGGGGAGAAGTCCAAAGCATCAATCTGTCGGCTGTCACGGCCGCCTATGAAGAGATAATCGGAGAATTAAAAAAATTGTAAAAAAACCTGTAACCTTTATTTATCCCGGTTGTTTAAGCATCAGGTAGACGGTAGAACACTGTTTCCTATTCCTCCTTTCCTTTTTGGTTTTACCCCGGGAGTTCTCCTTCTCCCGGGGTTTTTTTCTGCCATAACCTGAGGTATCTGAACTTCAGATATTGAAAATGGCTCAATTAACAGAGTAATAAAAAAAGCATATCTTGTTGAAAATGCAAGTTTACTCTATGATAATAAAAGGATAATATGGCTGCTGATACTGATTTTAAGTCAATCATTAAACTTGACTCTGAATTGAACCAAATCCAGGATCTGGATTTACTTTTGGAGCGTATTCTTTTGGAATCCCGCAAGGTTGTCCGGGCTGATGCAGGTTCTATTTATGTTATTGAAAAAGTAAAGGATGAATTCAACAACATTACAGATAAACTTGTAATTAAATATGCTCAAAATGATACTTTAGCCAGGAACCTCCCTCCCGGGCAAAAACTCCTTTATTCGGTTTTTTCAGTGGAAATTAATGAAAAAACCATTTCCGGCTACTGTGCCCTTACCAAGAAACTGGTAAATGTACCGGATGTATACAGTATTTCTCCCGATGCACCATATTCGTACAGCACCTCCTATGACAAGATTTCCGGATACAGGACTGTTTCCAATCTGGCCATTCCCCTGCAAACGGCGGCAGGAAAGCTCCTGGGGGTAATTCAAATGATCAACTCCAAAGATCAGAATGGAGATATAGTTCCGTTTTCCCAGGATGATGAATTACTTATTACCCATTTTGCCACCAATGCGGCCCTGGCTTTGCA
This sequence comes from Treponema sp., assembly GCA_009782495.1. GTDB lineage: Bacteria > Spirochaetota > Spirochaetia > Treponematales > Breznakiellaceae > WRIV01. Next base: position 8,127 of record WRIX01000005.1, read on the forward strand.
GAGAGCCAGTGTTACCAGGACTATGATACTCAGAATGATAAAAATGTCTGAACTCAGGGATCCAAAGGAAACAGGAACCCACGTTAACCGGGTGGCCGGTTATGCTGTGGAAATTTACGATCGATGGGCTTTTCATCACAATATACCGGCAACGGAAAAGGAGCAATTTAAGGACACTTTAAAAATTGCATCCATGCTTCATGATGTCGGCAAGGTTGCAATTTCCGACACAATACTTAAAAAACCTGCTAAATTTACTCCTGAAGAATTTGAAACCATGCAGCATCATACTTTGCACGGCGCCAGGCTTTTTGAAGATCCGCAGGTGCCGGTTGATGAAATTGCACTGGATGTTGCGCTGAACCACCACGAAAACTGGGATGGGTCAGGCTATCCCGGCTGGATGGATCCTTTTACCGAAAAGGTGCTTCAATCCGGTCAAGAAGGAAAGCCTCAGGGAAAAAAGGGTGAAGAAATTCCTTTAACAGGCCGTATTGTTGCTCTGGCGGATGTCTACGACGCCCTCTGTTCGCGGCGGGTTTACAAGGATCCCTGGACGGAAGATGATGTCCTGGCTGAAATCAAAAAACTCTCCGGCAGTAAATTTGATCCCGAACTTATAGACATTTTTTTTGAAATACTTCCCAGCATCAAACAGATCCGCAGTCTCTACCCGGAACCCGGAACAGCGTAATTTTGCAGTCTTGTCAGCAGTTTATCAAAGGAATCGGCAAATGTTTTTAGTTCCCGCTTACCGTAAACAGCACTTCGCTCAAATTCATAACCGTTTTCCGCCAGACTTACCGTAAAGTTTCGCAGTGATATTTTTTCCCGGATGTTTTCTGCCGTATAGATCCGGCCGCGATCATCCAATACAGAGGCTCCTTTTTCCAGTAACCGTTCTGCAAGCGGTATGTCTCTGGTAACGGCAATGTCTCCTTTTTGAGCAAGCCCTGCAAGGCAATTGTCGGCGGAACCTTCGGCCGCCTGACATATCAGCATCCGGGCATATTCGCCTTCAATGCCCGGAATACTTCGGTTTGCGGCAAAGAATGCCGGAGTTTTGGTACGTATAGCCGCCCTGAGGATCAATTCACGTACAGGCGCAGGACAGGAATCGGCATCTATCAACAGCTTCATTTTTTAATTGTTTACCGGGCGCTAATGAGCCAACGCTGCAAAAAGAGTAAAATCGCCGTAAAAATACAGGGTTTCTCCTTCTTTACGCCGGCTGATAAATGCTGACTCACCCTTTTTTAGCACGAACTTTTTTTGATTTGGTTTTTCCTGGTTTTGACCGCTTTCTTTGCATATAGATATTTCAGCAGTGCCGTTATAAACGGCGATAATTCCTTTTTCGGGAACTTCCAGTTTCTGTCCTCCAGGCAATGCCGGGTCAAGTGAAGATACAGGGTTTTGCAGAAGGTAGAGTGAAAATTCATTGCACGGAGCTTCAAAGCGGTAACAGCCCGCAGAAGACATCCGGACAGTTTTCAGTATTTCTGGCTTAAAAGGATCAAAACTCAATATGGAAAAAAGTTCCTGTATGTCAATGTGTTTTGGTGTAAGCCCTCCCCGCAGTACATTATCCGAATTAGCCATGCATTCCACGCCAAAACCGCTGAAATAGGCATGAAGTATTCCTGCAGGAAGGAAGAGCGCTTCGAAGGGTTTCAGGTTTATCACATTCAGGTAAAGCGGAGCAATGATCCCGGGATCACAGGGATAGATTTGGGCTAATTCTCCGCACAGGCCGACGGGCGATTGATCTTTTTTTGCGGGATTTTTTGGTATCAGATTTGCGGCATTGAGTACGGAATCATTAAGGTTTTTTCTTTCCGCTGCATCCAATCCAAAAAGCTCTGAAAGAAATGCCTGGTAGCCTGCTTTTAATGCAGAATGCAATTTTTCAGTGCCGCTTACTTTGGATAGCAGCAGTTCCGCTTCTGCTGTTTCACGGAACCCTGCCAGGGCGGTAAAAGGGCTGAGTGCACAGATTATTTCCGGTTTGTGGTTTGAATCATGGTAATTTCTGTTGGCAGCGGAAAGGGGAATGCCGGCCTTGTTTTCCCGTTCAAATCCTTCCCCGGCCTGAACAAGATTGGGATGAGCCTGAATAGAGAGCGGGCTGCCGGCAGCAAGAAACTTAAGCAAAAAAGGAAGTTCAGTTATTTCGGACAACAATACGGTTCCGCCCTGTTCTTGTATTGTTGTTTTGGAAGGACCTCCGGGGTGAGTCCCCATCCACAGTTCTGCATAAGGCTCTGCTTGGGGATTTTCTTTTCCCAAAAGCGCAGGTATCCAGGACTGCGATCCCCAGGCATAGTGTTTTATATCATTTTCAAGTATGTAGAATTCCGCCATGCTTCTTCAACGCTTTCTCAAAACTAGCAGAGTTTTAAAAAATGCTCAATCCTTGGGGATTACTTCGTCGATCCGTGCTATCATATTTAATGTACGCTGCTCAGCTTCTTTCCCTTCAAGTTTTTTTTCCTGTTTCATTTTTTCAATTTCATCGCACAGCAAAAACCCGGTAAGTATAGCCAGTTTCAGAGCTTCATTTACCCCGGTGGCCTTTTGGGTATTATCCAGGATGTTTTTATACTTGTTAAGGAGTTTTTCCAGATAATCAGTGTCTTCATCGGCGGCGATAGAAAAAGAGGTTCCCAGCAATTTAAAATGAAGGCTACTCTTTTCCATACTTCAGAATATATCCAGCTCTGCCTCGCCCGAATCTTCTGTATCATCTAAATCTTCTGACAGATCCATTGAATCTGCCGGCTCCGCATTTTCTTCAAACGGGTCAACGGGATCCGTCTGACCTACCGGCTCCGCTTCTTCGTCTATGGTATAAGCAGAAGGTACAACAGGCCTTGCTTTTTCCGGCGGAATTAACTTCTCCGGCCTCGGACTTTCGGTCCGGCGAATTGGCTGTTCGGAGGCAGTTTTAACCTTCGTTATGCTTTCTTCTTGCAAGGGTTTTGGACTGCTTTTTACGGAAGAAGCGGATCCGGCAGACCCGGCGGATACAGCAGTTTCGAGGCTGCGTTCTATTGCGTCTTCAAACCGGTTGAGTATTCCCAGAGCAGATTCAATTCCTTCTCCCCACCTGGTTTTTTCTTCTTTTAATGAAATGATCGTTTCCTCAAGCTCTTTATTTCGTTTTTTTAAACTGTTTTTTTCTTCCGTTAGCTGGGTAACAAAATTGATTGCCCGTGTAAGTTTGGATTCCAACAGTTTGATTTGCTCAAGGGTTACCATCTTATGCTCCCAGGGCAGTCTTAACCTTGGCTGTAACCGCCTTAAAAGCTTCCGGATCTTCGGAAGCAAGATAAGCCAGGGCTTTTCTATTAATGGCGATTCCCGCTTTGTTAAGTCCCTGAATAAAGCGGGAATAACTTAAACCTTCTTCACGGCAGGCGGCATTGATTCTTATAATCCATATTCGGCGAAAATCACCTTTACGGTCTTTTCTATCACGATAGGCATAGGAAAGCCCTTTGGCTACCGCATCCTTGGCGGTCTTATAATTTGAATGACGCCGGCCCCAGTAACCTTTGGCCAGTTTAAGTATTTTTTTCCGGTGGTTCTTCCTTTTGGAACCGTCTATTGCGCGTGACATAGCTACTCCTCTTAACCGTATGGCAGCAGTTTTTTCCGGACAACAGGTACGTTGTCCTCGGAAAGAATCCCGGCATGGCGAAGATTCCGCTTCCGTTTAGTTGATTTTTTTGTAAGGATATGGCGAAGGTTCTGCTTTTTATATTTTACCTTCCCTGATCCGGTAAATGAAAAACGCTTGGCAGCGCTTTTTTTTGTTTTCATCTTAATCTTTGGCATTACATTATCCTTCCTCTTTAAGTCTTAAGCTGTACGGTTTCTTCCTGTTTAACAGCTAAACCATGCGCCGCTTTGTCTGCGGTAATTTTCGCCGTGGTTCCCTTTTTAGCTGCATTCTGCTCCGTAATTTGTTTTGAACTTTTACCGGACTTGCTTTTGGAACTAAGCACCATGGACATGAATTTTCCTTCCATTGCGGGGTTCTTGTCCATTACATAGTCCCCGTCAAGGCGCTCCAGAACACTTTTTAAAACTTCCAAACCCAATTCGGGATGGGCCAGTTCTCTGCCCCGAAACCGTACCGTTACCTTAACCTTATTGCCTTCCGCAAGAAAGCTCTTTACATGCTTGGATTTAAAATCCAGGTCATGATCGTCAATTTTGGGCTGCATACGGATTTCTTTTAATTTTAACAGCTTTTGCTTTTTCTTCGAATCGCGAACTTTTTTTTCGTTTTCGAATTTAAACTTGCCGTAGTCAAGAATTTTAACCACCGGCGGATTTGCCTGGGGGGCCACTTCCACAAGGTCAAGCCCCTGGTCTCTTGCCAGTTCCAGGGCCTCCTGGGTAGTGATGATTCCCTGCTCACCGTCTTCACGGATGAGCCTGACCTCCCGCACCCTGATCTGCTTATTGATCCGTAAATCCTTATCCGCCAACTGACCTCCTTCCCTTTTTACGGGCAAAACTGAAAATTACAGGCTCCAGTATACCAGAAATGGCTTTAAAATGTAAAGCAGAGTACACGTTTCTTAAATAATATTCAAGAAAAGGTCTATAGAATAGATATGATAAAACTGGTAAGATCAAGTTAATGACGCTTTTTTGCTTTCTCTGGACACCGTTGTTTTACCTCTTCTGGCGGTCTTTGAACGATGAATCAGCTCTGGAAGGGGGAACGTGGGCTCTCCTGATGGGGATGATTATTGCTTTTTTCCGGTTTTTCCTCGGAACTTTTGTTAATGCCGGAGGTTTTGGCTTTGAACGATGGGTTTCCGCCTGTATTGATGTGGTGGCTCTTCCGGTGGCGCTGCCGTTTATTATTTGCGTGATATTTGCCCTTTTACGTATTATTTCTGCTCAGGCAAATTTTACCAATTATGCCTTTCTCTGGCTTATCCCGGTTGCGGCGGTGCGCACACTTGGCTGGAGTTCTCAGAATAACCCTATTTTACTTATGGGAGTTCCTGTTCTGTGGACTGCGGTAGCCCTTGGCATGGGACTCTTTATAGGTTTAGCCAAGAACGGCTGGGGACTGGTATTAATTCCTGCTATTCTGGGGGCAATTGCACTTCCCTTTGTCGGTGCAACTGCCTATTGGGCTCTGTTTGCCCAGTATAACCTTCTTGGGATAGGCCTTCTCGTTGTATGCTGTATCCCTATGGCTATTTCGATAGTTATGTCGTTTTTGGAGAAAAAGTAAAAAACCCCAATCTGCCTCTGAGCTTGGCATATGTAAACCTGTAGTATTGTATGGAAAGAGGCAGGGAAAGCCCTGATAAGAGCGCCTGTAAAATCCATTGGCCGGGCTGAACGCATCAATCTTCCCATATCGGTGGGAGGAGGAACACTCATTCAGACCATAGTGGTCGTGGCTGCAGTTGACGGACGCTTTGGCGTCACTACTGTTGTATCACGCCAAATGGTCTTCATGAGTAACCCCCCTCCCACCTATGTGGCAACATTAGTTTCGATGTGTTCAGTCCGGCTTTTGGTAATTACCGACCTTGTACCCACCTCTTTCCAAAAAATACTGCTTAACACGATATGCCAGGATCAGGGGCAGATTAAGGTTTTTATGGTGGATGTAATCGGCATTTTACCGGTGAGCATCTGTCAAACCATGATCCGAAATAATGCTGGAAAAGGGCTGAAAACACTTAGATGCAGTACTCTTTTGATAGGTAATAAAGGCGCTACCTATAGCCAATGCCGGGGCGCAGTAGGGGTACAAAAACTATCCTGGAATTCCCTGCCGGCAGACCAGCGAAATAAAAGTAATACTATATAAGAAAGGCTCGGCGTCTAAACAGTATATTTTTTCTGATTAAAACGAATAGGAAAAATATGCTGTTTAGACGCTGAGAGGCTGTAAGGCAGGTTCTTCCAGAGTTTTTGCTACTCCGCTGTGCTCCCGGACGTTGGCTGTGGGTAGCGGCATGGTAACATATAAAATGATTACAGAGGTTACTCAGCCCTTTCCCAGGCTTAATGCAGACAATGTAAATGACAGATGCTCAGCGGTAAATTGGGGATTTTAGCTCTTATGCCTGTCCCGCCGATCCCAGAACCGTTTTGTTCTTTTCCGCATACATTTTCTTTAGTTCATCCCTGGCAGGGCCCAGATACTTGCGCGGATCAAACTCATCGGCTTTTTCTGCAAAGGTTTTACGAATCATGGCTGTCATGGCCAGGCGGCCGTCACTGTCGATGTTGATCTTGCAGACGGCGCTTTTTGCCGCCGTTCGAAGCTGTTCCTCGGGTATACCAACAGAGTCGGGGAGTTTTCCGCCGAATTGCTCGATGATCTTTACGTATTCAATGGGTACCGAAGAAGCACCGTGAAGAACAATGGGGAATCCGGGGATTTTCTTTTCAATTTCTTCCAGGATGTCAAAACGGAGCGGAGGGGGAATCAGTATCCCGTTGGCATCTTTGGTACATTGTTCTGGTTTGAATTTTGCCCTTCCGTGGCTTGTACCGATGGAGATTGCCAGCGAGTCGACCTTTGTTTTGTTTACAAAGTCGATTACCTCCTCTGGCTGAGTATAATGGCTTTGTTCGGCCACTACATCGTCTTCTACACCTGCTAAAACGCCCAATTCACCTTCTACTGAAACATAATCCTTTTGCGAATGGGCAAAATCGACTACTTTTCGGGTTAGAGCAACGTTTTCATCGTACGGTTTGCTGGAACCGTCGATCATAACGCTGGAAAAGCCTGTTTCAATACAGTCTTTGCACAGTTCAAAGGTATCACCGTGGTCCAGATGAAGGACTATCGGAATGTCGTAACCCAGTTCATTGGCAAATTCCACAGCACCCCGGGCCATGTTTTTTAACAGATTCTGGTTGGCGTATTTCCTGGCGCCGGAAGAGACCTGTAAAATAACCGGAGATTTGGTTTCAACACAGGCCTGTATAATAGCCTGTAGCTGCTCCATATTGTTAAAGTTGTAAGCCGGGACGGCATATCCGCCGGAAATCGCTTTTTTAAAAAGTTCAACGGTATTGACAAGGCCCAATTCTTTATAACTGGTCATGTAAAGCTCCTTATAATGAATGATACTAAAGTATAGTGAATTATGGGAAAAGGGTCTATACTCAGAATAATAATCACCATGAAGAATTACCGTATCTCAGCAAGAAGACTTTTCAAAAAATTGCCTTTTAAGATAATTTTGGCTGTTTTCGCTTTGATTATTCTCCTCGTGGTAGTCTTTTTTAGCCGCAAGCCGGTGGTGTTGGTGACAGGTAAGGCTTTTACGGTACTTTACGGTGAAAAAAGAAGCCGGTTTAAACAGATTTCACTTTCATTAAGGCTTTTTAGGCCTGTAAAAACAATTGCTATTGCCGAAGGAGCAGGGGCGGATCTGGTGACACAGGGGGCATTAAGTCTTTCACGGCAGCCTTTTGCGGTGTTTTTTCCCTATCGTTACAGAGAAGCTGCATGGCGTTACCAAAATAACCGTCCCGGTTCCCGGGTTGTGGTTCTGGCAGGGCGGAAGGCTCGGGAAAATGATTACGGATCGGAAAATAACAGTCAGGGCAGTACTGCAATATCAGAGGCAATGTCCGGGTTGCCTCTGTGGATAAATACCGATTCGGAAACCGATTTGTACCGTGCCGGAGCCTTGGCAGGTATCTATACACAGCATGAAAAGCAAAACCGTGGAATAGCTCTATTCTATGAAGGGCTCAATTATGAGGAAAAAGCTGCCTTTGTTGCCGGGCTTGATGACCAGCAATGGGACGGTTCTCCGTCTTATTCCCCGGATTTAACGGAAACAGACCTGAGCTGTGCTGTTATTTTGGAAAACTTTCGTTTTGGCGAAGAAGGAAAGGCTGGTTCACTGATACTCTTTACATGGATGGATCCCGCTTTGGCTCCCCGGAAGACACTTGCAATTTTTGACGACTCCCCCTGGGCTCAGATTAGCCCGGCTATGGATATAATAAAAAAAGGCCGTCATGGTACTTTAATCCCATCCGAAATAACTATATTAAGGGGAGACAAAACAAAAAAAGATGTTTATAATGAAATAAACAGGCTAAAAATACTTAAAAAAAGGGTGGAAAACGCTGATAATTAAAGTAATGCTTAAAAGGTTTGACAAAAATAAGGGAAAGAATTATAATTTTAGCTGATTTCATTTTTCAGGATTGAAACCAGGGAGTTCCCGGTTACGTTAAAAGGAGTATTGGGATGAAGCATAAGAGTTTTATGGTCGTTTGCCTGGTATTGTTGTTGGGTACGGCCTTGGCAGCTTTTGGCCAGGATGCTACGGTAAATCTGGAGTCAAAGGTAATTGAAAGTTTTAACAGTACGGAAGATGGTTTATATGTATGGCGCAAAGACGCCAGCCGTTTTGCCGTAGGCAAGGATCCTGCGGACAAGGATAATCCTTCCTTCGCCAATTTTGGGCTGGAAGGCGGCGACTTTTATCCCAAGCTCAGTTTTTTCGATGTTTGGCCGATGGCCCTGTACAGGAATAACCGGGAAGGCAAGGAAATCAAGAGTCTGGGTGTTTGGGGCAAATTTAAACGAATGGGGTACAACTGGATAGATATCTATCCCACACTGAAATCCCAGGGTGATGACGCCGAGCCTTATGAAATTCCGTTACCAGGTCATATACGGTTTCTGGATGTATGGGCCTGGGGTTCAAATCTTAATTACTACATAGAAGCATACATCAGGGATGAACAGGGAGTTATCCATACGTTATATCTTGGAAGCCTCTCTTTTCAGGGTTGGAAAAACCTTCGGATAGCGATACCTACTGCCATACCCCAACGCCGCCGCATTATTCTGGATCCAACATCTGCCTCAATGCTGAGTACGGCAGAAAAAAATTCCATTTACCTGAAATTTGTCAAGTTCCGCATATGGACAACCCCCAGAGAAGAAGTGGCCAATTTCTACACCTATCTTCATCAGTTGAGGGTTATGACGGATGTCTATGAAAGGATATTTGACGGTGATGAAATGAGCGATCCCGACTGGATCAGAGAAAACTGGGAAACCGGAAGCGGAAATTAAGGAGGCTGCAGATGAAGCGTTTTATTTTATCTTTGTTAATTGTGTCCGTTACGGTTGCCGGTCTTTTTGCCCAGGAAATCGGTGAACCTGACGCACAACAGCTGGGCATCATGGAAGCCCAGCAAAAACTTAAAGAAATTTCGGTGGATAAATTCGAATACGAAGGATACTGGAGAGTTTCCATATCTTCCGACGAAGGCTATGGTACGGCCAGGCTCTTTGAAGGCAGTCCTGCCGCCAAAGTTCCCATCAAAGAAGAAGAGGGTCTCAATATCCCAGACAAGTATGTATTGGGTGTAAGGATCGATTTTCTCCGCCGCGGAACCAATAGTTTTTTCATTTATCCACAGCGGCCCATCCCCATCGAGGGAATATGCAAAACTGTTTCGGTATGGGTAGCAGGCCGTAACTTTAATCACTCGCTTAACCTCCTTCTGGAAGATGCCCTTGGTCGGCATTTTGAACTTTTTATAGGTAAACTTAATTTCCAGGGCTGGAAAAAGCTGACCGTTGCAATTCCTCCCCAGGCTCCCGACGGTGTTCATGGTATTGTCCAGCGGAATTACCATTATGTTAACCTTATGGGAATCAGGCTTATCGGATTCCGTATTGACTGTGATATGATGGAAGCCTATGGGTCTTATTATGTCTACTTTGACGATCTTCGTGCAGTAACAGACCTCTTTGCAGAAGATCTTAAAGATGCCGATGATATGAGCGATATGTGGTAAGGTATTGAGCCAGAGGTTTTGTTTAGCCCGTAGAAGGCTGCAAATGCGGTTTTTTTTGTAAGAGATTAATAGGGCTGTCTTTGACAGCCCATTTTTTTAAATTGTTTTTCTTGATAGAATAGGTAAGGATTGCTATGGAAGAAAAAGAAGAGCAAGTAAGAAAGAGTTACTATTTTACACCGTTGCAGGTTGGTTATATTGCCAATCCTATTGAACCGATTAATATAGCCTCCGACGCCAAATGGACGCTTGACTTAAAATCGGGAAGGCCGGAAACAGAAGTAATTCCCATTGAACGGCATGGCGCCATTTTAGGTATAGTTCACAAAGAAGATATAAATAAAGTGGGTAATTTTAAAGAATCGCTGGTGAACCGTGTTCTGGGTAAAACGGCCGTTCCGTTTATGATGCCGGTACATGAAGTTATTGAAGCTTCATCTTACATTAATGTGGTACTGGAACGGGGGTTACAAAACATCCGCTGGGACGATCCGGGCTGGTATGTAGTTGAACATAAACATAAATATTACGGCGTTGTAAACCTCAGGCAGATGATGGAATATTCGGAAGCAATACAGGCCCGGGATCTGAAACGGGCCGGAGAAATCCAAAAGAATCTGCTTGTCCAGCCTGAATTGCAGGATGCGCGGTTTGGCTTTATTTCCTACAACCGTATGGCTAATGTTGTCGGAGGTGACTGGCATAAACCGTTAAGAATTAACAAAGACCTGTACCTTTTTGGCTGCTTTGATGTTGCGGGAAAAAATATTTCCGGTGCTCTGGTTACCATGTCGTTGGGTACCTGTTTTGCTACTTTGGAGATGGTGTCTTACAGGGAAGGCGCTCAAAGCCTGAGAAAGAGAGATAAACCCGAACAAATTACATCTCTTATTAATTCATTAATCACAAAAGTTAATCCTCCAGATGTTTTTGTAGCCGGGGCGCTGTTATATGTTAATTTTTCCACTAACATGGTAGAAATACATAATTGCGGTTTGTCTCCGGTAACGGCATTTGTCCCTTCGGACAATATGACGATTGCCTATAAAACCTATAAGCCAAATCTGCCGCCCCTTGGTTTAGCCGGAGAATTTGTTCCGGATCCGCCTCAAAAAATACGTATAAGCGACGGTTTGCGTATTGTTGTTTTTTCGGATGGTCTTTCGGATATGAGTGATATACGCGGGGAACGGTACGGGGACGCAAGGACGATTCAATTTTTGCAAAACCTTCACTACATTCCTGCCGATGGGTTTTCTACCTATGTGGACAGGGAAATAGACCTGTGGACTAAAGACACCGCTTTGGCGGATGATGTAACCTTGTTTGAACTGCGGTTTGGAAACATATTGCCGGATGTTGAACAAATACCGGACAATGATTCAGGGGGTATTAATGGCGAGGGTTGAACTAAAAAGTGTTTACAAAACCTATGAGGGCGGTGTTAAGGCAGTAAACGATGTAAATTTTGTTGTCGAAGACAAGGAATTTGTTGTTTTGGTAGGACCGTCAGGCTGCGGAAAATCAACGACGCTTCGAATGATTGCAGGTTTGGAAGATATTACCAAAGGGGAATTGTACATTGACGGAGAATTAATCAATCATATCCCTCCGAAAGACAGAAATATTGCTATGGTTTTCCAGAACTATGCACTTTATCCGCATATGACGGTGTACGACAACATGGCTTTCGGCCTTCAAATGCGGAAAGTTGAAAAACAGGAAATTTACCGCCGGGTTCAGGGAGTATCAAAAATCCTTGATGTTGCACAGTATTTACATCGTAAATCTACGGCGCTTTCGGGCGGTCAGCGTCAGAGAGTTGCGGTTGGGCGGTCCATAGTACGGAGTCCCAAAGTATTTCTTTTCGACGAACCGTTGTCCAATTTGGATGCAAAACTCCGCGTACAAATGAGAACGGAACTGTCAAATCTTCATATCCGGCTTGATGCCACAATGATCTATGTTACTCATGATCAGGTTGAAGCAATGACTATGGCCAATAAAATTATTGTTATGAAAGACGGAGTAATTCAGCAAATCGGACCTCCGCTGGATCTGTATGATTATCCGGAAAATAAATTTGTTGCCGGTTTTTTGGGTTCCCCGCCCATGAATTTTCTTGATGTCACGGTAATTGAAAAAAACGGAAAACCCGTTCTGCATAATGTTTCTTTTGAGTTAATACCTTCGCCGGAGCATGTTCGCGATTTGCAGAACTATATCGGCAGGGAAATTATCTTTGGAATTCGTCCGGAGGACTTGGTTTTTTCAAAACGGCCTCAATTGGACAATAACATCGGCGCTAAAATTACCCTGATAGAGCCTTTGGGAGCGGAAACCCATCTTTGGCTTACTACAACAACGCAACCGCTTCTGGCCAAGGCAACGTTCCGTTACGATTTTAGAATTGGCAATACGATTAATCTGGCTCCTAATATGAGCAGGGCGCGGTATTTTAACAAAGAAACGGAATATTCTCTGCTGGACTATACTGATTTGAAAGAATAGTTGAGCTTGTTCCAAAACTCCGTTAGTTTCGGAACAAGCTATTGGTTTGTGCTTTCAAATTATGTGATATACCCAGCTTCTTCCCTGCTTATGGGTTTTTTTCAAAAAACCGGCTTTTTCCAGGGTATAAATGCTTTTTCTTACCTTGTCAGGGCTTATATTGACTGTCTCGGCCAGGGTTTTTACAGAAAATTCGTTTTCCAGAGGCATAAAATGTTTCAGCCAGGCAGCTTTTTTCTTTAATACTATACCTTCCCTGTGATTTTCGAGGATTCTGTCTTCAATGCTCACTCCCTTTCTCCGCCGGGCGCCTTTACCGTCGTTCCGCCGGCGTTCTATTGCGTCCACGCAGATTATTTCTATGGTTAGATTCTTTAGCCTGAGAAACTCCGGAACATATACAAGTTCATCAAAAATATCCCAAATAGTTCCTTTTTTGGGGCTTTTTTTTCTGCGAAGGAGCTGGCCTTCAGAGTCGTACAACTCTATGGTTTTATTTGCAATTACCGGATATATAACCCGCACTTTACCGCTTTTTGCCAGGGCGGGGATCTTTTTTCTCAGGGCGCTAAAATGGCTTGTTTGTATCTCAATAACCTCTCCGTTTGCTCCGATAGCGTCACAGACATAACCGGCCTTTATTGTTTCGGTGTTTTCCGGTTTTGCATAGAAATATTTCAGCGAACGGTGGAGGCTGCTTTCGTTTTTAGTGCCAATACTATGCTCAGAAACGATCATTTATCACGGTCCTTCCGCTTTTTACAAAAGGCAGCAACTCTTCGGCGCTCATTAATTCCAAATAATGGAAGGTTTCGTTGCTCCCTTTGTTTTCGTTGGTTTTTATCCGCGCAACCCGAAAAACGATCATTTTGTTGGTTGGGAGGGGCAGGGAGAGGACATTCCCGTTCATGTCCACGAGTGTATTGAAAGGCAGGCGGCCGGGCACTTCCTGGACATCACCTTCGGGAAAAACAATGAAAAACTCTTCGATAAACATTCTTATTCCAAAGGTAAAAAATATGGTTTTACCATACCAGAGCAACCGAAATTGGACAATTGGTTCTTTTGTATGTTTTTTCGGCAAACCCTAAATATTTGTTAAGCTATTTTTACAAAAACTTTCTTTTTTTTCTTTTTTTTCTATAAAAACCCATTGCAATAGAAGAAAAAATGGGAAATAGTGGTATGATAATGAGTTTTTTCCCAAGAAATGGGAAGTAATGGGGTATCAGGGAATAATCCTTGAAAATAGATATGGCGCTGTTAAAGGGTGAATATCAGGCGACTCTTGATGAGAAAGGGAGAGTGAGCATACCCGCCCGGTTCAGGGAAGGGATACCGGAAAATGTGCTGGTTTTAACCAAAAGTATGTTTGAAGCTTGTATTTGGGCTTTTACTCCGGAAAACCATGAAAAATTTACCGAAAGTCTCCGGAATTTCTGGAGCGCCAATGCCAATATGCCCATGACGCTCAGGCAAAAAGATATGTTTGATCACAGGGTAAGCTTTTCTGCCGGCGAGGTGGAGATAGACAAGACCGGACGTATAATGATCCCCTCGAAATTCCGGGATCATGCAGGGCTTACAAGGGATTGCGTAGTAACGAGCGATGGTGTCCGTATAGAAATATGGGATGCTAACCGCCATGCGGAATATGAACAGAGGGTAGAGGAACAATTTGAGGCAGTTGTGGAAAAAATGGGACTTTTGAATTTGTATTAATTTGTTTGTCTGATTGAAAATAGCAGAGAAGAGGAGGGGAGGGTATGGAAGTAATCCATACTCCGGTATTACTGGAAGAGGCAATACAATACCTGGCGCCCAGAACCCCGGGTGAACTCATGATAGACGCAACCTTGGGTGAAGGGGGTCATAGCGCAGCATTTTTGGAACGTTTTCCGGCCCTCCGTATAGCTGGTGTAGATGCCGATCCGGAAATTCAGGTTAGGGCCAGAGAACGGCTCTCTCCCTTTGGAACGAGGATAGGTTTCTACAATCGATGGGCAGATGAATTCTTTTCCGATTATCCCGTCGAACTTCCCTTGCCTGATACTATTCTCTTTGATCTGGGAATAAGTCTTTTCCATTATGAAGGATCGGGACGGGGTTTTAGTTTTATGCGCGATGAATACCTTGATATGCGTCTTGATGTTTCCAGGGGAAAGACGGCGGCGGATCTGATTGCAGGCCTGCCGGAAAAAGATTTTGCTGACTTGCTGTACAATAATGCCGGAGAACGTTATTCCCGCCGTATAGCCGCTGCGGTCAAGGCAGCAAAAAGACAGGGAACAATTACCAGTACTGCAGCTCTTGCGGAACTTGTTGCTGATTCCGTCCCGGTATCTTATCGCCGCGGCCCTATACATCCGGCAACCCGTACCTTTCAGGCTTTACGTATGGCCGTAAATAATGAGGTTGAAAGTCTCCCTTGCATACTGGAAAAAGCCCTGAAAAAGTTAAAAACAGGGGGCCGGATGGGGGTAATAAGTTTTCATTCAGGTGAGGACCGGAAAGTAAAGAATTTTTTCAGGGAAATGAGCAGGGACTGTACCGGTCAGCCGGATACGCCGATATCTAGATCTGTAGGGATCTGTTCTGTAAAAATTCTTACCCGTAAACCCATTTCGGCCGGGAATGAAGAATGCAGAAAAAATCCCCCTTCCCGGAGTGCAAAATTCCGGGTGGTAGAAAAAACCGGTACCGGGGTAGCATCATGATTCGTAAATTTTTCTTTTATTGTTTTATATTAAGCATTCCTGCCTTTTTGGGACTTTCTGCATTGCAGGCTTCCCGTTACGGTGATTTGGAGCGGGAGTTAAAAAAACTGGAAAAAACCCAGGAAGAATGGGTAGAGAACAACAAGCGGCTCATTGCCGGTGTTACCTACCTTTCTTCACCCGACAGAATTGAACATATTGCCCGGAATCAACTGGGTTTGCAGAAAAAACAGCCCGAAGAAGTTCTGCAAATTTCCATAACAGATTCATCTGTTGTGGCCGGTACAGATGCCCTTCCGGTTTATTCTGCCGGGACAGGAACTGTGAACGAAGATGTTCATGGTTTCCCTCCGGATACGGTTTCCGTATCAGAAGTAACGTATAGAAGCATTGCTGAATATTTTGAAGGCTTTGAGGCGGCGGATGAGTAAACCTTTCTTGATGGATTACCGAAGCGCCGCTTTAGCCATAGGGGCAGAACTTTTTCCCGAAAGGGCAGAGGGGGGTTTTTTTTCGGTAGCTATTGATTCACGAAAGGTTAATAAAGGGTCTCTTTTTATTGCCCTTCAGGGCCTTAGTTCCGATGGACACCGCTTTCTTGATGAAGCGTTTGATGCAGGAGCTGCAGGGGCTTTGGTGAGCAGAAAAGGCCTTGAAGAAGCAGGTCATGATCCGCAGACTCTGGGTATTCAAGCGGCGGAAAAAGGGGTTATTCTGCTTATCGTTGACGATACCCTAAAAGGGCTCCAGAATCTTGCTGCAGCATATTTGGAACTTTTCCCCCGCCTTTTGCGGATAGGTATAACAGGATCTTCCGGTAAAACGACAACCAAAGAAATTACCGCTTCTGTAATAGGCAAAGAAAAAAATGTAATTATGAACAGCGGCAACCTGAATTCAGAAACAGGACTTCCCCTTTCAACCTTCAATGTGCGTACCCATCATGATGTTGGAGTTTTTGAAGCAGGAATGAACCGGAAGGGAGAGATAAAAGAACTTGCAGCAGTGCTGAAACCGGAAATAGCCCTTGTAACCAACATTGGTCCCGCTCATATCGGTATTTTGGGAAGTATGGAAAATATTGCCAATGAAAAGAAGCAAATTTTTTCGCAGTTTACAGGAACAGAAACGGCTCTGATTCCGGAAGATGATCCCTTCAGGGATTATCTGGCACAGGGCGTAAATGGAAAAGTGTTGTTTTACGGACAAAATACTTTTGAGGCGTCCGGAAAACTCAATTCAATTCTGGATCGGGGTCTGGCGGGGACAGAAATTAACTGGGAGGGGATCCCCGTCAGCTTCGGTCTTCCGGGAAAACACAACGTAAAAAATGCCCTCGCTGCGGCAGCCCTGGCAAATGAAGCTGGTATCAGCGCCGCTTCTATCCGGAATGGTCTTGCCGGTGTTAAGGGTCTTTTTGGCCGCAGCGAGGTACTGCAAGGTAAAACCACGGTAATCCGTGATTGTTACAACAGTAATCCCGATTCGGCTGCGGAAGCCCTTGCTTTTTGCGACAGCATTAACTGGCCCGGGCGGCGAATTTATATTGTTGGTTCTATGCTGGAACTTGGGGAACATGAAGAAGCAGAACACCGGAAAATAGGACAGATCCTTGGCGAATCAAAGGCGGATTTAATTTTCCTTTACGGAAAAGAAATGGAAAACGCTGCAGAAGAACTGAAAGAATACCGGAGAAAATATTTCCATACCGGCAGTATGGAGCAATTATCGAAAGAACTGGAAAATGAAATACAATCGGGGGATCTTGTTTTACTTAAGGGTTCGCGGGGCTGCGCATTGGAACAATTAACCAGCATTGTTTTTTTGGAAGGTCCTGATGTTTCTTGAATTCCTCTATCCCCTTGTAAAGTATTTTACCCCTCTCAATGTATTTCAGTATTTAACTTTCAGAGGTGCGTATGCAGCATTAACCACACTGCTTCTTTGTTATCTCATGGGACCTCGTATTATCGAAAAACTGCGTAAACTTAAAGTAGGTCAGTCGATACGGAACGATGGCCCAACAACGCATCTTTCAAAAGGCGGAACTCCGACTATGGGCGGAGTGATGATCCTTGTTTCAATAATTATTTCTGTTTTTCTCTGGATGGATTTTTCAAGCTTTAAGGTTTGGCTTTGTCTGGGCGCTCTTGTCGCATTTGGAACCATCGGTTATGCAGACGATTATTTAAAAGTTACAAAAAAGAATGCAGACGGACTTTCCGCCAAAGTTAAATTCGGAGCTCAGGTTGCAGTTGCTCTGGCGCTGGCTTTAGTTCTGTATTTTTCCGGAGAAGAAGAAGTAACGCAGCTTTATATTCCTTTTTTTAAGAATCCGGTGCTGGATTTGGGCCCGTTCTGGATTCCTTTTGCCGTTCTTCTTATGGTCGGTGAATCGAATGCGGTAAACCTTACCGATGGTCTCGACGGGCTTGCAACGGGTCTTTTGCTCTGGGTATTTATTACGCTGGGAATTCTTTCCTATCTTTCCGGCCGTGCAGACTTTTCCGCGTATTTGGGAATTCCGTTTATTGAAGGAGCCGGAGAACTTACCATATTCTGCCTTGCCGCTGTCGGCGCCTGCATAGGATTTCTTTGGTTTAATGCACACCCGGCAGATGTGTTTATGGGTGATGTCGGAAGCCTTTCTTTGGGCGGAATTATTGCGGTAATTTCCCTTGTCATAAAAAAGGAAATATTAATACTTGTTATTGGCGGCGTATTTGTGCTGGAAGTCGCATCGGTGATTTTGCAGGTTTTATCTTTTAAACTCTTTAAAAAACGGATTTTTAAGATGAGCCCCCTCCACCACCATTTTGAATTATCCGGTTGGGTGGAAAGCAAAGTCGTTATCCGGTTTTGGATACTTGGCGGGCTGTTTGCAATTATGGCTCTGTCAACATTAAAAATACAGTAGAGGATTGGATGAAGTTTCAGCTGTTAATGGAACAACAGGGCCGCAAGGCAAAAAGCGATCATCTTCTTGTCGCATGTATTTTGCTCCTGACAGGAATAGGACTGGTCACCTTGTATTCCGCATCTTATGCCTATGCCGATCGCTGGCTTGGCAACAGCTTTTACTTTATTTTACGTCAGGCTGTAATTGCAGCTTTTGGTTTTATCCTGTGTTTTATCGTTTCCCGTGCTAATCTGGATTTTGTCCGCGAATGGATTTTCCCTGTGGTTATCGGTTCAATGATTCTTTGTGCGCTGACATTTGTTCCCGGTATAGGAGTCAGGGCGAACGGTGCCACCAGATGGATACGGATCGGTTCTTCCACCTATCAGCCTTCGGAACTGGTTAAACTTGTTTTGCCGTTTTATCTGGCCCATATTTTTGACAAAAAACAAAACAGGCTTGATTCTTTTTCCGCCGGCGTACTTCCTCCAACCATGATAACCGTACTCTTTGTGGCTTTAATTTATATGCAAAATAACTTTTCCACGGCATTTTTTATTCTTTTTAATGCCCTGGTTATTTTTTATCTTGCCGGATTAAAACTGCGTTATTTCTTTGCTGCGGCAATGATCTTTTTGCCTTTGTCAGTGTTTTTTATATTAACCAGAGAACACCGTCTGCGCCGTATTATCAGCTTTATCTGGCCGGAATTCGATCCGCTGGGAGCGAGATACCAGGTAAATGCCAGTATTATGACAATCAGTTCCGGTGGTTTTTGGGGTAAAGGGATAGGACAGGGTACCAGGAAAATTTCCAGTGTATATGCAATCCATTCAGATTTTGTTTTTGCTTCACTTGCGGAAGAAGGCGGTTTTTTTGCAGTGGTTCTGATTTTTGCTCTGTTTGCACTTTTTGCCTTTGCAGTATACCGCTGCGCTCTGAAAAACAAAACACTTTTTGGACGTCTTTTGGGATTTGGTCTTGGAACAACGATCCTTTCCCAGATTTTGCTGAATGTTGCGGTGGCTATCGGGGCTCTTCCCGCAACCGGAATACCTTTGCCGTTTTTTTCTGCCGGCGGTTCGTCTCTGGCTACAACATTGGTTATGTGCGGGTTACTGATAAATAATTCACGGGAGGTTACTAATGTCCAGTGATTATATGTTTGGGGATGAAGCCGGTTCCGGCCCCAGAGTTCATTCAATAGAATACAGAAAATTAAAATTTATCCTTGCGGTAATTACGGTTATTCTGGGAGTAGAACTGGTTTGGCTTTTCGGTATAAGTCCCTGTATGCCGTTTTCCAAAATTACCATTTCGGGTATTCCCGGAGTCGACGAAAAAACAGTGCTTGCCCTGGCAGGAATAGGAAAGCATACTTCTTTTATGGCGCTGAATGCCAAATCCGCAGAAGATGCGCTCCTGACCCTGCCAATGATCCGTTCTGCACGGGTCATTAAGCGTTTTCCCAACAGGGTGGAACTTCATTTGGAAAGCCGGAGGGCTGCGGCTATGGCTTTTGTAACTCATGGTGAAAGGATCTTTCCGGCCCTCATTGACGGAGAAGGAACGATCATCAGCGCCGGAAAGGAAGGTTTTTTGGGTGATGAAACACTGCCGGTTATTTCGGGCTTGGTGCTGGAAGGAGTGTATCCGGGAATGAAGCTTCCCCGCATGTACAATACACTTTTTGCCCGGCTTGAAGACCTGACCCGGACTGCACCTGAGCTTTTGTCAACGATTTCCGAGATCAAGATCAATCACAGAAACTACGATGGTTTTGATTTAACACTGTACCCGGCTCATAAGGCAGTTCGGGTACGGGTAAGCGAAGATATAACAGAAGAAACACTCAGGTATATGCTCCTTATGCTGGATGTACTTTCCGGAAAATCAGGAAATATCGAAGAGATTGATTTCAGAACCGGTACAGCTTCGTACAAGGAGGTACAGTCTGGCTAGCGGCGATTTAGTGGCCGGTCTTGATATCGGAACGGCCAAGGTTTGCGTTGTAATTGGTGAGCGTACAGAAAACGGCGGTATAGAAATAACCGGCATAGGTACAAGTCCGTCCACAGGATTACGCAAAGGAGTAGTTGTAAATATCGAAGCTACGCTGCGTTCCGTGGAATCCGCTATTGAGGCCGCGGAAATGATGAGCGGCAGAGAACTGCACAGCGCATGGACGGGTATTGGCGGAAGTCATATCGAAGGGAGAAATTCCCGCGGGGTGGTAGCGGTAACCGGTAAAAACCGGGAAACCAGAGAAATTGGAGACGATGATATCCTTCGTGTCCTGGAAGCGGCACGTGCTGTAGCGATTCCCATGGACAGGCAGGTACTGGAACTGATTCCTCAGAGCTATATCGTAGATGATCAAAAAGGGATCAGGGATCCTCTGGATATGATCGGGGTACGGCTGGAAGCGGAAGTTCATATTATTACCTGTTCGGTTACCAGCGCACAAAATCTTGTTAAGTGCGTTAATCGGGCTGGTTTCCGGGTGGACGGTTTTGTGCTTCAGTCGCTGGCTGCAGGACGGGCGGTGTTAACCGAAGAAGAAAAAGAACTGGGAACGGTGCTTATTGATCTGGGCGGCGGTACCACCGATGTTTTAATCTATTCCGAAGGGGCGCCGTATTCAACCACAACGATTCCTGCCGGCGGAACCCAGGTTACCAGTGATATTTCGAAAATTAAAAATATTTCGTATGAAACCGCCGAAAAAATTAAACTAACAGCGGGAAACTGCTGGGAAGGGATAGGCATGGGAGAAGATGACATTATTGTCCCTGGTGTAGGCGGAAGATCTCCGTTGGTTATTCCCCGTTTTGAAATAGAAGAAATCATAAGACCGCGTCTCGAAGAGATCTTTTTTATGGTTAAGGAAAAAATTGATAAACTTACTCTGTCCCGTCCGTTAGGCGGCGGAGTTGTTCTGACCGGCGGAGCTTCACAGCTTTCTGGAGCGGCGGAACTGGCATCGGAAATATTTAAACTTCCTGCCCGCGTTGGTTCGCCTCTTTCTGTAGGCGGTTTAGTGGAAGAATACAGGAATCCTGCCTATGCAACTGCTGTAGGATTGGTACTTGAGGGCAATGACCGGGAACTGAGAAGCGGAATTGGCGGAAGAGAGAATAAAAAGTCTGATGGAGCATCACTCTTTGGAAGGATCGCGGAATGGCTGCGGAGGGAGTTTTTCTAAGGATCGACAGCTTTTGCATTGCTGGAGCTTTGCAGGGTTAGTTATAGATAAAAAATTTTTTGGGGGAGGGGACATGAACATCCAGCTTTTGGAGGAACGCGAAAAAATCGGGCCGCGTTCCACGATTATCAAGGTAATTGGAGCCGGCGGCGGGGGCTCGAATGCGGTTAACTGCATGATTGAATGCGGCCTTGAAGGGGTCGAATTTATTGCCGCCAATACCGATCTTCAGGCTCTGAATGACAGCAAAGCAGCCACTAAACTTTCCATAGGCTCAAAGCTAACGGCCGGACTGGGAGCCGGAGGGATACCCGATGTGGGTGAAAAGGCAGCTATGGAAGACAGGGATTTAATTGCCAATAATTTAAGGGGCGCAGACATGGTCTTTGTTACCGCAGGTATGGGCGGCGGTACCGGTACGGGAGCTGCTCCTGTAATTGCCCAGGTTGCCCGTGAATGCGGTGCGCTTACGGTAGGTGTAGTTACAAAGCCCTTTAATTTTGAAGGCAGATATAAAATGCGGCTTGCCGAAGAAGGAATTGACAGGATGAGAGAAGCGGTTGACACCCTTATTGTTATTCAGAATCAGCAGCTTCTTTCTTTGGTCGAAAAACGTACTCCGGTCAAAGAAGCGCTCCGCATGGCAGACGATATACTCCGTCAGGGTGTTCAGGGTATTTCTGAATTGATTCTGGAAACAGGCAAGTGGAATGTGGATTTTGCCGATGTAAAACAAACTATGCACGGTCAGGGAGATGCCTTGATGGGAGTGGGAATAGCATCCGGTGATAACAGAGCCCAGGAAGCAGCTGTAAAGGCGATGGAAAATCCCCTGCTCGAAGACACAACCATTGAAGGTGCAAAGCGTATTCTTGTTTGTTTATCGGGTGATGAATCATCGTTTGCTCTTACTGAATTGGAAGATGTAGTGGAAACAGTTTCCGAAAAAGCAGATGCTGACGCACAGATTATTCCCGGCATGGTATATAAAAGCGAACTTGGAGACAAACTGCAGGTAACGGTAATTGCTACAGGGTTCCGGCAAAAAACCCTGAAGATGGAAGTTAAAGGCGGCGGAGAAATAAATCAAAACCGTGATGTGGTCGGACTTGAAGAATGGCACAGTTTTACCACTCGTACTTCAAGAAACAGGGCCGATTTCCTTGCTCACCGGAACTACAAAGAAGAAGATTTGGACGTTCCTACCGTAATGCGGTTTCCCAAAAAAGAGAAAGTTGAAGTATGAAAGATATTCTTGCCGGTTACAGGTCTTTTCTCGTTGCTTTGGAGAGGCGATCTCTTCTGACATCGGAAACGTATTTGGGAGAGATACGGATTTTCCTGCTGTGGCTGCGGGAAAAAGACACTGATCCGGAAAGAATATTAAAAGATATTGATACTGTTCTGCTGACAGAATATCTGGAGGAACGAAGGAAAACAATCGGTTTTGGCAAAACAGCAGCATCCAAAAGCACTTTTTTTGGCCCGGGGGGGCAAACGTTTATCGAGGAAGGGAATTTGGAAAAATTATGCGCTGTTGGCGTTAATTGCCGGTACTTCTTCCAGGCTTCACACCCTGCGGCACAGTTTTGCCACAGAGTTGCTGGCAGGCGGCGCGGATCTCAGGCAGGTGCAGGAATTGCTGGGGCATGCGGATTTGGCTACAACCCAGATCTATACCCATGTTGATGTTTCCATGCTGAAAGAAAATCATAAAAAGTTTTTGCCGGTATTGGGTTTGGCAGCTTCCGGATGATTAAACCCGGCGGAGTGTAAAGAATGGCACAGAAAGGATTAGGAAAATCAATTATAATTCTCATTATACTTGCTGCCGGTATTACGGGTGTTTTTGTGTATAAAAAAATTGCCGCACGTAATTCTTTGGCCGCTCAAATAGCCGCATTGAGTCCCCGCGGAGCCCCTCCTCAATCTATAGAAGATCTGCGTAAGGCTATTGCACTGTATGAAAAAAAGATCGATGAGCATGTTAAAGATGCGGCTCAAACCGGGATCTACTGGAAGATACTTGGTTCAAGGCTGATGGACTCACGGCAGCCTCTTTACGGAGAGGCCCTGGAAGCGCTTCAAACCGCTGCCCGTTACTTTCCGGAAGACGAGACGGTTCATTATCTTATTGGCGTATCTGCGGGGAGTCTTGCCCGTTCCGAATACTTTTCTCCCGGTGAACAGGCGGAACATTACCGCATTGCAGAGGCGGCATATCTTAGGGCTCTTGACTTGCAGGGCCGTTACGGTAAAGCTCTTTATGGGCTTGGCGTACTCTATGTTTTTAACCTGGATCGTCCGGAAGAAGCAATTCCGTACCTGGAACTATTTTTGGATATTAATAAACGTGATACAGACGGAATGTTTGTCCTGGCTTCCGCCAGGGCATTAACAGGAGACTTTGCAGGAGCGGCGGATCTTTATGATCGTATTATAGGTCTTACAAAAGATCAGAAAGTAAAAGATCAGGCAGAACTTAATAAACAGAAGGTTATGGATGCGTGGTACAGATGATGAATAACATTGATAAAGAAAAGCTTTTGGGAATATACCGGATAGATAAGGATTCCCCCCTCTATCCGCCTTTATTGCGTGAAATTTTTGATCCTCCTGAATATCTTTATTGCCGCGGCAGTTTCCCCGATCCGGAAAAGTCTTCCATTGCCCTGGTGGGCACCCGGCATCCCAGCGCTGAGGCATCCATGCAGGCTCTTGCACTGGGCCGTGAATTTGCCAGAGCAGGTATTACGGTAATTTCCGGCCTTGCCCTGGGAATTGATGCTTTGGCCCACAGGGGCGTTCTGGAAGAGGGCGGCTGTACTGTGGCAGTGCTGGGTTCTTCGGTGGACGAAGTCTTTCCGGCGTCAAACCGTGATTTGGCAAGACGCATATTAAAAAACGGGGGTTCCCTTTTAAGTGAATATAAACTCGGTACTACGCCAAAGAAATGGTTTTATCCCCAGCGAAACAGGATCATTTCCGGTCTTGCCAGAGCTACGGTAATTGTGGAAGCTCCCACCGGTTCCGGCGCTCTCTATACAGGGAAATTTGCCCTGGAACAGGGAAGGGATCTTTTTGTAGCTTCTGCCGGTGTTGCTTCTCCAATCGGAGAAGGCACCAGGGCTCTGGCTGCCGAAGGATGTCCTGTTATTGACAGCGCCGCTGATGTATTGACCGGATTAAATATAGATCCGGCATTGTTGCTGAAATGGAACGAACAAAACAGACGGAACGGCGGAAGCTTATCTCTGGCTGATTCATTAAAACAGGAATTGGATCTATAGGGGTCGACTATTTATGGAAAAAAATTCAACGGATACAAAAACAATTAAATCAAAAAGCAAAGCAGCAAAGAAAACCGGTAAACAAATACTTGTAATTGTCGAATCTCCTGCAAAAGCAAAAACCATTGAAAAATATTTGGGTCCTTCCTATACCGTAAAAGCTTCTATGGGGCATTTAATCGATCTGCCCAAATCGCGTACAGCAGTTGATGTGGAACATGATTTTGAACCCGAATATATTACTGTCAGGGGAAGAGCTAAACTCCTTAAAGAGCTTCAGGGCGATGCAAAAAAATCGGATGAAGTATTGCTTGCCAGTGATAATGACCGTGAAGGAGAAGCAATAGCCTGGCATTTACGCAATGCTATTGCTGCAAAAACAGCCAAAGTTCCGATAAAACGTATCTCTTTTAACGAAATTACACCTCAGGCAATTAAAGATGCGGTAGATAATCCTTCGATGATTGATGAAGCAAAGGTGAATGCCCAAAAAGCCAGGAGGGTTTTGGACAGGCTTGTCGGGTATAACCTTTCTCCCTTGCTTTGGAAAAAAGTTAAAAACGGACTTTCCGCCGGACGGGTTCAATCGGTTGCGCTGCGGCTTATCTGTGAACGGGAAAAAGAAGTTGAGTCTTTTATTCCGGAAGAATACTGGACTGTAGATGCCGATTTTAAAGCCGGAAAACACGGAATATTTACCGCTCAGCTTGTATCCTGGCAGGGAAAAAAACCGGAACTGAAAAACGAAACTGAGGTACACCGTATTATTGATGCGGTAAAAGATTCTTCCTGTGTTGTTTCTGAAATTCGGGAAACGGAAAAAACAGTTCGTCCCAGGCCGCCTTTTACTACTTCTCAGTTACAGCAAATGGCTGCAAACAGATTGGGCTTTACCAGTAAAAAGACCATGCAGATTGCCCAACAGTTGTACGAAGGGGTTAATATAGGATCAGGCCGGGTAGGGTTGATTACCTATATGCGTACCGATTCGGTTCGGATTTCCGCTCTTGCGTTAAACGAAGTGCGGGACTGGATTGGAAAAAATCATGCTGATTGTCTTCCTCCGGAACCCGTTGAATACGAAGCCGGAAAGAAAGTTCAGGATGCGCATGAAGCAATCAGACCGACCTATGTAAGCTATACACCTGATTCAATTAAGGATTCTTTAACCCGCGATCAATTAAAACTTTATACAATTATTTGGGAACGGTTTGTAGCCTGTCAGATGAAAAATGCCAGAACAAAAACGGTAAGTATTGATATTTCAGCAGCTATTGCGGAATCTGCCGGAGGAGGAGATGCAATTTTCCGTATTGCGGGTACAAAGATCCTGGAAAAAGGTTTTTATAAGGCAATGAAACTCCTTGCTTCCAAAGAAGAAAAGGGAAGTAACGTTCCGCCGCTTAAACAGGGTGACATTCTGAAAACGGAAAAATTTTATCCCGAGCAGCACTTTACACAGGGACCTCCGCGTTATACCGATGCTTCAATAGTAAAAATACTTGAAGAAAAAGGTATAGGCCGGCCTTCAACCTATGCTCCGATTATTTCGGTTCTTTTGGACCGGTACTATGTAACAAGGTCCAATAAACAACTGGTTCCCACCTTGTTGGGCCGTATGATCAGCGATATGCTCGGCGAATACTTTCCTCATGTTGTAGACGCTGCTTTTACCGCAACCATGGAATCCAAACTTGATGAGGTAGAGGAAAACAATATACGCTGGCCCGACATGATTAAGGAATTCTGGGATCCTTTTAAAGACAGAGTTGATGAAGTCGGAAAAACCCTGGAGTCCTACAAAGGAACTTTGGATGAAATAACAGAATATAAATGTGAGAAATGCGGTAAATCGCTGGTAAAAAAACTCGGACGTTTTGGGTTTTTCCTTGCATGTTCAGGTTTTCCGGAGTGCAGGAATACCCGTTCAATTCCCCTGGCAAAGTGTCCGAAATGCGATGGTGATGTGGTTGCCCGGAAAACAAGGGGAAGGGGAAAAGAATTCTACGGTTGTACTAATTTTCCGGAATGTGATTTTATTTCCCATTATAAACCGCTTTCCCAGGACTGTCCCCAATGCGGACAGTTTCTTGTGGAAAAATATGACAAACGAAAAGGCAGCCACAAGGTCTGCATTAATCCTTCATGCGATTACCTTCACAGTGCCGAAGAGGAGGAAAAATGATAGAACAGTACCTCCTCTACCTTAAAGCTGTAAGAGGTATGTCCGAACGAACATTGACGGCCTATGGAAACGATCTTTCCCGTTATGCCGTATATTGCAATAATATGGATATTGTTCCGGAAACGGCTGACAGCCGGGGTGTACAGCATTTTATTGCAGATCTTTCAGCCGAAGGAATTTCTTCGGTTAGTGTAAACCGTTCTCTTTCTTCGATCCGCGGGTTTTACCGGTGGCTTATCAGAACAGGAAAACGTAAAGACGATCCTTCGGTTTCCATAAGGAATCTAAAAACAGCCAGGACACTGCCGGAATTTCTTTGGGAAGGGGAAATGGCTTCTTTTGCGGAACTTCCCGAAAAAGAAGGTATACTATGGCCGTTACGGGACAAAGCGCTGATCCTGGCCATGTATTCGGCAGGATTACGAATTGCGGAGCTTGCTTCACTTTCAATTGGATTTCTGGATGACGATGTCCAGTCTGCTCGTGTAACCGGAAAGGGCGGCAAAGAACGCTATGTATTTTTTTCCGAAGAAGCAACGCAGGCTATAAAAGAGTATTTTCCGGTTCGTACCGAAAGAATAAAGCAGGAAAAACCGACAGACCGGGTATTTATCAACCGCCGTGGAGGACCGCTTTCTGTTCCGGGAATACGATGGATTATCAGCCAATACGGAGACAGGTCGGGTTTGGGAAAGCATATTCACCCTCATGCCCTGCGTCACAGCTTTGCAACTCATCTGTTAAATTCGGGCTGCGATGTCCGTCTGGTACAGGAAATGCTGGGACATGCAAGTATTTCGACTACCCAGCGCTATACCCATGTAGATATGGAACGGTTAAAACAGGCATATATGAAAGCCCATCCACACGCAAGTGTTCGTGCACATACAATGGAGAACGTACAATGAATGAAGTGATAATACGATCCACTACCGTCCTCGCTGTAAGGCGAAACGGAGAAGTTGCCATGTCGGGAGACGGGCAAGTAACGTTAGGTGAAACAATAGTCAAGAACAATGCCCGCAAAGTACGCAGGCTTTGGGACGGTAAGGTGCTTTGCGGGTTTGCCGGCGCTACCGCAGATGCCTTTACGCTTTTTGATCGTTTTGAAGGCAAGCTTAAGGAATATTCCGGCGACCTCGCACGGGCCGCGGTTGAACTTGCAAAGGACTGGCGCATGGACAGAGCTTTGCGCCGCCTTGAGGCAATGCTCTTAACGGCGGATTTAAGCAAAACCCTCCTCATTTCAGGAACAGGGGACGTAATAGAACCGGCAGAAGATGTGCTGGCCATAGGTTCAGGCGGCAACTATGCCCTTTCGGCAGCTCTGGCTTTTCTTGACGGGAGCACACTATCTGCTTCGGAAATAGCAAAACGCAGCCTTGAAATTGCAGGGAATATTTGTATCTATACCAACAGAGAAATTACGGTGGAGGAATTGAAGCCATAATGGAAAAAAAACCAGTATATTCAGCCGGGCCGGCAGGCGAAGGTTCATTTCTTGATCGTCTGACACCCCGGGAAATCGTTGCGGAGTTGGACAAATACATAATTGGCCAGAAAAAAGCCAAAAGGTCGGTTGCCGTTGCTCTGCGTAACCGCATTCGGCGAATCAAACTCGATCCGGAATTGCGGGAAGACATCGCTCCAAAAAATATCCTTATGATTGGCCCTACCGGAGTGGGTAAAACGGAAATTGCACGCCGGCTTGCAAAACTTGCCAATTCACCTTTTATTAAAGTAGAAGCTACCAAATATACCGAAGTCGGCTATGTCGGCCGGGATGTAGAATCGATGATCCGCGATCTTATGGCTGCAGGTGTTCAGATGGTAAAGCAGGAGATGCAGCAATCGGTAAATGCCGAAGCGGAAAAACTTGCCGAAGAAGCCCTGCTGGATCTGCTTGTTCCCCGGCCGAAGAAAAAGAATAAAGAGCAAGCGCCGCAATCTTCCGGTCCGGTATTCCGTCCTATGGGTTCTTTTTCCTTTAACAACGACAATGGGCCGGGGATTATGGGAACCGCCATTCAGGTAGGTATACCTGTTATGAACCAGCAGTTTTCTTCTGATAATCAGAACGAACAGCCGGATATTGCCGGCGGCGAACAAGAAATTGAAGAAAGGACAGACGAACAAACCAGCCGCCAGGAAATTCACGATGATGCAGGAAGTGAAAGGAAAACCGATCATACCCGTGAAAAATTCCGCACATGGCTTAGGGAAGGAAAGCTGGAAGACGGTACTGTGGAAATTACGGTAAATCAAAGCCCGCAGCTTCCTTCTTTTGAAATGATGGGCGGCAGTATGGAAGACCTGGAATCCAGCCTTTCGGGAATAGCCGGTTTTTTTGGAGGGAACAAGAAAAAAAAGCTTGTTACTGTCAGACGGGCAAGGGAAATCCTGATTGCCGAAGAAGCTGAAAAGCTTATCGATCGTGACAAAGTCAGTGAAGAAGCCAGAAAACGCGTGGAAGAAACCGGAATTGTCTTTATCGACGAGATAGACAAGATTGCCGTAAGGGAAGGGCGAAGCGGAGGTCCCGACGTATCCCGCGAAGGGGTTCAGCGGGATATCTTGCCGATTGTAGAGGGGGCCACGGTAAATACCAAATGGGGGCAGGTGAACACAAGCCACATACTTTTTGTTGCAGCCGGAGCTTTTAACATAAGTAAACCTTCGGACCTGATCCCCGAGCTTCAGGGCCGTTTTCCCCTGCGGGTAGAGCTGGATTCCCTTGGCAAGGAAGAATTCCTGCGGATTCTTACAGAACCAAAAAATGCCCTGACCCGGCAGTATAAGGATCTTCTTTCCACGGAAAATGTCGAAATCGACTTTACCGATGAAGCTATTGAACGCCTGGCCGCCCTGGCCGCAGAAGTAAACAAGCGGCTGGAAAACATTGGGGCTCGCCGTCTTCATACAATAATGGAAAATTTGCTGGAAGAGCTTTCTTTTGAAGCTCCTGACATAAGTCCGACAAAAGTAACCATAACAAGAGATTATGTGAACGAAAAGCTCGAAGGTCTGGCAACGGATCAGGATTTGGGGCGCTACATACTGTAAAGGGAGGGTCAAAATAAGCCGATGCTCAAAAGAGAGGTATATGGATGAATAGTTTTTCCAAAACCGTTGATGTACTCCACCGGGCAATGAACGCGGGGAATCTCCGTCATTCGGTTTATGCGGACAACCTTGCCAACAAAGATGTTCCCAACTTTAAAAGGACCGAGGTGAATTTTGAATCGGCATTAAAAAAAGCAATTCTTTCCCAAAGCTATAAGCCGGAGTTTATTATGGCGCGGGGCGATCCCCGTCATGTCAGCAACTGGACACAAATAGATTACCGGGATGTACATCCCAGGCGTGTGCTGGACTTTACCAGTACCTACAACAACGACGGTAATAATGTTGATCCGGAAAAAGAGATAAACAATATTCTGGAAAACCAGATGCGTTATACTTTATACGCCCATGCAGCGGCGTTTGAATACAGCCAGGTTGCCCTGGTATTGAGGTCATAGTATGGGACTTTTTACTTCGATTAACATTGCTTCCAGCGGCATGGGCGCTCAGCGCCTGCGTGTCGATGTTATTGCGGACAATATGGCCAACGCAACCACCACCCGAACCAATGAAGGCGGTGTTTTTAAGCGATCCCGGGTGATCATGAGGCCGCGGGTTCAACAGCCTTATTGGCGTTCGCCTTTTTTGCCGAAATTGCTTGATAACGGCCCTGGTCAGGGCGTTCGGATAACGGGTATAAAAAAAGACGATTCTCCGCCCCGCCTGATCTACGATCCTTCCCATCCCGACAGAATTCTTGACGGTCCCCACAAGGATTATGTGGAAATGCCGAATGTCGAGATTGTAAAAGAAATGGTGGATTTGCTGGAAGCTAACCGTATGTATGAAGCCAACGCCCAGGTGGTAGAAGGCTATAAATCGATGTTCCAGAGAGCTCTGGAAATAGGAGGAAGATAATAAATGACTTTAACACCGCAATACTATAGTCCTGTACCCATGCCGCCTGTCCCTTCTTCTTTACCGGATCTGCGGCCCAGGGTATTAAACGAAGAGTTCTACAATGCTACCGGTTCCGGAATTGCGTCGCTGGGTAAGACCATCGGCGCTGACGGAGTAATGAAGGACGGTCTTTTTAGTGAGACTATGCTTAAAGCCCTGGACAAGGTAAGCGGTTACCAGAAGTACAGCGACAATCTTTATCAACAGGCAATACTTGCGCCTGACTCGGTAAATGTGGAAGACATCGCTATGGCGGAAGCGCAGGCTAATATGTCATTGAATATTGCCAACAGAATCCTGAGCCGTGTTGTTCAGGCATGGAAAGATATTGTAAACACACGATAATTAGTATAGCAGGGGGGGGAAATGGATTTCTTGCGAAAATTACTCGAACAGGTTAAAAATCTCTGGGGGAAGTGGACCTTAGTTCAGCGCCTGATTCTTGCCGGCATTGTTGTTGTTGTACTGGCAGGGATGATTGCTCTTGTGTCGGTATCATCATCGCCCAGTACAGTGGCATTGTTTGACAGAGCCATTACCGACGAAGATATGCGGGACAGGATCATCACCCGGATCAACGAAGAGGGGTATAACGCTCAGGTCAACTCCAGCGGGATCATTATGGTTCCCGATGCCGCTACGGCCCGGAAGATACGCGGTATCCTTATTCGTGAGGATTTGGTTCCCAGAGGGATAAATCCCTGGGAAATTTTTGACAGGGACCGCTGGACCATTACCGATTTTGAAAGGAATGTTAATCTGCAGCGTGCCATAAAACAGATGGTAACCGATCATATCAAAGCCCTGGACGGTGTGGATGATGCCAAGGTAAACATTGTTGTTCCCAAGAATTCACTGTTCCTGCAGGATCAAAATCCTGTTTCCGCCAGTGTAAGCCTGATCCCTACTCCCGGCAGCGATATTACGCAAAACCGGAAAAAAATTGAAGGTATTGTTAAAATCCTTAAATTTGCCGTAGAAGGCCTAAATGAAGAGTATATCGTCATTACCGATCAAGCCGGTGTAGTGCTGAATGATTTGGAATGGGATGGCGTGGATGAACATAATTTATTGAAGCGCCAGCAGGAATACATCCTCAGTCTTGAGTCCAAGTACAAAACGCTTATCTTGACCAGCCTTCAAAGTACATTTACAACAGACCGCGTTCGGGATATCAATGTTAAGTTTGATATGGATATGTCCAAAAAATCGATTAGCAGGACAGAGTACCTTCCGTTTGTGCAGCGCCCCAGAACTCCGGGTTTAGCTTATGACGATTCGGTAATAAAAGATTCTGTTACTCTTTCGCAGGAAATCTATGATACTACCTATGAAGGTACCGGTTTTAATCCCGAAGGTCCTCCGGGAGTGGAGCCCAATGTAATGCCCAACTACGGTGACGTAGCCAATATGCACGGCACGGTTAAGCAGCATGTGGTAAAAACCAATGAAAATGTCGGGAGCGAAGTAACCGAGGAAGAACGAAAGCCCCGTATAGACAGGGTAACCGTATCTGTAAACATAGACGGAACCTGGAATAAAAAGTACGATGAAAAAGGAAAACCGGTAATCCTGTCCAACAATTCCATTGAACGGGAATATACCCCCATTGATTCGGCTGATGTAAAAAACACTCAGCTTTTGGTGCAGGATGCCATCGGATACGATGCGGCACGGGGGGATTCGGTTACGGTACAGAACATACGTTTTGACCGTACCCAGCAGTTTGCCGACGAGGATGCCGCCTATTTCAGGCAGCAGAACATACAGCGAACGATAATCTTCTTTCTGATTGGACTTGCTGTTCTTCTTGTTGCCTTCGTGATCTTCCGTCTGGTGTCCAAAGCCATTGAACGGCAGCGGCTTCTTGCAGAAGAAGCTCTGGCCAGAGAACGGCAGGCGGCGCGGGAAAGAGCCCTTTTGGAGGCGGAACAGGAAGGCGTGGAAGTGTCCATGTCCGTTGAAGAACGGAAGCGCATGGAACTGCAGGAAGCTGTAATCAGCATGGCCAAGGATCATCCTGAGGATGCGGCACAGCTGATCAGAACCTGGCTTTTGGAGGACTAAACTATGGCACAAGCAACGGTTGGCGGTGCTTCAACCACTTCCAAAAAGAAAGGAAACAAGGATTTTACCGGCCGCCAGAAAGCAGCCATTTTTCTTGTCAGTATAGGATCAGAAATCTCTGCGGAAATTTTTAAATACCTGCGGGAAGACGAAATAGAAACGCTTACCTTTGAAATAGCGCGGCTTGAAACCATAGAGCCCGAACAGAAAGACGCCATCCTTTTGGAGTTCCAGGAACTCATGATGGCCAACCAGTTTATCACAACCGGCGGTATAGACTATGCACGGGAATTGCTGGAAAAATCCCTGGGAAGCCAGAAAGCCATCGACATTATCAACCGCCTTACTTCGAGTTTGCAGGTCAGGCCATTCGACTTTATCCGGCGCACCGATCCGGCGCACCTGTTAAACTTTATTCAGCAGGAACATCCCCAAACCATAGCGCTGATCCTTGCGTACCTCGAACCCAACAAGGCTTCCATCATTCTGCAGAATCTTCCCCACGAAGTGCAGAGTGATGTTGCCCGGCGTATCGCAACTATGGACAGAACAAGTCCCGAAGTACTCCGTGAAGTGGAACGTGTTCTGGAAAAGAAACTTTCTACACTGTCCAGCGAAGACTATACGGCGGCAGGCGGTGTGGAAAGCATTGTAGAAATTCTTAACCTTGTTGACCGTTCTTCGGAGAAACAGATCATCGAAGCTCTGGAAGACGAAGATCCTGAATTGGCCGAAGAGATCAAGAAGAGGATGTTCGTATTCGAAGACATCGTTATGCTCGACGACCGCGCCATTCAGAAGGTTATGCGGGAAGTGGATTCCCAGGAATTGGCCAAGGCGCTCAAGAGCGTGGATACGGAAGTACAGGATAAGATCTTCCGCAACATGAGTAAACGCGCTGCCGGGATGCTTAAAGAGGATATGGAATACATGGGGCCGATACGTCTTAAAGACGTTGAGGAAGCTCAGCAGAAGATCGTTTCCATTATCCGTCACCTGGAAGACACCGGCGAAATCGTTGTTGCCCGCTCCGGCGAAGATGAGCTTGTTGTATGAGAAAGCATTACTGCCGTTCACAAAGCATCACGCAGAGACGCAAAGAAGAAAAGAATTATTGTCTTTCCTTTGCGTTCTCTGCGCCTTGGCGAGAGGAATTTGGGAATAAATTAATAGTTAAGTAAGCAGAGGAACGTTATGGCAAAAGCAGTTTTCAGGCCCGGGGAATTAACCGTGGTGGAAAGCAGAGTGGTACTTGAGCCTCCCGGAGGTTTTACCGGCGGCTTTGATGCGCATACTCCGGAAGAAGAACTGGAAGAGGTTGATGAAATAGGATCGGACGATGAATATTCCGGTCCAAC